>NZ_JBAKHT010000075.1:0-515 GCF_036906755.1 Micromonospora sp. CPCC 206171 | reverse complement strand
CCGGTCACCTCGACCAAGCCTGGCCGGGCTGCGGTCGTACCACCAGCTAACAGGTAGCCGCGATCCGCGCGCATGCCGCAGGTCAGTTGGCAGACGCGCGTGTCGCACACCAGTCGACGGAGGACAACCGCTGAGGCCCGCGCACTGCCGAATTCCCCTCTTTAGGATCAAGGCGGCCCGCAAGCGGGCCGCGCCGGTCGCGCTCGGCCTGCTGGCGGCGCAAGCGCCGGCATCGGCCGGCGCGCCGGCCAATGAAGGGCATGCCTCCGGCGGGGGCCAGACGACTCCGAGATGGAGTTGCCGAACGGTTCCGGTTCGTGGGTGGTGGGATGCCATCCCGCCAGCCACCGACCCAGGCAGAGCCGAGCAGACCAGGGCCAGGGCGACAAGGTCGTCCGTCCGGTAGGGCGCTCCAGCTTGTCGCCCTGGCCCTGGCCCGCTCTACGGAGTGTGGGTCGGCGGCAGACAGTGAGGATGGTGGGGTGGGTCGCCGGGTTGGTCTGACTCACCGGCAG
>NZ_JBAKHT010000074.1:0-688 GCF_036906755.1 Micromonospora sp. CPCC 206171 | reverse complement strand
CGCAGTGGGAGCGCGCTTCCTTGACACGGAAGAGGTCACTGGTTCAAACCCAGTATCGCCCACAGAATGAAAAGGCTGGTCACCGGAACGTCGGTGACCAGCCTTTTCGTTTCCTCGGCCTTCCTCGGGCCCGTACGCGAAGCCGCCGGCCACCCGTGGGTGACCGGCGCCCCGTCGTACGCCCGCGACCGATCAGCCCCGTCGGCCGGGTGGAGACGCGCCCTACAGCGGCGGAGCGATGTCCCGGCGCTCCTCCACCCGCCGGTACTCGACCGGGTCGGTGGTGGTGACCACCTGGCGGCGGCGACCCCAGACCAGCGTGGTCATGATGAGACCGAGCAGGCCGGCCGCCATCAGGATCCAGCCGATCACGTCCAGGTTGACGCCGCCGACGCTCGCGTCCAGGGCGAAGGTCAGGATCGCGCCGGCGGCGAGCAGGAAGATACTCGTTCCGATTCCCACGACAGCCTCCTTCAGGGGGATGCGGTGTGCTGTCGAGGTGAATCAGTACCCCATGGGTGACCAGCGCAATCACCGGTGGTGGAGAGGGCGGGGTGGGGCGGCTGGGGTGGCGATCTTGCCGTCGGGTAGAGTTCAACCCGTCGCCGGGGAGACCGGGCGGCACGCGGACGTAGCGCAGCTGGTAGCGCATCACCTTGCCAAGGTGAGGGTCGCGGGTTCGAATCCC
>NZ_JBAKHT010000073.1:0-711 GCF_036906755.1 Micromonospora sp. CPCC 206171 | reverse complement strand
CGGCCGAACCGGGCGGTGAACTGCTTGCCGTTGTCCGTCAGCACCTCTTCGGGCGCCCCGAACCGTTGCAGGGCCTCGGCGAAGGCGAGGCATACGGCCCGGCCGGTGGCCCGGCGGACCACGGCGGCGATGACGCAGAAGCGGGAGTGGTCGTCGACGCCGGTGACGACCTTGGCCTCACCGCCGTCGGCGAGCTGGATGCCGCCGACGATGTCCAGCTGCCACAGTTCCATCGGCCGGCCACGTTCCCACCGCCGGTAGTCCTCCCGACGACGCCGGCGGGGTATCGGGTCGATCAGGCCGTGCCGGATCAGGACCCGGTGCACGGTGATCCGCGACGGGATCGGGCCGGGGCAGTCACGGCGGCCGAGCTCATAGACCAGGCGACGGGCACCCCAGCGAGGGTGGTTTCTGCGCAGCTCACAGATCAGCGCCTCCACCTCCGGCGGGGTCTGCCCGGGGGACGACCGCGGCCGGCTGGACCGGTCGGCCAGCCCTTCCAGGCCCTCGTCCTGATACCAGGCGAGCCAGCGATGCACGGCCTGGCGGGAGACTCGAAACCGTTCGGCCACGTCCGTGACCGTCGATCCGGCAAGCACGTCCTGGACGGCTCGATACCGCTGCTCCATCACGCTCATCTCCACCAACACTCAGCGGAGTGTCACGCAGGTCCTGATACCGATGTGTCACGCAGGTCCCGAGACCGGACAG
>NZ_JBAKHT010000072.1:0-718 GCF_036906755.1 Micromonospora sp. CPCC 206171 | reverse complement strand
TCCACCGTCACCAACAACGACCCCACCAACTGCGCCGGCACCGTCAAGGACTGCTTCAACTGAGCCGACGCACGACCAGGGAGTCCCTTCCCGCCTCGGCGGGAAGGGACTCCCCACCCCTACCGGGACGCATCACCCCCGAGGGCCCGGCGTCCGTCACGCGCTTTCGCCCTCCGCGACGTCCTTCGCCACCGCTGACACCTCTGCTGCACCGCCGTCCGCCCTGCTGTCGGCTGCGCCGCCCACATACCTAATGTGGGCTTTTTTCGTATAAGCCCACGAGGTGAAGAAGGTTCTCATACGTTGTTGTTCAGCAGCTACAACCGATTTGTAGCGAAGGCCGCCTCGCCGTCGCGAAGCGACCTTGTCGGGTACAAGGAGAGGGCAGAGAGCTCTGATGTCCAACTACCTTCGCAATAACGATGACGCCACCCGTGAGACGGCCTCCCCGTTCCGTCGTCGTCGGCTCTGGCTCGCCACCGGCGTCATGGGCCTGACGGGAGCGGTCAGCCTCGCGGGTGTGGCCTACGCGACCACCGGGGTCACCGGCTCCCACCGGCTCGCCGATGTGAAGTGGTCGACCGCCCAGCAGCTCACCAAGGACGACGCCCGGGGCGAGGACCGGGACCGGGACCGGGACCGGGACCGGGACAAGGACCGGGACAAGGACCGGGATCGTGACGAGCACGGGCGGGTGCGGGAGGTGCCGTGTGACGAC
>NZ_JBAKHT010000071.1:0-735 GCF_036906755.1 Micromonospora sp. CPCC 206171 | reverse complement strand
CGCAGTGGGAGCGCGCTTCCTTGACACGGAAGAGGTCACTGGTTCAAACCCAGTATCGCCCACCAGGCATTTGCCCGACGTACGGAGCCCCGGCTGATGAGCCGGGGCTTCGGTCGTTCTTCCCCTGTGGCTGCTGGTCCGCGCCCGTCTTTCTCGCTGTCGGTGTGTGGGTTGCGGTGGTCGGTGGGCGGGGTGTGGTGGCCCGCCGTGCCCGGCTCCGGGCGGTCAGGCTTGATTCCTGCGCCGGTCACGGCGGGCCACACCCCGTCGTGGGCGGCCGCCACACGGCCCTCACCGCCACACACCCACGACCGGCGTGCACCCTGGCCACGTCGCCGATCACCGCACTGACCTTGACCTGTCGTCGCACCGCTGCCCACTGCGCCGCGCTCGGGCGATCGTGGACATTTGTTGTCGCCAGAGCGACAACAAATGTCCACGAACCGCCTCGCCGCCAGGTCGACCCCTGCGGGGAGAGACGCCGCTGGCCGGCACCCCTGTTCGGGGTGCCGGCCAGCGTGTCGTTCACGGTGTCAGTTGTTCCAGTGCTTGGCGACGAGGTCGGCGGCCTGCTGCTCCCACTGGGCGTAGTGGTCCGGGTAGGCCGAGACCTGCACGGTCTGGGCGGCCTTGGTCAGCGGCATGTCCTGCCACCCGTCGACCTGCTTGAGACCCTTGAGGAACGCCTTGGTCGAGTACTCGGGGTCGGTGATCTGCTCGACCGTGCCCCAACCC
>NZ_JBAKHT010000070.1:0-817 GCF_036906755.1 Micromonospora sp. CPCC 206171 | reverse complement strand
GTGGTAGCCGACGGGGTGCTGCCGTCCGGCGAGGCCGATCAGGCCGGTGGCGTTGACGAGCCGCTCGACCTCGATCGGGGCGCCGGCCTCGGCGGGTCCGGTGGCGATCGGTGGCGGTCCGGCAGGTTGGCCGTCGTCGGCGAGGAGCTGGCGCAGGTGAGCGGGAGTGAGCCGGGACGGCACGGTCTTGAGCCGGACGCCGTCGATGAGCAGGTGGACGACGGTGGTGTCGGCCCAGAGAGTGACCGGTAGTCCGGCTCGGGTGGGGCTGAGCCAGAACTGTTGCCCGCAGACGGTGAGGTTGCCCGAGGCGGGAACGAGGCGGGTGACCTCCACGGCCAGGCCGACATCCCCGCCGGTGGACACAGGCGCTGATAGGACGGCGGACGGTGGAGGCGTCGGCGGGGGTGTCGACAGCGGCCGGCGGGGTGTGGGGATCGTGGTCGCCAGCGTGGGTGGAAGCCGCAGCGGCAGCTGTTCCTCGGCCGGGCAAGCGGTGAACCGGTCGGCCGGGAACGCCATCCCAAGGGACTGGTGAGGCCGTTCGATGTTGTATTCGTGGCGGAAGACGTCGATCGCTGCTTGGGCTTCCTGCGGGTCGGCCCAGACTTCGACGTCGTCGAGCAGTTCGCGTTGCAGGGTCTGGTGGAACCGCTCGACCTTGCCGGTGGTGGTGGGTGAGCGGGGCTTGGTCAGTCGGTGGGTGATGCCGTTCTCCCGGCAGATCCGGTCGAACATCACCTCGCCGCCACCGCGGCCGAACCGGGCGGTGAACTGCTTGCCGTTGTCCGTCAGCACCTCTTCGGGCGCCCCGAAC
>NZ_JBAKHT010000069.1:0-849 GCF_036906755.1 Micromonospora sp. CPCC 206171 | reverse complement strand
GCCCTCCAGCGCCGATGGTACTGCACTCGGGAGGGTGTGGGAGAGTAGGACACCGCCGGACAATCTTCCAGTCGAGGGCCGCCCCATCCGGGTCGGCCCTCGACTGCGTAGCGCCACTGATGGCGCAATGAGGAAGGATGTACCTGTGAGTTCAGAACCGCAGGGCGGAGATCGTCCGCGCCGTTACCAGGATCGCGCCGACCGCCCCGAAGGGCGAGGCGCGAGCCCGCGTCGGGACGACCGTCCCCCGTACCGGGGAGACCGAGACGACCGAGGCGGCCAGCGGGGCGGCTCCGGCGCCGACCGCGGCGGCCGTGACGGCGGCTTCCGCGGCGGTGATCGCCGCGAGGGCGGCTTCCGCTCCGGTCCCCGCGAGGGTGGCTTCCGCCGTGACGGCGACGCGCCGAGCGGTGACCGTCGTGAGGGCGGCTTCCGCCGCGACGGCGACGCCCCCCGCAGCGGCGGCTTCCGCGGTGGTGACCGCCGGGAGGGCGGCTTCCGCTCCGGTCCCCGCGAGGGTGGCTTCCGCCGCGATGCTGACACCCGTGGCGGTGAGCGCCGTGAGGGCGGTTTCCGTCGCGACGGCGGGGCGCCGCGTGAGGGTGGCTTCCGCGGCGGTGACCGTCGTGAGGGTGGCTTCCGCCGCGACGGCGAGGCGCCGCGCGCTGGCGGTTTCCGTGGTGGTGAGCGCCGCGAAGGTGGCTTCGCCGGCGGTGACCGCCGGGAGGGTGGCTTCCGTTCCGGTCCCCGCGAGGGTGGCTTCCGCCGCGACGGCGACACCCGTGGCGGTGAGCGCCGTGAGGGTGGCTTCCGCCGCGACGGCGGGGCGCCCCGTGAGGGTGGCTTCCG
>NZ_JBAKHT010000068.1:0-870 GCF_036906755.1 Micromonospora sp. CPCC 206171 | reverse complement strand
CGGCTCGTCAACGCCACCGGCCTGATCGGCCTCGCCGGACGGCAGCACCCCGTCGGCTACCACTTCGCCGGACAACGGGTCACCCTCCGACTCGACCGCGGCCTCATGCAGATCACCGCCGGCGGCGTCCTGCTGCGCAGCCTGCCCAACCCCCTGAGCGCCGCCGAGATCGCCACCATTCGCGACGCCCGCCCCGCCGGACCCCCACCGACCCCGGCACCCGAACCGGTGCGGGTTGAACGACGTGTCAGCAGCCGCGGATCCCTCGTCATCGCCGGCCAGCGCATCCACGTCGGCATCGCGCACGCCGGAGCAACCCTCACCGTCGAAGCCGCCGACACCACCTTCCGCGTCCACGACGGCGACCAACTCGTCACCGAAGTCACTCGCACCACCGCCAAGGACATCGCCAGGTTCAAGGCCCGCAAACCCGAACCCCCGCGCAACCGCAAGTCCTCGGATCACCCCCACAGCCATGACCTGCACAATGACCCCCGTGACCCAGGATCAGGCCGCCGACATCAAGCCCGGCGAGATCTACGAGGACTGCCACTTCCACCCCGTCCTCTGCCTCTATAACGACGGCGACCAGATCCACGGCGTCTCCCTCATCGACGCCAGCTCTCCCCGAGCCTGCTCCATCGGCTTCTGCGCCGTCATCAAACTCACCGTCGACGACGTCATCGCCGCGCGAGCCGACTGGCCGGGATACCTGGAACGACGCCACGCAGAGTTCGAAGCCGAGTGCGACGAGCACACCACTTGACGGACCCCTGGCGAGAGCCCATAACTAACTACAAGATCGTCTAGCCGGACGTGTCACCCACGTCCCGAGACTGATCTGTCACGCAGGTCCTGAGACTCGACATC
>NZ_JBAKHT010000067.1:0-941 GCF_036906755.1 Micromonospora sp. CPCC 206171 | reverse complement strand
CCCCGGCCCGGACGGGTGGACCGGAGAGTCGGGCCCGGCGGAATGCCGGCCCACCCCGGTTGGTTACATCCCCCGGCACCATCCCGAGCAGGCCCCCGGGCTTGTGGAATGCGCAGCCCGCCGGGCTGGTTACATCCCCCTGGACCCCCGAGCAGAGGCCCCTTGTGCGGCCGCCGGGCAGATCCTCTTCTTTGACTTTCCTTTTCGCGTGCTGTGCCGTCCCCCGGCGGTGTGCGCGTGTCCCCCGATCGAAAGGTGCACCCTGATGCGTACCGATCTGATCCGTAAGACCGCCCTGACCTTCGCCGGTGTCGCCGCGACCGCCGGTGGGATCGCCGGCCCGGCCCTGGCCGCGCACGCCGCCCCCACCCACGAGGGCACGCGCGCCGCGTCGGTGAGCACCGACCGCAAGTCGCACGGCGAGCGGGAACTCAACGTGCGCTACGAGGCGCAGCCGAACTTCTACTACTGCGGCCCCGCCGCGACCCGCAACGCCCTGTCCGTGCAGGGCAAGAACATCGACGTCGACGCCATGGCCAAGCAGATGGGCACCACCGAGGCCGGCACCAACAGCATCAACGACATCACCCCCGTGCTGAACAAGGAAACCGGCAAGAAGGACGCCTACCGGTCGGTGGAGATCCGCGACAGCAAGGCCGACCGCAAGCAGACCGACACCCTGCGCACCGACATCGTCCGCACCATCGACGACGGCCGCGCCGTGGTCGCCAACATCGCCGGCACCGCCACCGACACCGACGGCACCACCCACTCCTTCGAAGGCGGGCACTACATCAGCGTCATCGGCTACCGCGACGGCGGCAACACCGTCACCATCGCCGACTCCGCCAACCCCGACCAGGCCTCCTACCGCATCAGCGTCGACAACCTCGCCGACTGGATCGCCACCCGCGGCTACTCCGCCACCGCCTGACCCACCA
>NZ_JBAKHT010000066.1:0-953 GCF_036906755.1 Micromonospora sp. CPCC 206171 | reverse complement strand
TTGCCGTTGTTGCCGTTCGGGCCGTTGTTGCCGTCGTTGCGGTCGTTGTGGTCCTTGTCGTTGCGGTGTTCGTCGCTGACGTTGTAGATGCCGCCGCCGTCCTTGCTGGCGTGGTTCTTGGCGACGGTGACCTTGTCGAGGTCGAGGGTGGTGTCCTTGGCGTAGATGCCGCCGCCGTTCTCGCAGGCGGTGTTGTCCTTGATGGTGGACAGGACGATCTTGACGAAGCCGCCGGAGCTGAACACGCCGCCGCCGTTTTCGTCGGCCTTGTTGCCCTCGATGGTGGTCTTGAAGATCTCCACGGTGCCGGCCTCGTCGCGGCCCTGGAAGCGCGGCCAGGAGTTGTTGTCCTTGCCGTGTTCCTTGTCCTTGCCGTGGTCCTTGCCGTGGTCCTTGTCGTGGTCCTTGTCGTGGTCCTTGTCCTTGTCGCGGCCGTTGGCGATGCCGCCGCCGTTCTTGCCGGCGGTGTTGTTGGCGATGCGGGACTCGTGACCCTTGCGGTCGGCGTGCTCATCCCGACCGTCGGCAGAGCCACCCTGACCCTGGGAGGACCAGTCCCTGTCCCTGTCGTCGTCGTGCCGGTCCTTGTCCTTGTCCCGGGCGGACTCGCCCTTGTCCTTGTCCTTGTCCTTGTCGTCGCGCTCGTCGCCGCGGCCGGACTCGCCCTTGTCCTTGTCCCTGTGGTCCTTGTCCTCGTCGCGGGCGGACTCGCCCTTGTCGTTGGAGAACCAGTCCTTGTGGTCGGAGGTTCCGGTGACCTTGAGGACGCCGAGGTTGAAGATGCCGCCGCCGTTCTCCTGGGCGTGGTTGTTCTCCACCTCGCTGTCCTCGAGGTCGACCCGGCCGAAGTTGGCGATGGCGCCGCCGTTGCCCTCGGCGTTGTTGCGGGTCAGCGTGACCTTCTTCAGGTGCGCGCTACCGCCGCGCTCGACCAGCAACGCACCACCGTCGGC
>NZ_JBAKHT010000065.1:0-1076 GCF_036906755.1 Micromonospora sp. CPCC 206171 | reverse complement strand
AGCAGGCGGACAAGTCCGGCCGAAGGCACAAAGGCCAGTCAGACGATGGGTCACGCCCGCTACTGCCAGCTATCAGCTCACCACCACTGAGCCGACCCCGCCATGCTCACAGTCAGTCGAGCTGGGCGGGGTCGAGGCCCAGCTCCCGGGCGGTGATCAGCCGGATCCAGTCGGCGAACTGCCGCCGGGTGATCACCCGCTCGTGCACCGCGAGCTGGACCGCCAGCCCGTCCATCACCGCGTTGATCCGCCAGGCGGCGGCCATCGGGTCGGCGCAGACGAAGGTGCCGTCGGTCACCCCGTCGGCGATCACCGCGGCGAGGTCCTGCCGCCACCGCAGGTCGAGCCGGCGGGAGACCTTCTCCAACTCCGGGGTGCGCAGCGACTCGGCCCAGCCGTCGATCCACATGGACCAGGAGATCGACCGCCCCGGCGGGGTGTAGAGGCGCAGCAGCTTGCGCAGCTTGGTCAGCGGTGGGGCGGAGGAACGGATCACCACGTCCAGCCGGGCCAGGTCCTGCTCCACCGCGTACGCGAAGGCCTGTGCCAGCAGGCGCTCCTTGGTGGCGAAGTGGTAGAAGACCAGCGCCTGGCTGACCCCGGCGGCCTGCGCCACGTCGGCCGTCCGGGTGTTGGCGAGTCCGCGCTCGACGATCACGTCGCAGGCTGTACGCAGCAGGGAATCCAGGCGGACATCGGCGGCACGTCTCGTCACGCGGTTACGTTAACCCATCGATATGAGCACAGCGCGTTACCGAGCCGGTCGGCCGGGCGTGCCACAGTCGGAACCCGGACAGCTCTTCTCCGGCGCGTCGCGTCGCCCCGACCTGGCCCTTCGGCTGACCTCCCGAAAGCCCTTCGACCACCCCACCCAGTCTCCTAGGAAGCTTTAGGGGAGTGTCCCCGCTCACGCCCCGCAACCCGCCAGGGACGCGCCGAGGGCACCCCCGAGTTGGCAACTCCTCCGAGCCTCGGCTAAAGTTCTCATCCGTCACCGGGAACGCCGGAGACAAGCGGACGTAGCGCAGCTGGTAGCGCATCACCTTGCCAAGGTGAGGGTCGCGGGTTCGAATCCC
>NZ_JBAKHT010000064.1:0-1202 GCF_036906755.1 Micromonospora sp. CPCC 206171 | reverse complement strand
CTAGTGCCTCGTCTTCGAACGTTGATCGTGTAATCCGTCGGTTCTGAGGATTCGTCCGGCAGTCTGTCTCTCATCGTTCACGGTGGGAGGTGGTGGCCGGTGGGCAGGCGTCCGGAGGTGTTCGTCCGGCAGGTGTCGATGGCCGAGGGTCAGCGGTTGCAGCGCATCGGTCGGACGGCGAAGGATCCGGTGAAGCTGCGCCGGGCGATCGTGGTGTTGATGTCGGCCCAGGGACAGCCGGCGCCGGACATCGCCCACCTGCTCAAGACCAGCGAGGACTACGTCCGCGACGTGATCCACGCCTTCAACGATCGGGGGTTCGACGCATTGGACCCAAAATGGAGCGGGGGCGCACCGAGACGGATCGATGAGCAGATCCGCGACTGGATCTGCGTCATCGCCCGGTGCGACCCCCGCTTCCTCGGCAAACCGTTCTCCTGCTGGTCACTGTCGAAGCTGCGCGACTACCTGATTGAGGCTGGCTACGTCACGGCGATCAGCGTCGAGACAGTCCGGCGGATCCTGCACGAGCGCGGGGTGTCGTGGCAGGCCACCAAGACGTGGAAGGCCAGCACCGACCCTGACTTCACCGCGAAGATGCGCCGGATCCTGGACCTCTACGACCACCCGCCCACCGAGGGTCGGGTGATCTGTGTCGACGAGTTCGGGCCGCTGAACCTGCAACCCCGCCCTGGCCGCGCGTGGCGATCCCAGGGCCAGCCGGTGCGACTGCGTGCCACCTACACCCGCGACCAGGGTGTGCGGCACATGATCGCCGCCCTCGACCTGGCCACCGGCAAGCTGCATTACCGCATCCGTGACCGCAAACGCTGGCGCGAGTTCCTGGCCTTCCTCAAGACGCTGCGCCGCCGCTGGCCCGACCAGCGCCTCTACCTGATCCTGGACAACTTCTCCCCGCACAAGCACCCCGAGGTCCGCGCCTGGTGCGCCGCCAACCAGGTGGAACTGGTGTTCCTGCCGACCTACGCGTCCTGGCTGAACTGGATCGAGGCCGAGTTCGCCGCCATACGCTACTTCGCTCTCAACGGCACCGACCACCGCACCCACGCCGAACAGGACGCGTCTATCGGCGACTACATCCGCTGGCGCAACCAGCGCGCCAAACCGAAATCCGGATTCGCCGCCGGCTCCAAGATCCGCCACCCGGATTACCCGTTCAAGGCTGCATGACGGGGCACTAG
>NZ_JBAKHT010000063.1:0-1254 GCF_036906755.1 Micromonospora sp. CPCC 206171 | reverse complement strand
GGGACTGCCCCCGGTTCGGTTGACTCCTGACCTGTGAGGATGCGTTCCTCGCTGGAAGGATGTCTGTCATGCCGAAAGCGTTCCCGCCGGAGTTCCGTCGTGACGTGGTCGCGGTCGCCCGCAAGGGCGAGGCGCCGCTGGCGCAGATCGCGAAGGACTTCGGGATCTCCGAGTCGTGCCTGCACCGCTGGCTCAAGCTCGCCGACATCGAGGACGGGGTCCGCCCCGGCACCACCAGCAGTGAGTCCGCCGAGCTGAGGGAGCTGCGCAAGCGCAACAAGCTCCTGGAGCAGGAGAACGAGATCCTGCGCCGGGCGGCGGCGTTCTTCGCCAAGGAGATCGCCCCAAAATGACCTACCCGCTGGTCAGTGACCTGGCCGCGGACGGAATCCCCGTCGCGGTGACCTGCCGGGTGCTGGGCTTCAGCAAGCAGGCCTACTACGCGTGGAAGAAGAACCCCGTCTCCCAGCGGGACTTCGACGACGCCCACCTGATCAACGCCGCCCTGGACATCCACGCCGATGATCCGGCGTTCGGATACCGGTTCATCGCCGACGAACTACCCGCCCACGGGATCACCGCCGGCGCGAACCGGGTGGCCAGGCTCTGCTCACAGCAGCGGATTTGGTCGGTGTTCGCCAAGCGCAAGGGCCTGACCCGGCGGGCCGGGCCGCCGGTGCACGACGACCTGGTGCAACGCCGGTTCACCGCCGACGCCCCTGACCGGCTGTGGCTGACCGACATCACCGAACACCCGACCGCCGAGGGCAAGCTGTACCTGTGCGCGATCAAGGACGTGTACTCCGGCCGGATCGTCGGCTACTCCATCGACTCGCGGATGAAGGCGTCGCTGGCCGTGGCGGCGCTGTCGAACGCTGTCCGGCTGCGCAGCCCGGCGGACACGATTGTGCACTCCGATCGCGGCAGTCAGTTCCGGTCACGAAAGTTCGTGAAAGCGCTGCGCCGCAACGGATTGATCGGCTCGATGGGCCGTGTCGGCGCCTGCGGCGACAACGCCGCGATGGAATCGTTCTTCGCCCTGCTGCAGCGCAATGTCCTGGACCGGCAACGCTGGCACACCCGCCACGACCTGCGCCTGGCGATCGTGACCTGGATCGAACGCACCTACCACCGCCGCCGACGGCAACGACGCCTCGGACGGCTCACCCCAATCGAGTTTGAGACAATCAACAGGCCCGCACACGCGGCCTGAACCACTCAACCCCGCGAGTCAACCAAACCCGGGGCGGTCCC
>NZ_JBAKHT010000062.1:0-1271 GCF_036906755.1 Micromonospora sp. CPCC 206171 | reverse complement strand
CGGACGCTCCTATGCCGCGTCAAGTGGTTGGGGTGGGGTTTCGAGGCGTCGGTAGAGCTCTCGGGCGATGTAGCGCTTGAGGCAGCGTTTGATCTCGCGGTCGGTTTTGCCTTGGGTGCGGCGGCGGTCGGCGTAGGCGCGGGTGCGGGGGTCGCGTTGCAGTCGGCATAGGGCGACGGTGTGCAGGGCGCGGTTGAGTTGCCGGTCGCCGCAGCGGTTGAGCCGGTAGCGGACGGTCTTGCCGGACGAGGCGGGGATGGGTGCGGTGCCGGCGAGCATGGCGAAGGCGGCGTCGTCGCGGCAGCGGCCGGGGTGGGACCAGGCGGTCAGCACGGTGGCGGCGACGATCGGGCCGACCCCGGGCAGGTTGAGCAGGTCGGGGCGCCAGGACCGCACGATCGCGCGGATCGCTGTCTCGTGCTCGGCGGCTTCGGCTTGCAGGAAGCGGACGCGGCGGCCCAACTGCCGCAACACGGTCAAGCAGGTGAACACGTCGACATCGGCGTTGGCAGTGGGGCGCAGCCGCGTGGCGGTGGTGAGCATGACTCGAGTGCTCTGGCCGCGGAACCGGGCCCGCACCACCTCGGGGGCGGTGATCACCAACGCGTGCAGCTGCCGCTGGGCGTCGGAGCTGGCTTCCACGGCTGCGCGGCGGGCGGTCAGCCGTGCCTGCAAAGCCGCCCGTTGCGCGCCGGTCTTGGGCTGCGCCAGTCGGGTGCGGGCCAGGGCATCGCGGGCAGCGCGTTCGGCGTCGATCGGGTCGGACTTCGCCCCGGCGCGGCGGGCCGGGCGCAGCGGTCGGTCCAGTTCGACGACCAGTTCACCGGCGTCGGCCAAGTGCCGGGCCAAGCCGGCGCCGTAGCCACCGGAGCCTTCCAGCGCCCAGGCGCGCAGCCCCGAGTGTTGCTCGGCCAGGGCCACCAGTTCGGCGTAGCCGTCCGGGTCGGTGCTCACCGTGGCTCGGGCCAGCACCCCGCCGGTGCGGGTATCGAGGACCGCGGCGGTGTGGGTGTCCTTGTGCGTGTCGATGCCGATGACGACCTCGACCAGTTCTGCCAGCATGGACATGCGTTCTCTCCTCACCGTGGGGACGCAAGGGTCCGGTCCGGTGCGGAGATGGCAGGACTGTGATGAGACACGCCAGCCGCTAACTGGCGGTCAAGCTCCTGATCAGGCCAAACGTCTCCCGCCGGGCCGGCGCCGGCAGCAGCAGGCGGACAAGTCCGGCCGAAGGCACAAAGGCCAGTCAGACGATGGGTCACGCCCGCTAC
>NZ_JBAKHT010000061.1:0-1335 GCF_036906755.1 Micromonospora sp. CPCC 206171 | reverse complement strand
GGGTCGGCGGCAGACAGTGAGGATGGTGGGGTGGGTCGCCGGGTTGGTCTGACTCACCGGCAGACCGACGGTTGCTGTCCTCATCCCGATTCGTCGGCCAGCTCGGTGGCCCCGGCAGCTGCATGTCACCGGTCAGGCGTCGTGACCTGATAGGAGCCTGTGCGAGAGGCGCCCACCACTGTGTTGTCCGCATCGCCTGACCGGTGACGTGTCCACAGATTCTCGACGCGACCGAGAAAGGCGGACCACGCCAGCATGGCAGCCAAGAAGCGATCTCTCATCGGTGGTGTCGACACCCACCGCGACACCCACCACGCCGCGATCATCGATAGCACCGGCGGGCTCGTGGCCGACGCCGAGTTCCCCGCGACCACCGCCGGCTACGCGGATCTGCTGGCCTGGATGCGTTCCTTCGGGCGGGTAACCGCCGTGGGCGTGGAGGGCACCGGCAGCTACGGGGCCGGCCTGGCCCGCTATCTGACCAGCAAGAAGATCGCCATCAGGGAGGTGGACCGGCCGGACCGCCGCGCCCGCCGCAACCAGGGCAAGTCCGACCCGATCGACGCGATCACCGCCGCCCGCGCCACCCTCGCCGGCACCGCCATGGGCACCCCGAAGACCCGCACCGGACCGGTCGAGGCGATCCGCGCCCTCAGGGTCGCCCGCCGAGGAGCGGTCAAGGCCCGCACCGCCGCCCTGAATCAGATGCGCGGCCTGGTCGCCGCCGCCCCCGAACGCCTGCGAGCCCACCTGACCAGGGCCAGCGCCGCCGTGCTGGTCAGCCGCTGCGCCACGCTGGCCTACGACCCGGCCAGACTTCACGAACCGGAGCACGCCACCGCCGCAGCCCTGGTCGGGCTCGCCCGCCGGGTCACCGCCCTCACCGAGGAGATCACCGCTCTCGACCGCCAGGTGACACCCATCGTCCGGAAAGCGGCACCCCGCACCATGGCCCTGTTCGGCGTCGGCCCCGATGTCGCCGCGCAGCTGCTGACCACCGCCGGCGACAACCCCGACCGGCTGCACTCCGAAGCGGCTCTGGCCCACCTCTGCGGCGCCGCCCCCATCCCCGCGAGCTCAGGACGGGTGCGCCGCCACCGCCTCCACCGCGGAGGCGACCGCGGCGCCCACCACGCCCTACACACCATCGCGCTCTGCCGCATGCGCTACGACCAGCGCACACGCGCCTACCTGCAACGCCGCATCACCGAAGGCCTCAGCAAGCAGGAGATCCTCCGCTGCCTCAAGCGCTACATCGTCCGCGACGTCTACACCGCCCTACGCGCCGACTTCACCGCCCTCACCCCTTGACCTCCATAGGAGCATCGGGATGGC
>NZ_JBAKHT010000060.1:0-1372 GCF_036906755.1 Micromonospora sp. CPCC 206171 | reverse complement strand
CGGGTGGAAACGCGGCGCGGTAGACCCGGGGCGGTACGCCGACGACCTGACGGAAGGACTCACGGAAGGCCGTCGGTGAGGCGAAGCCGACCAGCATTCCGATTCGTTTCACTGGCTGGTCGGTGCGTTCCAGCAGTTGCTGCGCGCGGCGGATCCGCTGCCGGTTCAGCCACCGCAGGGGCGTGGTGCCGGTCTGGTATCGGAAATGCCGGCTGAGGGAGCGGGTGCTCATCGCGGCGTGCGCGGCGATGTCGGCCAGGGTGAGCGGACGATGCAGGTTGTCGGTCAGCCAGGCCATCAGCGGTTGCAGACCGTTCTCGGCCGGCGGGGGCGGCTCGTGCGCGATGAACTGTGCCTGGCCGCCCGCGCGCTCCAGCGGCATGACACAGCTCCGCGCGGTCTCGGCCGCGATCGCGGCGCCGTGGTCGCGGCGCACGATGTGCAGGCACAGGTCGAGTCCGGCCGCCGCGCCCGCGGAGGTGAGCACGGGACCGTCCTCGACGAACAGCACGTCGGGGTCGACGGTGACGTCGGGACAGCGGCGGGCGAGCTCGGCCGCGGCGGCCCAGTGGGTGGTGGCCCGGCGACCGTCGAGCCGCCCGGCAGCCGCCAGCAGAAAAGCCCCCGTGCAGATCGACACCAGCCGGGCCGCAGTGGCGGAAAGAGCTTCCAGTATCTCGACGTCCACCGCCTCGTCGAGGTCGGCCATTCCCGGTACGACGACCGTGTCGGCCTCGGCCAGCGCAGTGAGATCGTGCGGCGCCCGAAGGCCGACCGCGCCGGCGCGTACCTCGGCCGTGGCCGCACAGACGCGGACCCGGTAGGCCGGACGGCCGTCGGCCAGCCGCACCCGACCGAACACCTCCACCGGCACGGACAGGTCGAACGGGACGACACCGTCGTAGGCGAGTACCACCACATCGTGCATGGGAACCATCCTGGCGCGAATCCGTCGACCGTCGGCTCGCCACCCCCTGTCAGGGACACCGACCCGGCCCTAGATTCGACCGCCATGACCATCCTCGTGCCCCTGCTCATCGGCGCCCTGTACGTGGGCCTCAACGCGCTGATCCGCGAGCCGCACCGCCGCCACGTCAACGCAATCATGGTGGGCGGTGCCGGAGCGGCGTACCTCAGCGGCGGTGGTCTCGGGGCATGGGAGTTCCCCTTCGTCGCCCTGATGGTCTACGTCGCATGGCGAGGACTGAGGTCCTGGACATGGATCGGCGTCGGCTGGCTGCTGCACACCGCCTGGGATGTCCTGCACCACCTGAAGGGAGCCCCGATCATCCCGTTCGTGCCCGGCTCCTCGCACGGCTGCGCCATCTGCGACCCGGTCATCGCCCTGTGGTGCCTGACGGGCGGCTGGTCG
>NZ_JBAKHT010000059.1:0-1402 GCF_036906755.1 Micromonospora sp. CPCC 206171 | reverse complement strand
GTCGGTCGACTGCTCAGCAGTCGAAGTACATGGCGAACTCGTGCGGGGTGGGGCGCAGGCGGACCGGGTCGACCTCGTTGGCGCGTTTCCAGGCGACCCAGGTGGAGATGAGGTCGGGGGTGAAGACGCCGCCGTCGAGCAGGTAGTCGTGGTCGGCTTCGAGGGCGTTGAGCACCTCGGGCAGTGAGCCGGGGACCTGCTTGACGTCGCCCCATTCCTCCGGGGGCAGGTCGTAGAGGTCCTTGTCGATGGGCGCCGGGGGTTCGATCTTGTTCTTGATGCCGTCCAGGCCGGCCATCATCATCGCGGAGAAGGCGAGGTAGGGGTTGCTGGACGGGTCGGGGACCCGGAACTCGACGCGCTTGGCCTTGGGGTTGCTGCCGGTGACCGGGATGCGGGTGCAGGCGGAGCGGTTGCGCTGGGAGTAGACCAGGTTGACCGGCGCCTCGAAGCCGGGCACGAGCCGGCGGTAGGAGTTGACGGTGGGGTTGGTGAAGGCCAGCAGGGACGGGGCGTGGTGCAGCAGGCCACCGATGTACCAGCGGGCGGTGTCGGACAGGCCGGCGTAGCCGGTCTCGTCGTAGAACAGCGGTTCGCCGCCCAGCCAGAGGCTCTGGTGGGTGTGCATGCCGGAGCCGTTGTCGCCGAAGAGGGGCTTGGGCATGAAGGTGGCGGTCTTGCCGGCGGCCCAGGCCTCGTTCTTCACGAGGTACTTGAAGAGTTGGAGTTGGTCACCGGCGTGCAGCAGGGTGGAGAACTTGTAGTTGATCTCCGACTGGCCGGCGGTGCCCACCTCGTGGTGCGAGCGCTCGACGGTGAACCCGCCGTCGACGAGGCGGCGCACGATGCGGTCGCGCAGGTCGGCGTAGTGGTCCACCGGGGGTACGGGGAAGTAGCCGCCCTTGTAGGCGGTCTTGTAGCCGCGGTTGCCGCCCTCTTCCTCGCGGCCGGAGTTCCAGGCGCCCTCGATCGAGTCGATGTAGTAGAACGACTGGTGGGCGGAGGTTTCGTGGCGGATCGAGTCGAAGATGTAGAACTCGGCCTCGGCGCCGAAGTAGGCGGTGTCGGCGATGCCGCTGGCCGCCAGGAACGCCTCGGCCTTCTTCGCCACGTTGCGCGGGTCCCGGGAGTACGCCTCGCGGGTGAACGGGTCGTGGATGAAGAAGTTCAGCGCGAGGGTCTTCTGCGCGCGGAACGGGTCGATGAAGGCGGTCGCGACGTCCGGGAGCAGGAGCATGTCCGACTCGTGGATCGCCTGGAAGCCGCGGATCGACGAGCCGTCGAACGCGAGGCCGTCGGTGAAGACGCTGTCGTCGAAGGACTCGACCGGGATGTTGAAGTGCTGCATCACGCCGGGCAGGTCACAGAAACGTACGTCGACGAACTTCACGTCCTCGTTCTT
>NZ_JBAKHT010000058.1:0-1410 GCF_036906755.1 Micromonospora sp. CPCC 206171 | reverse complement strand
ATCTGGCACCCCTCTGTGTCAAGTGATGATCAAGAGGGGTGTTCTAGGCTGGGGTTCGGCGGGTCCGGGAAGTGACTTTTCCGAAGTGTCGATCTCGGGGTTCAGGTCGGCCGCGCTGGATTGCAGAGTCGCCCCCACGTGTCCTCCCGGACCCGTCCCGAGCTGCTTGGTGTCGGCGACCATCTGCCGGTAGACGATGTCGGACAGACGCCGCTTGAGTGCCCGTAGGGCCTCCGTCGGGGTCTTGCCCGCAGCCAGTCTGCGCCGGTAGTAGCGGCGCCCTTCGGTGTCACGGCGCAGCTGGACGATGGCCATGATGTGCAGTGCCCGGTTGATGCGCCGGTTCCCGGCACGAGACAGACGATGGCGTTGCTGGTCGCCGGACGAGGCGTCGATCGGCGCCGTGCCGTTCCATGAGGCGAAGTGGGCGCGGCTGGCGAACCGGGCAATGTCGCCGATGTCGCCGAGCAGGCGGGCCGCGCCGGACGGCCCGATGCCGGTCAGGTCCATCAGCCGACTTCCAGTGCTGTTGACCAGGTCGGTGAGCTCCTGTTTCGCGATCTTGATCTTTTTGTCGATGACGACGAGCTCGCCGATCAACTCGGAGGCCAGCCGGCGACGGGTCTTGCCGACCACATCGCGCGGGCGCACGGTGCCCAGCAGGGCGCGGGCCTGCTGGGCGGACAGGTCCTTCTTCGCGCCGCCGGGCACCAGTTCGAGCAGCAGGTGATGCAACCGGGAGACCACGTCGGTGCGGGCCCGGCCGAGCTGGTCACGGCGGTCGACCAGCAGCCGTAACGCGACCGTGGTGTCGTCGGTGACGACCTGCCGCAGGCCTTCGGTGCGCAGGGCGACCACAGCGACGCTGCGGGCGTCGACCGGGTCGGTCTTGCGGCCCTGGCCGGTGGCGAACACGCGGGCCCGGGCGGACAGCTTCGCGGGAACGTCCACGACGGTTTCGCCGTCAGCGACCAGACGTTGAGCGATGTGCCGGCCGATGCCGTTGCAGCCCTCGACCGCCCACAGGCGGTCTTTGTGCTTGCGGCCGGCGCTCAGCATGGCCTGGTAGCCGTCGCGGTCGGTGCCGAACCGGCCCTGCCCGAGCGCCTTCTCCCGGGCGTTGATGATTTCGATGGTGGCGGAACGCTTGTGCGGGTCCACGCCGATGATGACTTGAGCCATCGTGTCCTCCCTCGATCCGACGATGGGTCGTCGACGGGAGGGCAGCGCTACCTTGAGCCGGGCAGTCCCCTCTTGAGCCTCTCTCCGCCGCGGTGACCGGCGGGGCGCACGCCAGATGAGAGCCACACCAACCTACGGTGGGCAGCCGCGATGAGAGCGACCCCACCGGTCACCTCGACCAAGCCTGGCCGGGCTGCGGTCGTACCACCAGCTAACAGGTAGCCGCGA
>NZ_JBAKHT010000057.1:0-1722 GCF_036906755.1 Micromonospora sp. CPCC 206171 | reverse complement strand
CGGGCTCTGTCGCTCGTTGTGTGAAGGGGTCAGTGTGCGAGCAGGACGCGTTTGCGGAGTAGGTCGAGGCCGGCGCGGCCGAACATCTGCCGTTTGATCATCTTGAGGCGGTTGATGTTGCCTTCGACGGGGCCGGAGTTGTGCGGCAGGGTCAGGCCGTTGCGGACGGCGTCGAGGTCGCGGCGTAGGTTGCGGGCGAACCCGGTCAGGGGCGTGAGGGTGTCGTGTTCGACGGCGGTGATCCATTCTTCGAGGCGGTCGCCGTGGCGGCCGGTCATCATGATCGCGAAGGCTCGCACGTGTTTGACCAGCCGGTTCAGGTCTCGGTCGCGGCTGCGAACGTCGCGTAGCTTGATCGTGTCGCGGGGGTCGAGGTGGTCGGGGTGAGTCATGATCCATGAGGTGATCTGGCGCACGGATGGTGGTTTCGGGCCGGGGTGCGGGGCGTGGCCGAGGCCTTTGCGGAAGCGGCGTAGGTATCGCTGGACGGCGAGTTCCCCGCCGGGGTAGCCCTGCTGTTTGATCTCGCGGAACAGTTGGGTGGCGTTGCGTTCTCCGTCGTTCCAGCGCTGGTGCAGGTGGGCGACGTAGTCGTCGACCAGGTGCGCGCGTTGCTCGGTGACGGCGGTCAGCTCGGCGACGCTGGCGGCGTTCAAGTATTTGCGGACCGTGGCCTGGTGCAGGCCGAGCTTGCGGCCGATCGCCGACTTGTTCAGTCCCTGGGCAGCCAGTTGGTGAACGGCGGTGTGGTGTTCACGAAGGCGGGTCACGATCTTCTTCTCGGGTAGCGGCTGCACCTCGGCGGGCATGGCGTCGTCGGCTGGTGGCGGTGCCGGCGCGACGAGCCGGGATCGATAGGCATTGACGGTCTTTTCGACCGCTTGCCCCAGGTTCTGCCAGAGGTGGAACCGGTCCGCGACCTGCACCGCATCCGGGGCGCCGCAGCGGGCGCCTTCGCCATAGCCGCCGGCGCGGTCGCGGCAGATCACCTGGATTTCGGGATGTTGCCGCAGCCACGCGGCGAGGCTGTCGCCGTCGCGGCCGTCGAACATGTCAACCGGGCGGTGGCTGGTCATATCGATCAGCACCGTGCCGTAATGACGTCCCCGCCGGAACGCGAAATCATCGACGCCGACGACCGTAATCGGCGTCCTCGGCGGGTCAGGTAATGCTTTGACCAGCCGCAGCAACGTGTCGCGACCTGCGGTGGCCCCGATGACCGATGCCAGCCGGGAACCGGCCCGGCCGGCGAGCGCCAGGCCGATCTGCGTGAGCAGGTCGCGCAGCCCCGGCGTCAACCGCGCGTGCGGAGCGGTCAGCCCGTCGACCTGTTCGGCGAAGGTCCTTGCCGCGCAGCTGGCGTTGTCGCAGCGAAACCGCCGGATCTGCACCTGCAGCAGCAACGCAGTCCCGGCTATCGCGACATCGCGTAAGCGGCGCTGATAACGCCCATGCACCCTGCTCGACGGCTGCCGACACCGTCCGCACCGCGCGGTCGCCGCCCGGACCCGACCTGACAGCACCACCACGCCGTCACGCTGCTCAACAACCTCGATCGACAGACCCGACAGATGCGGCAGCAACCGCTCCACAAGCGAACACGCCGAACATGATCAACGAAAGCGCCGAGCGGGCGACGGAACCGTCCACATCACAAGATCGGCGACAGAGCCAAGGTCCGCGACGGGCAGGTCGCCAACCGGCCGTTCTACGCCGCGATCG
>NZ_JBAKHT010000056.1:0-3448 GCF_036906755.1 Micromonospora sp. CPCC 206171 | reverse complement strand
TCGGGGATTCCTTCCAGCCCTGGTTCTCCAGCCCGGTCCGCTCGTTGCGGCGCTGGTACCAGACGTAGCCGTCGCCCATGATGTCGCCGTACTCGTCGATCCAGTGCAGAGCCGCGCGCGCCTCGTCTTCGAACTCCCGCACCAGGGCGGCGTTGCCGGTCCACCGCTCGTACTCGTCGAGCAGGATCACGTAGAGCGGGGTGGCGTCGGCGGCACCGTAGTACGGCGACTGCGGTAGCTCCTCGAACGCGACCATCTCGCCGTAGCGGAACTCGCGCAGGATCTTGCCCGGCTCCTCGTCCCGGAAATCGTCAAGCTCGGAGCCCTGGTCGATGCCGAGCATGCGCAGCGTCGCGACGGCGAGATCCGGTGCGAACGGCAGCGCCTGCAGGCTGGTGAGGATGGGGTCACGGCCGGTGATGGTCGCGTTCCACGGCAGTCCCGCGGCGGGCATCGCCTCGGCCGGTAGCGTCATCGGCGAATACCGCAGGGCGGCGAGATCGACCATGCTACGTCGATAGGTCCGCTCTAGTGGCTCCCAGCCGCAGGTGAGCTGCGGAGCCTGGCCGAGCCACTGCTGCAGGTCGTCCTGGAGCCGCGCCCTGTTGCGTCGGTGGCGGCCGGGGTACACATGGTCCCGAACGTCGTCGCCGTCCGGACGCAGCACCAACCCTCGGACATGCAGCGTCGTCGTCCACTGCCCATGGGGTCCGATCCGGACGTGATAGGTCAACCCGCGTTCGTCGACCTGCGCCGGCTCGGTCGTGGATATCTCCGTCTCCCGCCGAAACTTCTCCCGCTCATAGCCGAGGTGCAGGCGCCCGTCTTCGACGCGCTGGTAGAGCCGGCCAGGTGGCGTACGTTCCTGTCCGACCACGATCAGCGGGATGAAGTCGCTGTCCGCGTCCACGCGGACAGTGAACTCGGCCGGTTCGCCGGCATGGTTGAGCACCGTCAACCGCTCCTCGAAGCTGCCGGCCACCGATCGTTCGCGGATCACCGATACCTGTGCGTCCACATAGTGCGTCGGGGCCCCCGGCACCAGGAAGAACCGCGCCTCGAAGTACGACGGGTCGTCCATGGCCAGCGCGCTCACCCGTTCGCCGTTGATGGTCAGCCGCCACAGCGACAGGAACCGCGTGTCGAACGAGAAGAACCCGCACGGGACGGTGGGCTTCGCTTCTATGTCGCCACTGCCGTCGCTCAACACGAAGATGTTGCCGTCCAGGATCCTGACGAGGTCCGTCTTCACCTCCGCCCCCCACGGTCACGGTCAGTCATCCGCGGGTGTCGCGCGCCGGGCGGCGGCGCGAAGAGCCGCTCCAGCAGGACGATGAACCGAAATTCTCCTTCGCTCGTTATCTCGTTCCTCAACCATGCCGGGAGCGGTTTGGCCTCGCCACGTGCCATCCGGTCAAAGAAGGCGCTGTCGGAACGGATGACAGTGTCGGCGTCGCTGTTCTGCTGTGACACCCGGACGGCACCCCCGCGGATCTCCACGAACCAGTGGTCGACCTCGTTGGCGTGCTCGAGGTCGAAGCGTATGGTGCCGTTCGTCTTCTTCAGCAGGCGTTCGTGGCCGTGCCGCTCAAGCCCGTCAAAGAACTTCCTGGTCGTCTCCGACATGGCAACCCCCCGCAGAAATCCGCCGGCCAAGAGGCACCATCACACTGATCGCGGTGTCGTGACCTCACCCGAAAAGGATGAGATTGGTGGGCGACCGCGGGAGGCACCCGAAGTTCACCCGATGGGGTTGATGCGGCAGCGCTCCACTTCCGGTCATGGTGAGTTGGCGGCTGATCGGGCTCGGGACCCACTGGAGGAGAGGCTCATGTCGAATCCCACCGCGAGCTTCTTCGAAGCGCTCGGCCGTCGCGGCCATGAGCCCCTGCTCGAGCAGGCCACCGGGACCATCCGGTTCGACCTCGACCACGAGCAGGGCGTCGACCAGTGGTTCCTGATGGTCGACCGCGGCGATGTCCGCGTCTCGCGGGACGAGGGCGAGGCTGACTGCGTCCTCCACAGCACGAGGACGAATTTCGACCGGATCGTCGATGGCACGACGCACATCTACTCGGCGTGGGTGCGTAACGACATCAGAGTGGAGGGCGATCTGCGACTGGCCGCCCTGATCCAGGGAATCATGCCGGGGCCGCCCGGCGCGCACCACCCGCGGGAGTTCGCCCAGGCGCGGAGACGACCGGCATGAGCGATGGCCTCGTCCGTCTGCTGGACGGCAACACGTTCGTGGTCAGTGAGGAGACCGGCGACATCGACGCGTCCCCCACCATCCCGACCGGTCTCTTCTCGTTCGACACCCGATTCCTGTCGAAATGGGTCCTGTCAATCAACGGCGAACGGGTCAACGCGCTCACCGTCGCGGACGTTGAATACTTCCAGAGCCGCTCCGTCGTCGTCCCGACCGTCCCCACTCCGCTCGTCGATATCAGCGTCTCGGCAATTCGTGAACGCTCCATCGGCGGAAGCTTCACCGAGCGGCTGACGGTGATCAACCACGAGCCCGAGCCGGTCGACCTGCAAATCCGGATCGAGGTCGAGAGCGACTTCGCCGACCTTTTCGAGATCAAGGATGTCCGGAGCAAGAAGGGTACGTACTACGCCCGGGTCGAGGACGGGTGCCTGCGGCTCGGCTATCGGCGGAAGGGGTTCTGCCGCGAAACCTTGGTCTGCTCCAGCGAGCCGGCGCGCGTCGACGAGCATGGGCTGACCTACGATGCTCGGCTCGGAGCGCACGGCCGGTGGATCACCGACCTGCGCGTGCAGGCGCTGGACGGGAACGGGCGCGATCTTCGGGAGAGCCTGCAGGGCAGACCCGGCCGGGCCAGGAAGCAGTTGCGCCAGGACCTGGACCAGTGGCTCGCCGAGGCACCCCGTCTGACCTGCGACTCCCAGACGTTGGCTATGACCTACCGGCGCAGCTTGGCTGATCTCGCCGCGCTGCGTTTCATGCCGATGACCCTCGGCGGCCACGCCCTGCCCGCCGCCGGCCTGCCATGGTTCATGGCGGTGTTCGGTCGGGACAGCATCCTCACCAGCCTGCAGGCGCTGCCGTTCGCACCGGAACTCGCGGCCACGACGCTGCGCCTGCTGGCCCTGGTGCAGGGCCATGTCCTGGATGACTTCCGCGAGGAGGAGCCGGGGAAGATTCCCCACGAGCTGCGGTACGGGGAGACGACCGGGTTCGAGGAGCAGCCGCATTCGCCCTACTTCGGTAGTGCCGACTCGACTCCCCTCTACGTCATCCTGCTCGACGAGTACGAGCGGTGGACCGGCGACGCCACCGCCGTACGCCTTCTCGAGCGGTCCGCGAGAGCCGCACTCCACTGGATCGACGAGTACGGCGACATCATCGGCGACGGCTACGTCCGGTACCAGCGCCGCAACGAGCGGACCGGGCTGGAGAACCAGTGCTGGAAGGATTCCTGGG
>NZ_JBAKHT010000055.1:0-3525 GCF_036906755.1 Micromonospora sp. CPCC 206171 | reverse complement strand
TTGTCCGGCGGTGTCCTACTCTCCCACACCCTCCCGAGTGCAGTACCATCGGCGCTGGAGGGCTTAGCTTCCGGGTTCGGAATGTTACCGGGCGTTTCCCCTCCGCCATGACCGCCGTAACTCTATCGACATGTCAAACAACTCGACCAGCGTGGTGCTGGGTGTTGTTCGTTTGTCGGGAGTTGCACAGTGGACGCGTAGCAGCTTTGTAGTCAAGTCCTCGGCCTATTAGTACCGGTCAACTGAACCCGTTACCGGGCTTACATTTCCGGCCTATCAACCCAGTCGTCTAGCTGGGGGCCTTACCCATCCCGAAGGATGGTGGGATACCTCATCTTGAAGCGAGCTTCCCGCTTAGATGCTTTCAGCGGTTATCCCTTCCGAACGTAGCTAACCAGCCGTGCCCCTGGCGGGACAACTGGCACACCAGAGGTTCGTCCGTCCCGGTCCTCTCGTACTAGGGACAGCCCTTCTCAAGTATCCTACGCGCACGGCGGATAGGGACCGAACTGTCTCACGACGTTCTAAACCCAGCTCGCGTACCGCTTTAATGGGCGAACAGCCCAACCCTTGGGACCTGCTACAGCCCCAGGATGCGACGAGCCGACATCGAGGTGCCAAACCATCCCGTCGATATGGACTCTTGGGGAAGATCAGCCTGTTATCCCCGGGGTACCTTTTATCCGTTGAGCGACACCGCTTCCACTCGCAAGTGCCGGATCACTAGTCCCGACTTTCGTCCCTGCTCGACCTGTCAGTCTCACAGTCAAGCTCCCTTGTGTACTTGCACTCAACACCTGATTGCCAACCAGGCTGAGGGAACCTTTGGGCGCCTCCGTTACCCTTTAGGAGGCAACCGCCCCAGTTAAACTACCCACCAGACACTGTCCCTGAACCGGATAACGGTCCGAAGTTAGATACCCAAATCAACCAGAGTGGTATTTCAAGATTGCCTCCACCCATACTGGCGTATGGACTTCACCGGCTCCCACCTATCCTACACAAGCTAATTCGGATACCAATGTCAAGCTATAGTAAAGGTCCCGGGGTCTTTCCGTCCTGCCGCGCGTAACGAGCATCTTTACTCGTAATGCAATTTCGCCGGGCCTGTGGTTGAGACAGTGGGGAAGTCGTTACGCCATTCGTGCAGGTCGGAACTTACCCGACAAGGAATTTCGCTACCTTAGGATGGTTATAGTTACCACCGCCGTTTACTGGCGCTTAAGTTCTCCGCTTCGCCCCGAAGAGCTAACAGGTCCCCTTAACGTTCCAGCACCGGGCAGGCGTCAGTCCATATACATCGAATTACTTCTTCGCATGGACCTGTGTTTTTAGTAAACAGTCGCTTCCCCCTGCTCTCTGCGGCCATACAACGCTCCACCCGCGTGGGGCTTCACGTCTCCGGCCCCCCTTCTCCCTAAGTTACGGGGGCAATTTGCCGAGTTCCTTAACCACAGTTCGCCCGATCGCCTCGGTATTCTCTACCTGACCACCTGTGTCGGTTTGGGGTACGGGCCGCTAAGAACTCGCTAGAGGCTTTTCTCGGCAGCATAGGATCACTGACTTCACCTGAATCGGCTCGGCATCACGTCTCAGCCTTCATGCACCACGGATTTGCCTATGGCGCGGCCTACACGCTTACCCCGGCACAACCACCGGCCGGGCTCAGCTACCTTCCTGCGTCACCCCATCGCTTGACTACTACCCGCCAGGTTCCCACGCTCCCCACCATTGGTCCGAAGACCGCCGGCGGTTCGGGTGGTTAGCACAGCGAGGTTCGTCAGGGTCGCTCTTTCGCGGGTACGGGAATATCAACCCGTTGTCCATCGACTACGCCTCTCGGCCTCGCCTTAGGTCCCGACTCACCCAGGGCGGATTAGCCTGGCCCTGGAACCCTTGGTCATCCGGCGGAAGGGTTTCTCACCCTTCTTTCGCTACTCATGCCTGCATTCTCACTCGTGCCGCGTCCACAACTGGGTCACCCCGCTGCTTCACCCGCGGCACGACGCTCCCCTACCCATCCACACACCTGCACAAGGAATCAAGTCCAAGCGAGGTTGAAATGTGAATGCCACAGCTTCGGCGGTGTGCTTGAGCCCCGCTACATTGTCGGCGCGGAACCACTTGACCAGTGAGCTATTACGCACTCTTTAAAGGGTGGCTGCTTCTAAGCCAACCTCCTGGTTGTCTATGCGACCCCACATCCTTTTCCACTTAGCACACGCTTAGGGGCCTTAGCTGGTGATCTGGGCTGTTTCCCTCTCGACTACGAAGCTTATCCCCCGCAGTCTCACTGCCGCGCTCTCACTTACCGGCATTCGGAGTTTGGCTGATTTCGGTAAGCTTGTGGGCCCCCTAGACCATCCAGTGCTCTACCTCCGGCAAGAAACACGCGACGCTGCACCTAAATGCATTTCGGGGAGAACCAGCTATCACGGAGTTTGATTGGCCTTTCACCCCTAACCACAGGTCATCCCCCAACTTTTCAACGTTGGTGGGTTCGGCCCTCCACGCGGTCTTACCCGCGCTTCAGCCTGCCCATGGCTAGATCACTCCGCTTCGGGTCTAGAGCATGCGACTGAACTCGCCCTATTCAGACTCGCTTTCGCTACGGCTCCCCCACACGGGTTAACCTCGCCACATGCCACTAACTCGCAGGCTCATTCTTCAAAAGGCACGCCGTCACCCCGTAAGGCTCCGACGGATTGTAGGCGAACGGTTTCAGGTACTATTTCACTCCCCTCCCGGGGTACTTTTCACCATTCCCTCACGGTACTCGTCCGCTATCGGTCACCAGGAAGTATTTAGGCTTACCAGGTGGTCCTGGCAGATTCACGGCAGATTTCAGGGGTCCGCCGCTACTCGGGAACACCCACAGAAGGTCAGCAACTTTCACCTACCGGACTTTCACCGTCTACGGTCAGCCATTCCAGACTGTTCGACTAGCCACTGACTTTGTAACTTCTCGAACAAGTGTCAGCTTGTTCAGCAGGGTCCCACAACCCCGACCACGCAACCCCTGACAGGTATCACACGCAGCCGGTTTAGCCTCAATCCGCTTTCGCTCGCCACTACTCACGGAATCACTAAATTTGTTTTCTCTTCCTACGGGTACTGAGATGTTTCACTTCCCCGCGTTCCCTCCATACACCCTATGTGTTCAGGTGCAGGTGACACCACATGACTGGTGCCGGGTTTCCCCATTCGGACACCCTGGGATCACAGCTTGGTTGACAGCTCCCCCAGGCCTATCGCGGCCTCCCACGTCCTTCATCGGCTCCTGGTGCCAAGGCATTCACCGTTCGCCCTTGACAACTTGACCACAAAGATGCTCGCGTCCACTGTGCAATTCTCAACAAACGACCAACCCACAACCCGATCCGCCCCACACCAGCCCGACCAACGCCGGCGGTATGCAAGGCCAGGCCATGCCTGGCAACCGTCCCCCACCATCAAAGGGTGGAGTCATGGTTCTGAAAGACAACCCACGGGTTGTTCCTTCAGGACCCAACAGGGTGCTTTGCG
>NZ_JBAKHT010000053.1:0-10009 GCF_036906755.1 Micromonospora sp. CPCC 206171 | reverse complement strand
TCCACCGTCACCAACAACGACCCCACCAACTGCGCCGGCACCGTCAAGGACTGCTTCAACTGAACCGACGCACACAAGAAGGTCCACATACAGGTCCGGCCCCCTGCCACTGAAGTGGCAGGGGGCCGGACCGTCGTCGGGTCAGCGCTGGACGAAGACCGCCACACTGCGCGCCGGCACGGTGAACGTGCCGGCCGCCCGGTCGAACGCGGCCGTCCGGAGCACCGGGTCGGCCGAGTTCACCAGCACCGGGTGCAGCGCGATGTCCGCACCCCGCAGGCCGGTCACCGTCTGCTTCGCCGTCTCCGGCGTGCCGTTGAAGACGACGGTCAGCGACTTCCACTTCCCGTCCATCCCGCGGGCGTCCAGGGTCATGGTCAGCACGCCCGGCGTCTCCTTCTCGCCCGAGAGCGGGAAGGCGACGCGCCGCTGCACCTGGCCGGCGGTGGCCAGCCCGAACACCGGCGAGGACTCCCGGATCCGCAGCAGTTCCGCGTACCGGGCGTCGGCCAGGTTGATCGCGGCGCAGTCCGGTACCAGCTTCGGATCGGCCAGCAGCGGCTTCGCGTACGGCCACTTGTCCTTGTTGTCCTGCTCCGGCGGGAGGCCGGCGCCGAACCCGTTGCCCTGCGCGCAGTCCCACCGGATCTGGTTGAACCAATCACCGGAGTTGTACGAGTTGCGGTCCAGCGACTTCGAGCGCAGCCGCTCGGAGCCGGTGGTGACGAAGCCCGCCCCCTGCCCGAAGGTGGTGGTCGCCAGCGCCAGCACCTGCATCCGCGACCGGTCCGTCGCCGAGGTGCCCTGCGGCAGCTTGTACGCCAGCGCGTCGTACAGGATCTCGTTGTCGTGCGCGTCGACGTAGGTGACCGCCTCGCCCGGCGCGGCGGTGTAGCCGGCCGGCGAGCCGTTGTAGTCCACCTGGGCGCCGGTGATCTGCCGGCCCGACGAGTCGGTGAACCGGTAGCCCCGCAGGTTGCCGGCGAGCCCCACCTTGATCAGGTCCTGGTAGTGCAGCAGCCGCGCCTTCTGCTCGGCCGCCGTCCCGTTCACGGTGTCGCCGTTGGGGTCGGTGTAGAGACCGGAGGCGAAGCCCTGGATGCGCGGGTTGCCGTCGAAGGGACCGCCGCCGCGCACCGCGTCGCGCAGCCGGTCGTTGAAGGTGCCGATGCCGGTATCGGCCATGTTGGCCTGGGTGGCCTGCACGAACCGGGCGTCGTTGGCGACCTCGCCGAAGTTCCAGCCCTCGCCGTAGAGCAGGATCTTCTTGCCGTCCACGCCGTCGCGGGCCGGGGTGAGCTGGTCCAGCGCGGCCCGCACGGCGAGGATGTTCGCCTTCGGGTGGTGGCCCATCAGGTCGAACCGGAAGCCGTCCACCTTGTACGCCTTGGCCCAGGTGACCAGGGAGTCCACCACCAGCTTGCCCATCATGGCGTGCTCGGGCGCGGTGTTGGCGCAGCAGGTCGAGTTGGCCACGCTGCCGTCCTCCAGCAGCCGGTGGTAGTAGCCCGGCACCACCTGGTCGAGCACCGACTTCGGGTCAGTGCCCGAGGCGGAGGTGTGGTTGTAGACCACGTCCAGCACCACACGCAGCCCGGCGCCGTTGACCCCGGCGACCATCTGGCGGAACTCGGTGGTCCGCTTCGCCCCGGCCGGGTCGACGGCGTAGCCGCCCTCCGGCACGGTGTAGTGCAGCGGGTCGTACCCCCAGTTGTAGCCGTCGGACGCGGCGACCTTCGCCACGCAGGCCTGCTGCTGGTCGGAGTCCGGCGGCAGCTTCGCCAGGTCGCAGTCGGGCTGCTGCTGGGCGGTCCGCTTCTCGGGGATGGTGGCGAAGTCGAACGAGGGCAGCAGGTGCAGGTAGTTGGCCCCGGCGTCGCCGAGCGCCTTCAGGTGCTTCATGCCGGCCGTGTTCGGGTCGGTGAAGGCGAGGTAGGTACCCCGCTTCTCCGCCGGCACGGTGGCGTCGGCCATCGAGAAGTCCCGCACCGACAGCTCGGAGATCTGCGCCTTGGACGCCGGCACCGCCGGCGGCTTGCGCAGGTTGGCCCAGCCGGACGGGGCCAGCGACTCCTCGGACAGGTCGACGATCTGGCTGTGCGTCGAGTCCGGCGCGAGCGCCACCGAGTACGGGTCCGTCACCGCGGCGGTGACCACCTTCTGCGCCGCCGGCTGCCAGGCCTCGACCTGGTAGCGGTAGTACTTGCCGGCCCAGGCCTTCGTGCCGCGCACCGACCAGACGCCGGTGCGGTCGTTGCGGCTCATCGCCACCGTCCTCGGCTCGGCCGTGGGCGAGTCGAAAAGCTGGAGCGACACCGTCCGCGCGGTGGGCGCCCAGACGGCTAGGGTGGGCACCCCGCCGGCGAAGGTGGGTCCCAGCCGGGCGTCGGTGGCCCGGGCGTAGACGTCGTCGAGCACGCCCGGGATCTGCACGCCGGTCGCGCCGAGCAGCCCGCCCTCGGCGTCGCGCTCGGTCACCACCAGCTGCCCGCGCAGCGCCGCCGGGACCTTGGCCAGGTCGGCCCGGTCCAGCGTGAACGTGCGGTAGGACCACAGGTGCGGGAAGGCCGCGCGCTGGGCCTCGGTGAGCCCGTTGCGCTGCGCCCGCAACGGCAGCGAGGTGTACGTCCCGGCCAGCTCGCCGTCGGCGATGCTCAGCCCGCCGGCCGGGGCGGCCACCAGGGCGTACTGCTTGCCGTCGGTGGGACCGGTCAGCCAGGCGACGGTGGACCGGTCGATCCAGTGCGCCTTCTGCTTGGTGATGTCGAGGTCCCGGGCGGGGCCGGACGAGCTGGGCGGCAGCAGCCGGCCCTTCACCCCGGCGAGCAGCCAGATCTCACGCCCGGCGCTGGCGAAGTCCAGCCGCTGGTCGTCGGGCTGATCCTTGGTGTCACCGGAGTGGATGATGTAGTTCAGCCCGGTCGCGCCGGCGGCCAGCGGCACCCGGAAGACGGCGCCGTAGGCGTCGATCTTCTCCGGCTTGAGCGGGTTGGACCAGTCGGTCGGGTTGGCGGCGCCGTCCCAGAGGTGCAGGCCCCAGCCGGCGTAGTCGTTGTCGGCCTTGCGCCAGTGGATGACCGCGGTGCTCTCGTCGACCGCCGGGTCGGGCTCGCCGGTGGCGGCCTGCCGGGTCGGGTAGAGCGTCGGGTCGCCCTGCTTGACCCAGACCTCGCCGGTCTGCGTCACGTCGATGGTGCGGTCGTTCGCGACGTCCTTGTTGCCGTTGGAGTCGACGACCAGGAAGCCGACCGACTTCGCGCCCGGCTTGAGCTTGACCCAGGCGAACCGGCCGTAGGAGTCCTCACCGGCGAACGGCTGCCCCTTCGGCCACTCGGTGGCGTACGCCGGGTCGATGTCACCCCAGGTGTAGAGGCCCCAGTCGTCGTACCCGCCGGCGGGGCGCTGGTAGTGCACCACCGCCCAGTCCCGGGCGGCGCTCTGGGCCGGGGTGCCGACCACGCCGGTGGCGCGGGTGTCGGCGGTCCGGCCCTTGCCGTCGCGGACCACGGCCTTGTACTCGACCTTGGCCCCGCCGGGCAGGCCGGTCAGGTCGTGGTGGACGGTGTACGGGGCGGTGTGCGCGCTGCCCAGCAGCGTCCACCTGCCGCCGGGCACCCGGGCGGCGAAGGTGACGGTGGCCAGCGGGTCGCCGGTGACCTGGGCGGTGACGGCGGCCCGGGTGGCGACCGGATCGGCGCCGGGCGCGCTGAGGGTGATGCTCGGCGCGGCGCTGGCCTGCGGGATGGGCCGGCCGGCCTTGAGCACCACGGCCGCCATCGGCGGCACGGTCAGGCCGAGCTTTCCGTCCGCGCCGGCGGTGGCGGTGGCCGCGCCGCCGTAGACGCCGGTGAAGGCGGTGCCGGCGGACCAGGTGTCGACGGAGACGGACTGCGCGGTGGCGGCGTTGTTCACGGCCACCACGTACTCGGTGCGGTCGGCCGGGGCGATCCGGGAGAAGGCGAAGACGCCCGGGCCGTCGGCCGCGTACCGGGTGACCTGGACGCCGTCGCGCAGCGCCGGGTGGGCCTGGCGCAGCGTGCCCAGCTCGGCGATCGTGCGGTAGAGCGGGTGGCCGGTGTCGTACTGGTCGCCGGCGTGGGTGCGGGTGGTGCCGATCAGGTCGTCGTCGAGGTAGTCCGCCACCTTGCTGGCGAACATGTCCTGCCGGGCGTCCTTGTCCCCGCCGGGACCGGTGAAGCCCTGCTCGTCGCCGGAGTACACGACCGGCTGGCCCCGGGTGAGGAACATCAGCTGGTGGGCGAGCTGGTCGCGGCGCAGCTGGGCGGCGTCGTCGCCACCGGAGGCGGCGATGAAGGAGCCGATCCGGCCCATGTCGTGGTTGCCGAGGAAGGTCGTCAGCCGGTTGGCGCCGGTGTCCCGGGCGGCGTACAGGTCGTCGCGGGCGTACACGTCGGCGAGGGCCTTGGCGGAGCCGTCGGCGGCGGTGTAGCCGCGCGCGGCCTCCTGGAAGGAGAAGTCGAGGGTGGCCGGCAGGCCACCGCGCCGCACGTAGGTCGAGGTGACCTCCTGGTCGGCGCTGTAGACCTCGCCGAACATGAAGAAGTCCTTCTTGCCGGCGGCGTCGGCGGCCCGCTTGATGCCCCGGCTGAACTGCGGCCAGAAGTCGAGGTTGACGTGCTTGACGGTGTCGAGCCGGAAGCCGTCGACGTCGGTGCTGGCGATCCAGTCGCCGTAGGCCTTGGTCAGCCCCCGCACCACCTCGGGACGCTCGGTCCACAGGTCGTCCAGGCCGAAGAAGTCGCCGTACTCGCTGTTCTCGCCGGCGAAGGTCGAGTCACCGCGGTTGTGGTACATCGTCGGGTCGTTCAGCCAGGCCGGCACCTTCACCTTCGCGTCGGCGGGGGTGGCGAAGGTCGGGGTGTACGGGCCCGCGTCCGCGGTGACGGTCGGGAAGTCCCGGGTGCCGTCAGCGTAGTTGCGGTCCTCGAAGGCGCGCCCCTGCGCGTCGGTGTACGGCGAGGTCTTCTTGTCGACGTACGCGTACTTGTCCTCGCCGTACTTGATGACATCGGCGGTGTGGTTGACGATGACGTCAAGGTAGACCTTGATGCCGCGCTGGTGGGCGAGCTTGACCAGCTTCCGCATCTCCTCGTTGGTGCCGAAGTGCGGGTCGACCTGGGTGAAGTCGGTGATCCAGTAGCCGTGGTAGCCGGCCGAGACGTCCGCGCCGCTGCCCTGCACGGGGCGGTTCTTGAAGATCGGCGCGAGCCAGATGGCGGTCGTCCCCAGGCCCTGGATGTAGTCCAGCTTGTCGATGACGCCCTTGAGGTCGCCACCGTGGTAGAAACCCTTGTCCTTCGGGTCCAGCCCGGTGCGCAGGCGGTCGCCGGTGAGGCCGCCGGAGTCGTTGCGCTTGTCGCCGTTGGCGAACCGGTCCGGCAGGACGAAGTAGAACTGTTCGGCACGTCCCGTGCCGGCGCCGGCCTTCAGCAGGGCCTCGGTCGAGGGCTCGGCGCCCCACTGGGCGGCGCCGGCCGCGGCCAGGGTGTCGACGGTGGGCGTCCGGTCGGTGGCGTCCGCGCCGAGCTGGTTGACGGCGACCGGGACGCCGACGAGGGCGAGGGTGAGGGTGGAGACCAAGGCGAGCAGTGCCTTGCGAGATATCGGCGGGGGTTTCATCGACGGCCTTCCTCTGGTCGCTGATTCGCCCGCACGCTAGCTCTTGCCGAAACATTCTGCAATACCTTGCAAACCGCGTCGTAACAAAGCAGCCGTCTTGCGGAACCTGCCGTCGCTTCGGCCATCCGCGAGGTAGTGGTGGGGGTGGGTCAGAGGCCGGCGCAGGCGGCACCGTCGACGGTGCACCCGCTCGGGCGGGGGTTGCCACCCGTCTGTTCGAAGTGGAACCAAAGCGGTCGGACCTCGCGGCTGTCGAGATCCACCCCGCTCGTGTCGGTGAAGACGCCGTCGGACATCCGGGCGCTGCCCTGCGGCGCACCCTCCACCCAGGAGGTGACCAGGCGACTGCCGGCCGGCGGCACCAGCCGCACCGTCCAGGGACGCGGACCGGCGGCGGCGTTGGTGAGCAGCACCTCGCCGATGAACTCCCGGGACCGTACGACCTGCGCCCGGCTCAGCCGATGGTGCAGTCGGCCCCGTTGACGGTGCACTGGCCCGGCCGGTCGCCGGTGCCGGTCCGGCCGAACGTCATGGACACCACGGCGGTCTCCCCCGCCGGCAGGGGCCTGGTGCCGCTCAGCACGAACCAACCACTGCCCTGGGTACGCACCGACAGCCCCGAGTCCGACGACGCCCGGATCGACTTGACGTTGCCCGTGAACAGCAGCTCCACCCGCCACTCGCGAGCCCCGCCGGTGGTGTTGCGCACCGTCAGCCGGGCGGAGAACGAGTCCCGGTCGCTGGAGGTGGCCTGGTAGTCCGCGCTCACCCGCCCGGAACCGGCGGCCGGTGCGCGGGTCGTCGGCGTCGCGGTCGGCCGGCGGGTGCTGGCCCGGGGCGACGGGGTGGCGGTGGCGCTGGCCGACGGGGTGGCGTCCACGGCGATCAGCGGGGCGTCGGCGGACGGTGTGCCGGACGACGTCACGGAGGGCATCCTCGGCAGGTACATCGGCGGCGCCGGCTCGGGCGCCGCCGCGTGCTCCGGTCCGCGGAAGGAGAGCAGGGCGAACACCAGCAGGACGGCGAGCAGACCGACGCCGAGCAGCACGACGATCCACGGCATCGACGCCAGCACGGCGGGTGCGGATCGCGCCCCCGGCCGTGGGGCCGAGCGGTCGGACATGAGGTCCCCCTTGTCGGAGCAGCCGCGCCAGCCTAGCCAGCGCCGACGCCGGACAGCAGAGGGCCCGCCCGGTACGGTCCGTCCGGCCGGTACAGGCCGGAAAACGGCTGGCCGCCCGAGACCGGTTCGGGTCCCGCCGGGTCGGCTCCGCACCGACGCCGCCCACCGAACGGCCGCCCGGCAGCCGTCTCGTCACGCCGCGCGGACGACGGTGCAGATGGCCGGACCGTCCTCGGTGGTGCGCAGCAGGTAGCGGTACCGCTCGCCCGACACCGCCCGACCCTGGCTGTCCAGGAACTCCCACTGCACGGCCACCATGGTCAGCAGCGCGGAGACCGGCTCCACGTCCTCGATCAGCGCGTTCGCCGCGACCAGCTCCCGTTCCTGGTAGTCCGGGGCGGCGCCGACGAAGGAGAGCGCGACGGCGGCCAGTGTGCTGAAGGAGAAGCTGTACGTGTCGGCGACCACCAGCCCGGGCAGGGCGTAACAGCCGGCGAGGGCGGGTACGTCGCCGGCGGTGAGCGCCACGCCGTACCGGTCGAAGAAGTCGGTCAGCGTGTCGAGATCGGTGGAGGCTCTCACGGCGTCACCAATTGCCGCCGGCGGGCACCGGCAAACCTCAGCGCGGCGGGATGTGCACCTCGATCTCGGCGCCGAGCTTGGCCCGACCGGCCAGGTCGAGGTCGTCACCGCTCCAGAACCGGCCCGGGTCGTACCAGTTCGGGCGGCGGCCGGCCGGCAGCAGCCCCATCGCCTCGTAGGTCACCGCCACCACCTCGGCGCAGTACGCGGTCTCCAGCGCCCGGTCCGGCACCGGCGCCGGCACCCCGGAACGGTCCCGGCGGCCCGGCAGCCGCACCTGCGGCACCCGGCCCCGCGCCCAGCGCCAGGCGAGCTGGGCGGTGGACGGGAAGGGCGTGCCGTCGAGCCGGGCGACGGTACGCAGCACCGCCTGCTCCATCGCCGCGTCGGCCGGCGGGTCGAGCTGGCGCAGCCAGGCCCGCTGGCCGTACCGGTTGGCCCAGACGCAGACCGCGTCGCGCAGGTCGTGCAGCTGCACGCCGCGCTGGTGGCTGCCGGTCCACATGTCCGGCAGCGAGCGGCCCAGCTCGGCGTGCCACATCAGGGGCGGCATGTCGTCCAGCACCACGGCCATGCCGACGTGGTTGACCGGGCTGTTCGTGGTGAGCTGGATGGCGCGGTCGGGCACGCTCCGGCCACGGAACACCCACACGTCTCCGGTACGGGTCAGGTCGACGGCTTCGTCCAGGCTGATGCTCATGCTGTCGCCCCGGTGTTTCGCGCGCTGCGCTCGCTCATGGACGTCTACCCTAGGCCGATGCGGCAACGGATGCGGTGGTGGAAGGTACTCGGTCTGGCCGGCCTGGCCGGCGTCGCGGCGTCCGGCGTGGTCATCGCCCGCGCCGAGCGGCGCCGCCGGTCGTACACGCCGGAGGAGATCCGGGACCGGCTGCGCGAGCGGCACGCGCAGGCCGCGGGGAACGGCACGCCGGCCGGCGAGCAGGCCTGACCCGGCGGGCGCAGCTCAGCGCTCGGGCTCGGCCCCGGCGCGGCGCAGCGCCTCGTCGAGCGCTCCGGGGGTACGCCCGAGCACCGCACTGCCGTCGTCGAGCAGCAGGATCGGCCGCTGGATGAGCTCCGGATGCGCCACCATCGCCTCGATCCAGCGGGGTTCGGTGGCGTCGTCGCGGGCCCAGTCGGCCATGCCCCGCGCCACCGCGGCCGGCTCCCCGGTGCGGCAGATGTCCCACGCGCGCGCCTCGAGCCGGCGCAGCACCTCGATCAACTCGGCCGCGCTCGGCGGCTGCTCCAAGTACGCCCGCAGCCGGTACGGCACCCGCGCCTCGTCGAGGGTGGTGCGGGCGCAGGTGGACTTCGAGCAGGACGGGTTGTGCCAGATCTCCATGACCGACATGGTGACAGACCCCCTGCCGACCTGTCCCAGCTCATCCAGAGTGGACGGTGGACGGGGCATCGGAGCAGGGGCTTGCCGGCTACCATCCCGGCATGGCGACGCCCTTCGACCGGACACCGTTCGTCCTGTCCCCGCCGGCCGCCCCCGTCGAGCGGCACGGCCAGGTGGACCTGCACCTGCCGGCGGGTGACGGGCCCCGGCCCGCCGTGGTGCTGGTCCACGGCGCACCGCTGCCACCCGGCGCGTCCGACCCGCGCGACTGGCTCCTCTACCGCGGATACGGTGCCCTCCTGGCCGAGCAGGGCCTGGTCGCCGCGGTCGTCAGCTACCGGGTGGACGAGCTGACCGGCTTCCCGGCCGCGGCCGAGGACGTCGCGGCGGCCGTCGCGCAGGTCCGCGCCGATCCCCGGGTCGACGCCGACCGGCTGGTGCTCTGGTTCTTCTCCGGCGGCGGCCTGCTGCTGGGCGACTGGCTGCGCGCCGCACCGTCGTGGCTGCGCGGGCTGGTCGGCACCTATCCGCTGCTGGAGCCGCTGCCCGGTTGGGAGGTCGAGGCCCGGTTCCACCCGGTCGACGCCGTGGCGTCCGCCGGCGACCTGCCGATCCTGCTGGTCCGGGCGGGTCGGGACAGGCCGCCGGTGCTGGCCGGGATCGAGGCGTTCACCTCGGCGGCGGCGGCGAGCGGCCGTACCGTGCGGGTTCTCGACGTACCGGACGGACGGCACGGCTTCGACGCACTTGACCACACCGATCAGTCCCGGGACGCCGTGCGCGCGGCCCGCGACGCGGTGGTCGCGCTGCTGCGCGACGCCTAGCGCGGACGGATCGGCACGCGCATCGGTGCGGGGAGAGGAGTGCCCCGCCCGTGGCCAGACCCGCCGCTACGCCGTCCGCCGCAGCTGACCGGCGCCGCTGATAGGGGTCGGTGAGCCCGTTCGGCGTGTCGCGGCACGGAGGCATGACCGCGACGAGCGTGATACCTCTGAGGTATCAAAATGCCTCAGAGGTATCACGCTCACCGGGCAGCTTCCCTCCAACCGATGCCGGCCGGAGGGGCCCGTAGCCGACCGACACCTCGACCGAGGTTCGTCACCCATCCCGCCGGTCACGGCGGAACGTCCGATTCCGGCTCGGTGGTCATCGCCCGGATGTCCGGTCTGACGTGCAGTGTCGGGCGGCCAGGGCCCGCCCGGGTGGTGGAATGGGTGGCGGGGCGGGGTCGTTGTACATGGCAGACCGCCGTGGCCCCCCGGCCCGGACGGGTGGACCGGAGAGTCGGGCCCGGCGGAATGCCGGCCCACCCCGGTTGG
>NZ_JBAKHT010000052.1:0-15736 GCF_036906755.1 Micromonospora sp. CPCC 206171 | reverse complement strand
CCCGCCGAACCCCAGCCTAGAACACCCCTCTTGATCATCACTTGACACAGAGGGGTGCCAGATCCGGACGGGTCGGCAAGACCGCACGACTGGCGGCAGATCCGGATGTTCGATCTTCGCCTGGTGACGCCTGCGGCCATACGACCGGCTGCCTTGTCATGACCGCGGTACTAGTACACCCTGTCGAGGTGGCGGCCTTCAACCGCGAGACCGACGTCGCGCGGCTCGACTATCAGCTCTTGATGCGCGCGCCGGTGCGGCTTCTGCACAGTCGGACGCTCTTGGATACCACCGTTGCGTGGTTGCGGGAGCATCGCTACGAGGTCGTCACGGTAGATGCGGCATGGCTCATAACCTCCCACATGTTCCGCGACCTTGCCTCGGCCTTGGGGCATGTCTGCCACGACCAATGGCACTGCCTCGGCGAGGGTCTGGACGAGGCGTTGGCCGACGCGTGGGGGCGGTCAGCGGGCTTCGCACTCGTCCTCACCGGCTTTGACGCGTTCGCGCACCACCACGTCGACGACGCCCATACTCTGCTGGAGATCCTCGCGGAGCGGGCGTGGGCGGCGGCTCTGCTCGGCAGGCGGCTGATTTGCCTGGTTCAATCCGACGATCCCGCCTTGCGGCTACGCCGCATCGGAATGTGGACCCTTTCCCGGTTCGACCATGACCGGAGTTGGCCCACCGCCGAACGCTGAACTATCGCCTACCAACCCCCTTCGCGCTACCAGGAACCTGCCCAGGAACCACCCTGTCGCCACCACCCACGACGATTCCCGGCATGACAGCGCATTCGACCTTGGGGCAGCAGTGCCGGGTACCGCCGCGCCCGGCGGACTGACCAGGGCGCACCTGACACTTGCCACGGACGTACGGGGGTGGCCGACGCTAAGCGCGCGGACGGCTGCATGAGAGTTAACGGTTCCTGGCAGAGTCTACCGATCAACACCGTCCTGCCCTCGTCGCTGCGTCAGAGCAGAGTGACCGCGTCGCGGCGGCGATGTAGCGGCGGCCGTGCGGCGCACGATCAGAATGGTGCGGGTCCGCGGCCTGCCAACGACATCAACACCTGCGTGGCGAGTAGCTTGCGTATGCCAGTGACGGCGACTGTCCCCATCCGATCGTAGGGCAGTTCCAATTGCAGCCCTTCGACTGCGTTGCGAAGGTCTGTCGTGATCTCGTCCGGACGGAACGTGCCGCCCCAGCCGTTGAGTCCTCCGCGCTGGTTGGTACTGAGGGAAGCCATGCCGGATATGCATGCGCCGTCGACCAGGATCAGCCTCGCAGGACCCGAGTAGGTCGTCGTCATAGTCATCAACCCTTCAGGATGTAACGCCGTGCACCCCGGGTCCCGGCTGTCTGACAGTCATCAGGAGGCGAGGCGTCGAGTCCGACCATGGTGTGCTCCACCTGGACCGCGACCGTACGTGCCTCGACCGTCAGGGCGGCGGCGATGCGGAATTCGGCTCGTTAGCGATAAGGGTCGATGTTTGTATCTGTCTGGTTCATGAGCCAGAGGCGCGCCTTGGGCGAGCCGATAGTCGGCCTGGGCAGACTAGCGCCCGAGGTCCGAATCGATCCAGAGAGGGAGAACACGGGGGCAATGCTGAGCTGGCTCCACACCGAGATGGCCGGCCTTCTGCCGATCGGACGATTTTCGCCATGCCGTGGTGAGCGCATGAAACGCCGAACGGCGGCCCGCTGAACCAGTCGGGCCGCCGTTGGCAGAGTGTGGATCAGAGCGGGCGGATGTTCTCCGCCTGCGGGCCCTTCTGGCCTTGGGTGATGTCGAACTCCACCTTCTGATTCTCGTCGAGGCTGCGGAAGCCGCTCGCCGAGATCGCGGAGAAGTGGGCGAAGACGTCGGCGCCGCCGTCGTCCGGGCTGATGAAGCCGAAGCCCTTGTCGGCGTTGAACCACTTCACGGTACCTGTAGTCATGTCTGCTCCTTCGCAGGCTGTTAGAGACCGCACTGTGCGGACCCTTACGCCGCCGCGTTGATCACCCGCGTCGAAACGACACGAAAAACGAAAAGCGCCTGGATGGGTTTCAGATGCCCCATCAGGCGCCGGAAAACGTCTACGGAAATCAAAACTGCAACTCGGCTACCGTAGCACATGATCCGTCGTCGATCCCATGGCGGTGAGTGGACCTGGTCACTCGTCTGCTTGCCACGCCGCGTGGACGGCACGTTGACCGGGTTCACGATGGGCTAGTTGCAAGGCTGGGAGGTGGCAGCGACACCGAGAATCGGCAGGTCGCGCCTGATGTGGCGTGAATTCTAGTCGGGCGCCGTCAGAACGAGCCGCCACGATGTCCGTCCACACGGGCTCGATCACTCGGCGTGGGCACCTGCGGAAGCGCTGTCTGACTCCGAGGCGGGACGGGGGCAGGTGGGTGGATCGGCCGGCTCGCCCAGTGGTCTCGGTGGAGAACCTTGGTGTGGTTCGGGTCGTGCCCGACGCTGGTGGCCGTGCGGGGCGGCCGCACCCGCGCGATCGCCTGACATCGGAGAAGCGCCTTGAAGCAAGGTCAGGGCGCGCACATCGACATGAGCGGACGTCGCCGACGTGTGAAGCGGAGCTGTCGGTGCTGCCGACGATCAGCGTGATCACGAGGATGAGCAGATCCCGTTGTGTCAGCAGGTAGCTTGCTATGGGAGGGCGTGGCGTTTGCCCTGACGGGAACCGGCAACCTGCTCGGCGGCCGGTGGGTGTTGCTGACCCTTCCTGCGATGGCCGTGATGACCCTGCTGTTCGTGCGGCTCATCGCATGTTGGACCAGAAGTCCGTCACGACGATCGGACTGATGGGAGCCGCACCACGTGTCGGCTTCGCCCAACCTGGCATGAGTCGCTTTGCCCTGGGATTCCCTCCTCTTCCTTCTGCCGCTGCGAGAGGATGCGGGCATGCTTCGTCCGCCTCGCGCGCTTCTGCTGGACTTCGGTGGCGTCCTGGTCGACGCGCCACCGCAACCGCCGGCCCCGCCGGAGCTGGTGCAGCGAGTGTCCCAACTCGTAGACGGAGCGGTGTCCCGCGAGCAGATCGCTCGGGACATCGGTGAGGGTGCGCGTGCGTATGCCGTCTGGCGCGACGACGTTGGCAAGGCGGCTCAACCCGTCGAGCTGTCGCACGCTCAGGTGTGGGCAGATTTCGTGACCCGGTCCTGGCCTCAGGAGGCCCGCGATGCCGTCGAGCGGGAAGCAACCCCGCTGGCGTACGCCTGGACCTGGCGACAGCAATGGGCCGTACGTCCCGGCATCCCGGAGGCGTTACACGCCGCCGCCGACGCGGGACTGCCAATGGCGGTGGTCAGCAACACGCTCTCCGGCGCCGCGCACCGGGACTACCTCGCTGCGGCAGGACTCTCCGGGCTGCTCGCAGCCGAGTTCTACAGCGACGAGGCGGGGCCACGAAAGCCGAACCCGGAGCTGGCGCACATGGCCGTCCGCTCCCTTGGAGTCCCAATCGGGGACTGCTGGTTCGTCGGAGACAGCCTCAAACGTGACATCGTCTGCGCTCGTCGGGCGGGTGCCGGTGCGGCGATCCTGATGCGGTCACCTCGTACCGATCGCGAATCCGCCCTCCCCCATGTCGAACCGGACGCGAGGATCGAGGACGGTCACGGGCTGCTCGCCTTGTTACGTCAGTCCTGGGGAACTGCTGACCGCTCGTCGGCCAGGACGTGACGGTGGATTTGCTCGGCTGCGGCACGCGGGGAAACGTCAGCGGTGTTCAAGGTCAGGTCGCTGTCGGGTAGCGGTTCCGTGGCATCCCAGGCACGAAGCCTGGCGTCGGATCGCCAGTGCCTCGCGAGATGATTCGCTGCTTCGCAACCCCCCCTTGGGCACCTTAGGTAGACCACGAACCAGCGGGCGGCCGAAACCGCGATCGATCGGGCTCGGCCCGACCTTATCCCCCCTTTTACCGCCCGCAGATGGGAGGCGTCGACCACCGCGTAGGCCAGGTCAAGCGCCCGGCCGCACGCAGCTCCGCCAGCAGCACCTCGTCCCTGGTCCTGCCAGTAGGCCAGCCGCCGCCAGCACGTCGACCCGGACACCCCGAACGCCATGGTGGGCAGCTTCTGCCACGGGATGCCGGCGCGCAGGACGAACAGGATGCCGGCCAGGGCCGCACGGTTGTCACGGGCCAGTCTGCCGGGGTAGCGGAAGCGGCGGGTACGAGCCGGAATCAGCGGCGCGAGCCGCTCCCACAGCCCGTCAACGATCTCCTTCTCACGCACGAGCCACTCATGTACCGGCTACCGCGGTCGTCTACAAGCGACGCGCCGAATTCAAGGTGAAACCATCTCTAAGCTCAACCGGGACTGCGGGACTTCGCGTCCGGCGACTGGCCTTCCACCTCAGTGGCAGCCTGACCAGACGGCACGCGGGCGACTCACACGCACTCTGAATCGGCGCATTGGGCATCCGGATCTGCCGCCGGCCGGGCGTCGCGCTGAGTAACTGGCCGTGGCGCCGAAGCCGTCCGGTCGTGGCGGATGAGCGCATTTTGCGGACGTGCCGGGTCAGCGCACGGTCGCGCCCGGCGCGGACGATCCTGCTCGGCGGTACACCCTTCGAGGAGGAGATCGTCATGTGGTGGAACTTCATCGGCCGCACCCACGCGGACATCGTCCGGGCCCGAGCAGACTGGGAGGTATCCTCCGACCGCTCGGCGTCGTCGAGGGTATCCGGGGGACCGCCTTCGGGCGCCCGCCCTGCCTAACGCCACCATCACGCCGCCGGAATCCTCCGCGCCAGCTCCGTTCGAAAGGCACCCCATGAGCCAGCCGTCTGCCGCCGCGATCATCGAGCGGTTCGATGCCAAGCACCGGTACGAGATCCTGGTCGACGGTATGCCGGCCGGCCTGACCGCGTATCGCGACCGCGGCGACCAAAGGGGTCTTCTTCCAGACCGAAGTCGACGACGCCTTCGCCGGCCAGGGCCTGGCCGCTCAGCTGGTCTAGGAGTCGCTCACCGACGTGCACGCCTCTGGGAAGCGGATCGTGCCCGTCTGCCCCTACGTGGCCAAGTTCCTGAAGAAGCACGACGAGTTCGCCGACATTACCGACCCGGTGACCTCCGATGTCCTGCAATGGCTGGAGGCCGAACTGGGATAGCCTTCGATGGGCAACGTGGCTAGCGCCCTCATCGTCGCGTCGCTCATTCAGGAGGCATCCCAGAGGGCGGTCAGTCGCGTGATCCCGGCCAAGACAGCCGTCGGGGATCGTGTCACACGGGAGATCTCCGACGGCTTCCGGCGCGCTGCCGGATCAGTCCGGCACCGGCCTGGCCTCGCTCCGGACGGTGGCCCGTGCCTGCTCGGCATCCTCGGCGGCCAGCGCGAGCTTGGCCAGTCGGGCGCAGTCGGCAAGGGTGTGCGCGGCCAGCGCCGCCCGCACGGGCGCCAGGGCCCGCGGTGACATCGACAGGCTGGTCACGCCGAGGCCGGCGAGCACCACCGCGAGCTGCGGATCGGCGGCCGCCTCACCGCAGACGCCGACCGGCTTCCCGGCTGCGCCCCCGGCGGTCGCGCAGGCGGCGATCAGCTGCAGCAGCGCCGGCTGCCACGGATCGAGCAGCTCGGCCAGGTCGCCGCACTGCCGGTCGGCGGCGAAGACGTACTGGCTCAGGTCATTGGTGCCGATGCTGAGGAAGTCGACCTCGTCGAGCAGTTGCGGGGCGCGCAGCGCCGCCGCCGGCACCTCCACCATGACGCCGACGTTGCTGAGGCCGGCGGCGCGCGTGATCATGGCGAACTCGCGGGCCTCGGCGGCGGTGGCCACCATCGGCGCCATCACCCGGACGTCGGCGCCGGTCCGCCGGGAGGCCAGGTCGATCGCTTCGAGCTGGGTCCGGAGCACCTCGGGTCGGCGTCGTGCGACCCGCAGACCGCGGACGCCGAGGGCCGGGTTGGGCTCGCCGGCCTGGTCGAGGAAGGGCAGCGGCTTGTCGGCGCCGGCGTCCAGCGTCCGGATCACCACCGGGCGGCCCGCCATCGCCGCGAAGACCTCGGCGTACGCCCGAACCTGCTCGTCCAGGCCGGGCAGCGTGCTGCGGTCGAGGAAGAGCAGCTCGGTACGGAAGAGCCCGACGCCCTCAGCCCCGGCGGCCTCGTCGCCGCGCAACTGGGCCGCCGAGCCGATGTTCACCAGCAGCTTCACCGCGCGCCCGTCGGCGGTGCGGCCGGGTCCCCGGCTCGGGGTGGCTCGATCGCGCCGGGCGGGCGCCGCGGCGCGAGTGGCCGCCACGAGCGACTCATCGACATCGATGAGCACCTCGCCGGAACCGCCGTCCACCCGGACCACCGTTCCCTCGGGCACGCTCAGCGCGCCGGCGCAGGAGACCACTGCGGGCAGGCCGAGTGACCGGGCCAGGATGGCGGTGTGGCTGGTCGGGCCGCCCGCCTCGGTGACCAGTGCGAGCACCTGCTCCGGGTCGAGGTCCACAGTGTCGGCCGGTGCGAGATCGCGCGCGGCCAGCACGTACGGGTGACCCGGGGCCGGGACGCCGGGCATCGGCCGCCCGAGGCTCGCGGCGACCGCGCGGTCCCGGACGTCGTCCAGGTCGGTGACCCGCTCGGCGAGGTAGCCGCCCGCCGCCTGGAACGCCCGGCGGTGTTCGGCGAAGGCGTCGGCGATCGCGTGCGCAGCGTCCCGACCGCCCCGGATCACGTCGGCGATCGTCTCGCGCAGGACCGGGTCCTCGGCCATCATCGCCTGGGCCTGGAGGATCTCGGCCGCCTCCGGCCGCCGCGCCGCATCGGCGCGGCGGCGCAGCTCGGCGGCGACCGCGGCGAGGGCCGAGTCGGCCCGCGCCAGCTCCGCCTCGACGTCGGCGACGGCGGTCGGCTCCGGCAGCCGGGGCGCCGGGGCCACCCGCAGCAGCGGACCGGCGGTCACACCGGGGCTGACCCCGATGCCGGTCAGCCGCTCAGGCATCGACCGGCTCCTCGTCGAGGTTGCGGCGCAGCAGGTCGGCGAGAGCGTCCAGAGCGGCCTCCGCCCCGTCGCCCTCGGCAGCGAGGATCAGTTCGGTGCCGTGGGTGGCACCGAGTGACAGCACCGAGAGCATGCTGCGGGCGGGTACCGGCCGGCCGCCCGGCCGCCGGACGCTGACCGCGACGGGCTGGGCGGCGGCGGCCGCGACGAAGATGGCGGCGGGGCGGGCGTGCAGCCCGCTGGTCGACCCGACGGGGACGGTGCGTTCGGGCATGACGACTCCTAGGGGTGATGGATCCTGGTGGATCCGAGCCGGTCAGGGCTCGATGGTGACTTTGATGCCGGCGCCGCGGGAGACGATGTCGAATGCCTCGAGGGCGTTCTCCAGCGGCAGCCGGTCCGTGATCAGGTCCGCGACCGGCACCGCACCGCTGGCGATCAGCTGCAGCGCCGCCTTGTTGTGCGCGGGGCTGGACCCGTTGGCGCCGACGATGGTGAGCTCGCGGTAGTGCACCAGGTTGGCGTCGAGGGCGATGACCGGCTTGTCCTTGGGCAGGCCGCCGAAGAAGCTGATCCGGCCCTGGCGGCCGACCATCTGCAGTGCCTGCTCCTGCGCCGCCCCGGAGGCCGCCGCGGTGATGACGACATCGGCTCCGGCGCCGTCGGTGAGCTTGAGGACCGCGTCGACCGGGTCGGTCTCCGCGGCGCAGATCGTGGCGTCGGGCGCGACGAGCGCCGCAGCCATGTCCAGCCGGTCCCGGTTGAGGTCGACCAGGGTGACCCGGGTGGCGCCGCGGGCCCGAGCGAGCCGTACGTGCAGGCAGCCGATCGGGCCGGAGCCGATGACGACGACGTCGTCGCCCTCGCCGACCCGGGCGAGTTCCTGGCCGTTGAGGACGCAGGCCAGCGGCTCGGTCACCGACGCCTCGGCGAAGCTGACTCCGTCCGGGATCCGGTTCAGGCCGTCGACGGCGAGCACCTTGGCCGGGACGATCATGTACTGGGCGAAGCCGCCGTCGTACTGGTAGCCGATCGACTCCTGGTTGGGGCAGACGGTCATTCGGCCGCGGCGGCACTGGTCGCACCGCCCGCACGGAATCGCGGCGATCACCTGGACCCGGTCACCGGGTTGCCAGCCGGTCACCTCGGCGCCGACCTCGGTGACCTCGCCCGCGACCTCGTGGCCCATCACCCGCGGCGGGTCGATGTGGTGATGGCCGAATCGCCAGATCTTCACGTCCGTGCCGCAGGTCGAGCAGTTGCGTACCCGGATCTTGACCTCTCCCGGTCCCGGGGTTGGTTCGGGTGCGTCCTCGATCCGCACATCACCCGGAGCGTGGAAGCGAACAACCTTCATCAGTCTGTCTCCTCGTCGACCGGCTGGAGCAGCCGGAGAATCTCGTCGGCATCGGTGGCCTCGCGCAACGCCCGGGCCCGCTCCGGATCCAGCAGGACCTCGGCCAGCTGGGCCAGGATCGCGATGTGACCGTCGCCGCGGGCGGCGATCGCCACGCAGAGTGCGGCCTGCTCGCCGCCCCAGTCCACGCCGGCGGGGAAGCGGAGCACCGCGAGCGCGTCACGGTGTACGGCGTCCTTGCCGGCGAGCGTGCCGTGCGGGATCGCCACCCCCTCCCCCATGTACGTCGAGACCGATCGCTCGCGCGCCAGCATCGCCTCGATGTAGGACTGGTCGACGGCCCCGATCTCGACCAGCACCGCACCGCTGCGCCGGATCGCGTCCTCCCGGTTGGCGGCGGTCTCGTCGAGCCGGATCGCCCGGCGGTCGAGCAGCGCGGCGAGGTCGCCGCTTGCCACCTCAGCCATCGACCGCGCCGCCGTTCTTCACCGCGGCGACCACCTTCGCCACCGCCGGGTCGCCGATGAACACCTGGAACGGCACGATGACCTTCTCGGGCGCGTTCGCCCGGGCGCGTGCGGCCAGCCCGGTGTGCACGACGACCAGATCGGCGTCGGCGGGGATGTGATCGACCTGGGTGTGCTCCACGGCCACCGAGTGCTTGCTGAGCTGTTTGCGCAGCTGGCTGGCGAGCATCACGCTGCTGCCCATCCCGGCGTCGCAGGCCACCACGATCTTGTGGATGTCGCTTCCCTGAATCGTGCTCATCTGGTTCACGCCTCCGAAACTGCGGTGGAGTTGGTGGTTGCGGCGGCCCCGGCGGTCTGGCGCGGCGCCTCGCCGCCCGGCGGGACCGTGGCCTCGGCGTCCCCGGTGCCCGGCTGTTCCGCCTGGGCGTCGCCGTTGAGTCGACCGAAGCCGAGCAACGCCGCCGCCACGAAGAAGGTGACCGCCGCCGCGATGAGGATGCCGAGGACGACTCCGAACCAGCCGCCACGAGGCGTGACGGCGGCGTAGGCGAAGACGCTTCCCGGTGACGGGGTGGCGACCAGGCCGGCACCGGTGATCATGAAGGTGGTGACTCCGGCGGCGCCACCGGCGATCATCGCGAGGATGAGCCGCGGCTTCATCAGCACGTACGGGAAGTAGATCTCGTGGATGCCGCCGAGGAAGTGGATGATGATCGCGGCCGGCACGCTGGGGCGCAGCGCGCGGGGCCCGAAGAACAGGAAGGCCAGGAGCAGCCCCAGGCCCGGGCCGGGGTTGGACTCGATCATGAAGAGGATGGACTTGCCCGTCTCGGTCGCCTGCGCGACACCCAGCGGGCCGAGAACGCCGTGGTTGATGGCGTTGTTGAGGAAGAGCACCTTCGCCGGCTCGACCAGGACCGAGGCGACCGGCAGCAGGTTGTGCCCGACGAGCCAGTCGACACCGTGACCGGCGAGGTTGGTGATGGAGCGGACGACCGGGCCGATCACCCAGACCCCGACCAGCGCCATGCCACCGCCGATGATTCCGGCCGAGAAGTTGTTGACCAGCATCTCGAAGCCGGCCTTGATGCGGTGCTCGAAGGCGTTGTCGAAGAGCTTGACCAGGTACGCGGCGAGCGGGCCGATCATCATGGCGCCGAGGAACATCGGCACCTCGCTGCCGACCACGATGCCCATCGTGGCGACGGCACCGACGACGGCGCCGCGCTGGCCGTGCACCAGCCGGCCACCGGTGTAGCCGATCAGCACCGGAAGCAGGACGGTGATCATCGGGCCGACGAGCTGGGCGAGGTGGGCGTTGGGTATCCAGCCGGTGGGGATGAAGAGCGCGGTGATCAGACCCCAGGCGATGAACGCGCCGATGTTGGGCATGACCATGCCGGCGAGGTAGCCGCCGACCCGCTGAATCCCTGCCTTGATGCCGGTACCCGTGACGGCGGGGGTGTAATCCGTGGCCATGGGAGGCCTCCTGTTCGACTGCCGGCTGAATTGCCGGTGGTGGGGGGTGGGGGTTGGGTCAGTCAGTCCCGGGCGAGCAGTTGCCGGACCAGGTCCGGCCGGTGGTGGACGTGGACGTGGTCGCGGCGCAGGTCGCCGGGCCGGGGCATCCGGCTGCCCGGCAGGCTGACCGCCGCCGCGGCCCACGCGAGGCCCTCGGCGAGCGCCGCTGCCCCGGCGGCACCGCCGGCCAGGAAGCCGGCGAGCAGGGCATCCCCGGCCCCGACGTTGCTGCGGGGCTCGGCGACGGGTGAGATTCCGGTGATGACGCCGTCCTCGTCGACCAGCACGGCGCCCTCCGGGCCGAGGCTGGTCAGCACCGCCTGGGCACCCAGGGCGCGCAACTGCTGGGCGGCGACGACGACGTCTTCGGTCGAGTTGACGGCCCGCCCGGTGGCCTGGGCGAGTTCCTCCCGGTTGGGCTTGATCAGCGACGCCCCCGCGGCCGCCGCGGCGACCAGCGCCGGGCCGCTGGTGTCGACTGCGAGCCGGACGCCTGCTTCGATCAGTCGGGAGCAGAGCTCGCTGAACTCCTCGACCGGCAGGGACGGCGGGATGCTCCCGCAGACCACCGCCCAGTCGGCCGAGCCCGCGGCGGAGAGCACCACCTCGACGACCGCCTTCAGCTCGGCGCCGGAGAGCGCTGGGCCGGGCTCGTTGATCTTCGTGATTGTGCCGTCCGGCTCAGCCAACGTGATGTTGGACCTGGTCCGGCCAGCAATCGGTACGGCGATCATGGGTACGCCCTCCGCCGCCAGCAGCCGCACCAGCTGCTCCCCCTCGGGGCCGCCGCACGGGATGACCGCCCGCGACGGCACGCCGTTGGCGAGCAGGGCCCGGGAGACGTTGACTCCCTTGCCGCCCGGGTCGAGGTGTGCGGGTGCGGCGCGCAGCACCTCGCCCCGCACCAGGGACTCGATGGCGACGGCCCGGTCCAGGCTCGGGTTGAGGGTGACGGTGAGGATCATGCCCGGATCACCTCCGGACCGGCGTGCTGCAGACCGGCTGCGGCGGCGGCGCTCAGCCCGGTGTCGGTGATGATGAGGTCGACGTCCGCGAGCCGGCCGAAGCGCGCGAGGTGGTCGTCGCCGAACTTGGTGTGGTCGGCGAGCAGAACCGTACGTCGGGCCGAGGCGATCATCGCCCGCTTGACGGCGGCCTCGGCCGGATCCGGCGTGGTGAGCCCGCGCTCGACCGAGCAGCCGTTGGTCGCCATGAAGGCCACGTCGACGTAGATCTGGGAGAGCGCCTGCATGGCCCAGTCGTCGACCGTCGCCATGGTTCGGCTGCGGACCCGGCCGCCGAGCATGATCACGTTGAGGTTCGGTCGGGCGGCCAGCAGGGTGGCCAGTGGCGGGGCGTTGACGATCACGGTCAGCTCGCGCTCCGTGTTCAGCACCTGGGCCAGCCGCCCGGTGGTCGAGCCGGCGTCAATGATGATCGCCCCGTCCTCCGGGACCTCGGCGAGCGCGGCCTTGGCGATGCGCTCCTTCTCGGCGGTCAGCACCGCGTCCCGGGTGGCGAGCGCGGGCTCGAAACCGAGGCGTTCGACCGGGATCGCGCCGCCGTGTACGCGGCGCAGCACCCCCGCACGCTCCAACGCGGTCAGGTCCCGCCGGATGGTCTCGCTCGTCACCGCCAGTTCCTCGGCCAGCACCATGACGTCGACCCGGCCCTGGGCCCGGGCTCTCCGGAGGATCTCCTGCTGCCGTTCCTCGGCGTACATCGCTTGGTTTCACCGCCGTTTCGATGTGGCTTCCTCTTTGTTTACGCCCGGTCGTGTTGGATCGTCAAGAGGTCTCACCCGCCAACTCCGCAAGTTTGACCGAAGCGGTACCTGAGATTGAGGCACAAATCGATATATCTCGGCACATACCGGCGAGCCGCAGGCGAGCACGCCGAAAGTTCTGGGGCCTTCCGGCCGTGGCACCGACCAGCGTGCGAAGGTTCTCCACGTGGCGATGGACGGAGCTGCTGTCGCCGGGGTTGCAGCCTGCCGTCGTGCCCTGTCGGGGGTCGGTCGTAAGTTCGGCAGCCGTGAGCGCCCTTCAGACTTACCGCTACCTCCAGCCGTCCACGCTGCACCGGGCCTGGCGCTGCAGACCAGCGGCGGGCCTGCGACCAACCCGCGGTTCTTCTCCGGTTTTCTGACGACTCCGCAGGCGGCGGCCGCCGGGCTGCTGGCGGTCGCCGAAGTCGCCCGGACCCGGTACCACCAGCCGGTCAACCCGGCGAGCCTCGATCCCGTGGTCACCGGCAGCCGGGACCGGATGCGCTTCGAGTCGTTCTCCGGCTGCTGCGGGGTGTACGCGCGGCTGGATGTCGTGCCGGCCGGGTTCGACGGCGACATCGTCGAGCACGGCACCACCAACGTCGACGTGAACGCGCCGCTGCGGGAGGCGCTGGCCCGGGTGGCCGGCATCGACCCGCTGCACCTGTCGGTGGGGCCGGACGACCTGACCGTGTCCACCCTCGACGGTCCGGTGGTGGAGAAGAAGGTGCCGCTGCCTGGGCGTTGGCTGCGGGGGTTCGCCGAGGTCCATCTGATCGCCGCGGCCATGGAACCGCGGGCGGAGATCCCGGCGGCGGAGGCGGCCGCCTTCCTGCGCCGGCTGCCGGCGGGCAACGACCGGTCGGTGCTCTGGGTGGTGCCGGCCGGGCGCTCGCTGCGGCTGACCTCGCGCCCGGTGCCCGGCGCGGTGTGCCTGGCCGGCGCCGGACGGCTCGCCACGCTGCGTGAGCTGCTCCGGTACGCGAAGACCCTGCGGGTGTACGGGCCACCGGCGGCGGTCGGGTCGCCGCCGCTGCCGAGCGTGTGGGAGCTCGACACCGGCGCGCTGCGGCTGTCGCTGACCCTGTCGCCGGAGCCCTACCGGGGTTTCTCCGGCGAGGGCGGCGCGCTGACCGCGCTCGCCACGGACGACGTCGCTGACGACGCCGCGCTGGTCGCCGCGCTGCTGTCCGGGGACCCGACGATCGATGTCCACGCGCTGGCTGCCTCGGCGGGGATTTCGGCGGACCGGGTCCGGGCCGCGCTGGCCCAGCTGGGCACCGCCGGCCGGGTCGGCTTCGACGTGGCCGAGGCGGGCTACTTCCACCGGGTGCTGCCGTACGACGCCGGCCGGGCCGAGCGGGACAATCCCCGGCTGGTCGGGGCGCGGGCGCTGGTCGAGGCGGGCGCGGTCACGCTCGACGGCGAGGCGGCGACCGTACGCCACGGCGACGAGGTCTACCGGGTCCGCCGCCGGACGGACGGCTCGTACACCTGCTCCTGCCCCTGGTGGGCGCGGCACCGCGGTCAGCGCGGGCCCTGCAAGCACGCGCTGGCCACGACGATGGTGGGCGCTCCGGTGGAGGTCGGGGCGTGAGCGATCCGTTCGAGTTCCTGGTCCGGGGCGACATCGGCGCGGCCGTCGACGCGGTCACGGGCCTCGACGACCAGGGGCGGCGGTCGTTCGCCGAAGGGCTTGTGGCCCACGTGCGCCGGCGGCGCGACAACTGGTGGTGGAACAACGAGGCGACGGCTCTGGCGGTGGCTGCGGTCGGGTGCCTGCCCACCGCCGCCACGGCGGCCGAGCTGCTCGGCCGGCGGAACGTGTCGCTGCGGGGCGCCGACGCCGGGCTGGTGGTCCAGGTCGCGCGGACGCGCGGGGTGCCCTGGCTGGCCAAGCTGGCATACCGGCTGGCGGACGGGCTCCGCCGGGACGACCCGATGGACGGCTGGGGATTCGTCGCCGAGCTGCTCACCGCCGAGAAGGCGGCGACACCCACCGGTGACCAGTTCGTGGAGGGGTGGCTCGCCCTGATGGCGTGGCCGCCGGAGTGGCAGCGACCGGTCCCGCTGGTGGACCGGCTCCGGGCGGACGGGTTCCTCGACGCCCTGGTGCCGCGCCTGTTCGAGGTGGACGGCGCCGGGACGCGGATGTCCTTCGACGAGGTCATGACCGACGAGAAGCTCGCCCTGCCGCGCGCGCTGGCGCGACTGGCCGGCGAGGGCCGCCTGGACCGGACGATGCTGCTCGACGGCTGCGTGAGCCGGCTGTTGCGCGGCGACCGGCCGGCCGCGTTGCGCGCGTTCGTCGCCCTGCACGTCCTGCTGGAGCCCACCGCCAGCGAGGTCGACCGGCATCGCGGAGACTACTTGCGCCTGCTCGCCGACGCCCCCGGGTTCGTGGCGTCGATGGCGCAGAAGACGCTGCGGGCTCTCGACGGCGTGGATTCGGGTGCAGGAGCCGGCAACCAGGCGATCTTCCCGGAGAGCCACAGTGTGACGGCGATGCTCGCGGTGACCATGACGGCGTGGGTCAGCATCGCCATCAGGGTCGCCAGTCGCACGGCCTGCCCCCAGGCGAACGAGCGGGGTGGCGCGTCAGCCCCGCCGAGACGCAACCGGACGGCGAGGGACACGATGCTGGCGACCTCCGACAGGCTCGGCCGGCCATAGTCGGCGGCGTAGGCGGTGGTCTCGGAGTCGCCGGTGTCCATGCTGTCCAGGAATGCGGCGACCATGTCGTCTTCCCATTCCTGCCGGTAGGCGGCGGGCAGCAGCCGAAGAACGAACCGGTAGCGCTCCTCCAGCCGGCTCACGACGGCGTCCCCGTGATCGGGTTCCGCCGCTCGCGCAACCGGGTCGAGGCGAGGCGTGCGTTGGCGGCCAGCCGTTGAGCCTCTGCGTCGAGGGCATGGCGACCCCGCTCGGTCAACCGGTAGTACCGGCGTAACCGTCCTTGCCATGCCTCCTCGCGGTCCAACTCGACCAGGCCATCACCGACGAGTCGGTCCAAGACCCCGTACAAGGAGCCGATCTTCAGCTGCACGCGGCCCCGCGACAGGTCCGCCACCTCCGCGACGATCCCGTAGCCGTGGCGCGGAGCGTCGAGAAGCGCGGTGAGGATGAAGAAGGCTGGTTCCGTCATCGCCCGAGAACTCATCCACCTAATATAGTGGAAGACAAGATATGGTGTGTGCCGGAAGTCGAGCTGGCGCCGGCGGGTTCACCGGGCCCCGGCACGCGCGGAGCCCACGACAAGAAGGAGTGATCATGGGCGACGGCGACGCGGCGGACGCCGGAGACCTGGGCGGGCCGGATTTCGCTCCTGCGATACCGGCGGTGGAGAGCAGCGTCCTCGGCGCCCCGCCCACCAACGGGGCGGCCATCGTCCTGGGTCCCGGATACAGCGGTCAGGTCCTACTGCCCCGGACCCCGCAACGGGTTCGGCCGCTGCCCACAGTCGCAAGCAGTGACCTTGGCGGCGGAGCTGGAGAGGATTCACGGGCAGTGCCGACGATCATCCGTAACGGGGCCGGAAGCTAGCGAACGACCGCGTCGGCACGTCCGGACATCGCAGACCGGTGCCGACGTCACCTTCGGTGACGACCGCTTCGCGGCTACCTGTTAGCTGGTGGTACGACCGCAGCCCGGCCAGGCTTGGTCGAGGTGACCGG
>NZ_JBAKHT010000051.1:0-17193 GCF_036906755.1 Micromonospora sp. CPCC 206171 | reverse complement strand
CAGGCCCGCACACGCGGCCTGAACCACTCAACCCCGCGAGTCAACCAAACCCGGGGCGGTCCCGTGATCTGGTAGACGCGCTGCCGAGAGACGCCACCAAGCATGGTCCGGATCTCTGCGGACCCCACCAGCCTGAGCTTCCTCGTCATGCCAGGGACGCTAGGCGTCTGCCACCTAGTCACGTATCAAGTTGATGGACGCCTAGTGATCACACGCTCTAGTCACCTACCCTGCACGCATGCCTAGGTTCAAATGGTTCCAGCGCAGAGAAGAGCCCATCGACCAAGTTCAGCCAGCCACCATCTACAGCCACCGAGGAGGCGCGTACGGCACCAACCAGCCGCCGGCTATCAACCGGCCCGCATGGAACGCCTCAACCCGTGTGGTGCCGCTAGAGAGGCCTCTACTGACCAAGACTGGTGAGTGGCGCGCTAGCCAGACCATGCGCCGGAACTTGCAGAGGCCGAGCCGTGAGGGTTGAGGCCGAGCCTGGTCCGCCGTTCCTCGTGATCATGGCTGGCTACGTGATCGACTTCCATACCCGCAACACCTGTAGGCGCTGCCAGCCTGACGGCTCGTGTGTGCGCCTGGTGGCCGCAGGCGAGACGCTACGAGCGTGGCGAGACAGGAGAGCCAGTGAAGCCAGGTGACCTGCTCCATGTGACACGAGCTGCCTCACCGCAGTTCGTACGGCCGATCAGGTTCCGTCTCATCCGTGTGTTGGAGCTGGCGACGTATGAGGGCTGGATCTGGCTTGAAGGCTACGAGCTGAACGCCCGAGGAGACGCCACCAGGCGACGAGAGATCTACGTACAGAAGGCAGGGCTGAGGAAGCTCAGCAGCACCATCCCTCACCAGGGCAGGCAGAAGACACGAGCCTAGAAACACAGAAAGCCCCTTACCCTCGTGATGAAGGTAAGGGGCTTCTGTTATGCGTGATGGATCTTTTAGGGGCTCTGAGAGCACTCACTTAGCGTCCTTGGCAACCACACCAAGTACGCCGATGGTGCCAGGCTTGAAGAGGTAGACAGTCGGGTCGCCGCCTCGCTTCTTGATCCAATACTGAAGGCCTTCAAGCTCGGCTTCATTCTTGACATGCCTACGTGTGATGCCATTGCCAACGAAAACCTCAGCGGTCTTCTCTTCACGAGCAAGGACTAGGTTCTGCACATTTACCTCCTGGGTTGGCAGTGGAACCGACTTAGGGAACCACGGCTTAGCGCTGTCCTCATGGGACTCACGCGTATTCCAATGCACGTGCTTATCGTGCGGATTCTTACCTGTGTAGTCACGCCTCTTCCAGCCGTCCGTACGGCTGGCAATCTTCCCGTTGTGAATCCAGTACCGAGACGACTCGTGAGCCTGAAAGACTCGCTTTAGCTCCTCGATAGCCGCAGGATCATTGCCTGAGCGCAGATCTACATCCATGTCCCAGGCATCAACCGATCCGTCAGGATCTTCGTTATGGTCCGAGGAACGAGACAGATGATCAGCGTCTCCAATCGTTCCATCTGAGGCCTTATCCCTGTTGGGATACTTCTCGTTGACGGCTCTGCGAAAGTTGGTTAGAGCTGTATTCAAATACCAGGCCATGTCAACCTCCTATACGCCGTGACCGTTGATGTGATCATCAAGCCTCTGTTCAATGCGGTCTACCTTGTCTCGTAGCGTCGATCCGCCGTTAGGATTCAGTTCCTTTTCAATCCTGGCTAGGCGCTCTGGCACGCCAGGGATAGCAGCTCGGCCAGGCCTAGCCGCTACTCCATACCAGTCCTCACGAAATTCATCGTTCTGTCTGGCTAACTTGCGCAGAGGTCTGCCGATCATTGTGACGAGAGTAATAACTGAAAATACGACACCGAGGATAATGCCTGCGGCTACCCAAAATTCCATGCCCATAGGCCTTTCCTCCAAACAGCCTCCAAGGCTTGAACTAGTTACGCGACCCTTTCCAGCCGCAGCAGCGACCCAGTTTTCACGGTCGCCGCATTTGCGTGGGAAGTATTCTGCGCCCATGTCATCCCGAATGTTCCGGCAGTACCACCCACGACCAGCAGGCCATGCGCCCACAACGGCTGAGTGAAGGTGCCTGACGCCGAAGTGAGGGGCACGACAGTACTCAGCGTGGAGAACGCGCCGGAAATCTCGGTGCCATCGACTGTGCGCCAATCCGCTGTCCAGTTGGTCATAGCCGATCCGGTCGGAGCCGTCCAAGAGAACTTGAAGTCACACAAGGCGTCATAGGTGTGTGGCGCGTACAGGCTCACTACATAGACCGCATTGGCGATTACTGACACGCTCAAATCAGGATCAGCGGTCAGGGTGGTCGTTAATGTCCTAGACGTGTCGCTCGTCTTATACGCTGTTGGAGCGTTAAGCCTTGCTGGTGTCAGAATCATTCCTGGTGAAAACATGATTACTCCTCACAATGCGACTACTGCCGGATTGGCAACCCTGACAGGAGTACCGGCAAGATGAGACTTACTAATTCCGTTGACTGATCTGACGACAGTGAACGTCTGCTGATCTACGCCAAAGAAGAACGCCTCATCGATCCACAGGGTGTGCCCTACGGGAGGCGTGCCGGCAAGCCGAATGCCAAACCTTGCTTGCGTGGCACCTTCTGGTGCAGTTCTTGGCAGCCCTATTCCGAGCGGCACCCAAGTACTCGCCGAAATGCTGGGAGACGAGATTTCGGAGCTAATAAATGTTGTTCCGTTAAACCATGCAATGTAGAGGTCAACGGTGCGCGCGACTGAACACCAAACCCATGCTGTTCCCGTAAACCTGTGAGTAGCGACAATGGGCATTAACTCCGTCTCGACTCGCGCCAGCGATGTGCCGCCGGTCGGAGTTAGCAGCATTGAGCCAGTACCGCTGTGTGCCCGTACCGTCGAATGGGTGACGCCTGCGCCGTCCGGGCTAGTCCAAGGGGATACCTTGGACTCGAAAAGCGCTTCCTCGTTCAGCCTTGCCGGCGGACCGATCGCTGATACGGTCATCCGCTCGCCACCTACCAGGATCGGAATTGGTAGGTCAGACGCACTGGTTGTCCATACGTCAAAAGGCTCTGATGTAACTTGCAGGCTCGTTGCCGAGCTGGTGATATCACCAGCTAGAGCAGAGGAGTCAGAATCCACACGAGCCGAACCGTCTGCCTCTGCGATCAGCCAAGGCTTTGCAGGTGAGCAGTTCAGCTCAACCGTCCATTCGTACTCACTGAACGTCTCGCTATAGCCTTCAATGATCAGGTCAACAGCGTCACCAGCAACCTGAGACGGCAGATTGGCAATCGTGATGCGGGAACCGATGGAGCACGACAACCACTGAGTGATCAGACCAGGCGAACGAGCAAGGTTGAGCGAGATTTTCGGCCAGCGCATCTCGTCTACCGTGCCGAGATGAACTCTCCAATTAGCATGGTCAGCTAGCGTCGCGTCGTTGTTGTGGTTGACCTGAATTGAAGAGTCAAAGAGGCCAACAGTGGCAATACTGTCAGCGTCCTGAGCCACAGCGGATGAGCCTTCTGTACGCGAGACAGTCCAGCGATTACGAAGCTGCTGGTCATCGTCTGTCGGCTCAGGAGGCTCGGCAATGTGGCCTTGGTCGTAATCCAACGCCAGGGCAACCGTAGGGTTGTACCGGAATTCCCTTGGCAGGTAGCCCAGGCCAAAGCCATCCTCATAAAGCATTCCCTGATCGGCATCCTCCGTCTGCTGGTAGAGGCTCAGCCCGGTAGCCACAGGCTGCCAACCCATCCGCTGAATGAATTCAGCAGAAACAGTCGGCATGGTTAGGCTGAATCCGTCCTCAGCGGCGAGACGGTTTAACCGCACGGTTGCCGTCTCGCTCACGTGGGAACGCAGGGCATCCCACACGAAGCGTCCATGCGAGTCGAGGGCAGCACCCATTTGGAGAGGCGGACTGCTGGTGGACCATACCGTCAAATGCCCAAACGGCATGTCTACTGTGCATGTCGCACCTGTTGGATTCACCGTTATCCTGGTGATTCCCGTCAAGGTGCCAGCGACAGAACCAGTTGGCTCACCAGAAGACGACGTATAAAGGGCTACGTTGATATTGCCGCCAGACTGGTATGCGCTCACGGCAAAGGTGTCAAAGCTAGTCCGCTGAGATCCACGATCGAGGACCACTGTGGCAGCACCAGAGGCGTTGTAGGCAATGAGCTGCGTCGTGCCAATCGCCAGCGACACCAGCCGCCACTTAACAAAGGTTCCTTCTGGCGTCTCCCATTCCATCAGCACGACATCACCCGAGGTAGTTGTGGTGTCTACCTTGGTAGTGACGAGCACCGTCCATGCTGAGCTGGTGGCGGCAGTCGCATTAGGAGGCAGAGGAGCGGACATACTTCCGCCACCGGCGAGGTTGGCAAGTGCGGAAGTGCCGTAGCGTGTTGTGGTTGTGTTGTAGACGTAATCCTCAACTGCCTTGAATGTCACTGTTCCCGTAACGGCAAGTGGAGCTTGCCCATTAACCGCCGAGCCTGCCTGATCGGCTGTTACGCCATCCTCAATCGCCCAGTAGGCAACAGGATTGGTTGCCGCAATCGTCCGCCTCAATGGCGATTGTCCAGATGCCTTGCTACGTCCAAGTCTTGAAAGGATTCCGTATGCGTCTAGCGGCACAGTCGAGTCATTAGCCGACTTGTCCCACCTGACAGGCCAGGCGGCTACGTAGCCAGAGAACCTAGTTACGTAGCCGCTACCGCCATTTACACGAATCCTGACAGGAGTGTTTTTATTAAGCTGGCCGTAGTAGGCACCAAGAGGGTTGCGTGGTGTGAACCTGCCATCCGTGTTATCGAAACGTAGAGTGCAGTGGGCAGGCTGAGTTTCGCTGCCCTCATTAGGCTTGCCGGCTGTGTAGCTAATCCTGCCTGCCAGCCGCACGTACGCCGTAACGTCAGTCCATGTCCAGCTTGCAGGATCGGCAGTGAGGTCAGCGCCAAGCGCTAGCTGCACCTGAACGGGCAGCGGAGTTGTTGGAAAAGCCATGACTCACCTCCCACCGAATGCAACCTGAGCGTTGCCCTGAGCGTTCAAACGAACGTATTTCCGTAGCTCTTCCACAAGGCGAGCGACATCCTGAACGCCCGGTAGCTCCAAATGGTTGATGACAATCGACGTGCCGCCACTTCCCATTGAGGAGCCGCCAGCCGTTCCGCCAGCCATCATTCCGGCGGTTTTGGCAGCATCGTGTACGTAACCGTCCTTAGTCGGGGTGACAAGCTCAGGGCCTTCCTCACCGACTAGGTATGGCTGACCAGCCTTAACCGGACCACCAGAGGCACGAGCTGGGAAGTTGTAAGAAGGCACGCCATTCTGGAATGTCGCGCCGTTAGGTAGGACTTCCCATGCAATCGTCGCGTGAGCTTTGTAGTTCTTGGCGAACCTTTCACCGGCAGCCTTAGCCTCACGGAACTGCTTTTCTAGATCGTTAATCTCAGTCTCGGTCAGACCAGCAGACTTCAGGGTTGCTCGCATAGCAGGAGTCAGAGAGCCGTTGAATGTGCCAGCAGCACTACCAGCAGCACCCTGCAACGTGATTGCCGCAGCAGCCATATCCCGCAAGGCCTTCTGTGCTTCAGGCGACTTACGGCCATGCTCGGCAACAGCGTCGTTGTACGTCTTCTGAGCCCCGGACAAGTCATCCTGAGCCTCAATCAGGGCAAAGGTCGGATCGGTCTGAGCACGTAGGGAATCGGCTAGTTCATCGAGTGCCGATACCTGACCGCGTGCCGCCTGTGCTGAGAAGTCAAGTTTCTCTCTAACGTCAGCCTGTGCGGCTGCCAGATCCTTAGCGCGCCTCTCGGCAGTGCTCATGCCGTCAGCAGTAATGTCCCAGCCAGTACGATCCTCTAGCTTGAATCTCGTTTCATCGATCTTCTCGTCTAGAGTGTCAAGCCAGCCCTTTACCTGAGCCACACCATGAATGAGATCACCAGTGACCAGAATGAAATTCTTAGTGGACATGGTTAGGTCATCGATGGCGCTAGCGCCTTCATCGGCATCCTCAGACAGGGTTGAGAAGACTTCCCCAACTGCGCCCCCGATCTCCTCAAAGCCTCGACCGAAAGCGTCAATTACCGGCCCTGCCTCGTGTACGGCATCGGCCACGCCTTCAACGATCGACTGAGCACCCTTTACGGCACCTGTCACTAGAGGCTTTACGAACTGAGAGGAGTCACCAAAGATGTTGTCAATCTCAGGCTTGATCTCTCGGAATCCCTTACGGACAATGCCGATTCCCTCTAGGGCTGGCTTGACGAAAACCTGTGCGCTCTCTTCAAGCTCCTGCGACATCTCCTGGCCTAGCGACTTGCCAGCAGCCTTGACGGCAGGGTTCTTGGACGCCAGGACCAGACCACCGACAACGCCACCGATACCAGCTCCACCGACAACGGCACCAGCTACAGCAGCACCCAATGTGGGAGCCATAGCAGCGCCTAGAGCCAGACCAGCCGGACCTACAGGAGCAGAGGCAAGCAGAGGACCAAGACGCTGAGAGAAGGTAAGGCTGACGCCTTCAGCCATGTCCTCACCGAGGCCACTGACCAGCTTGCTCGTCTTCTTGAGCTTGCGTAGCTCCTTTTCACCCTCACGGATCTGCTTGAAGAACTTGTCATCGCCGGTATTGGTGAATTGCACAGCCAAGGCACGTAGTGACTTCTCTACGTCGCTGATCTCAGTCTCAAGCTTGTCAGCAGCCTTACCGGCATCTGTGAAGTCATCACCCAGATTGCCTACCGCCTGCCCAGCCTTCTTCAGGTTGGCTGAGACGTTCTCCCTGGCGAAGAAGTTGAACAGGAATTCCCGCTTATCTGCCATTGTTTTGCCTCTCTAGGATCTGCTCAAGCAGCGCCCTATAGCGGTTGAACCGAGGAATAGACATCTGCTCGATCTCGTCTGGCTTCAGCCTCAAATGCAGGGTGAAGAGAGGCATGATTTCCTCTAGTTGCTGCTGGCCCCATCCGGGGCCAAAGAGTTTGGGTCTGCCGCTGCCTCGTCCCTGCTTAGGTCCGCATTCATTACGTCTGCGTTGAAGTCAGCGAACGGAACGCGCTCACCGGCACGGATTAGCCCTAGCCAGATGATGACTCCCAGCGCGTAATACCATTCCGCCTGGTTGCGGCACAGGTCGATGAACTCAGCCAGGTTCAGGCCTACCTCATTGCGCAGTGCTCGGATCTCCTGAAAGTTCAGGTTGAAGGGATCACACGAAACCTCAGCCAGCCCGAAACGGTCAGCGTCAGCGGCAGCGAGCTTGATGATGATTGCAGTCATTTACCTATCTCCTCAAATGGTCGGCTACGTCTTGAAGCACGAGAGCCATCTCTCTACGGACAGCCGGCGCTAGACGCTCTAGTGGCTGATCTACAAATCCGGCACGGATCTTCTGGTTAACCCAGGTCTGCCGCTTACGTCCTCTAGGGCTGCGCAGTGTTCCCTTGTTCAGGGTCGGAATATCTCTGCGTTCCTGCTGTCCATCCCCATAGACCTTGTAGCGCAACTCTGTTGACTGGCTACGAGTCTTGCTAGACATACGGAATTGCAGAGACTTGCTGAGGACAGGTGCATAGCCACTAGGCATGACCTGATCTACCTCAGCCTCTACGGCTGGCTTCAGAGGCTTGGTAGCAGTCTTTAGCCGCCTGTCCATTTCTCTACCTAGACCTGTGTTGCCGAGCTGCTTGAGCTGATTACTCAGCCGGTACAGCTCGGCACCACTAGGCATGTTCAGACCAAGCCCCATAGCTGCCTCCAATCAGGCAGTCAGACGGCTCAGAGCACCAGCACCAGGCCACGTAACGGAAACAGTCGCCTTGTCACCGACGCTGTTGCCAATCGGGTTGACCTGAGACACCAGGACCGATCCTGAATACTGCGGGTTGGTAGCCGAGTTGGCAGCCGACGTGGCCTTAACGGTCACAGTGGTTACGGTGCCGAACAGAGGCCAGATGGTTGCGTCTACAGCACCCGCAACAAAGTCAGCGTTGAACTCAAGAGTGACCGACCAGTCCTTGAGGCCACTGATGCGGGAACGGTAGGTGTCACCCATTGCTGTGTCGTCAAGCTCGTCAGCGCTGATGCTGATACTCACCTGAGTAATCCAGTCGGAAAGATCGACGCCATTAACGGTTACGGTGGCATCGGTGAAAGCAAAAGATCCCATAGTGAGACTCCCTAATTTGTGCATGAAAAAGGCCACCGGAAGTCATCCGGTGACCGAGGAAGGAATATCTGGTTAGCTGCCGATGCCGATTGCGGCGGCAACAGTGAAAGGAAGGGCTACACCTGACACGTTGAATCGGTAGTGAGTGTCAGTCAGAGGACCAGGCACACGAACCATCCATGTGCCGCCGGCTACGGTCACTGGTGGCAGCGTCGTCACAGTGGTTGGCGTAGCGAATCCAGCAGCATTGTCCGACTGGATTTGCAGATTCAGAGTGGTGCCAGCCGAGAAGACATGCAGCGCCGCGTAGAGGTACTGATTGGCCGCTACAGGGCCTAGGTTGACCACTGAGCCGAGAGGACCAGCCGTAGACACGCTGCCCTTGGCCTTGGCTACCTGGCCTCGGATGAGCCCCTGCGAGTTGGTGTTGAGCATGTTCAGCGAGAAGGGAGTCATTTCCCCTACCTGGCCGAACAGCTCGTAGCTGAACTGGCCGCCTCGGAACATGTAGGCAGGAGTCGTCTCAGCGTTGCTAGGAGCGATGGTCACTACGCGGTCAGCTACGGCCAGGCCGTTGAAGGCCTCAGCGTCAACCGCGCCAGGTCCGGCATCCCAGTAGCCGGCTACCCGAGCCTCTACCGACTTGAGCCCTGCCTTACGGGCACGGAATCCACCAGAGCCAAAGGTTGTGCAATCCAGCTCGTCTGCTGAGGCGCTGAGAGCTACCTCGTTTGAATCGCCTGTGAAGTCATAGCCAGCAACCCAGATCGTTGCGTCTGTCAGTGCGAACGTAGTCACTTTGAAGCCTCCTTCTTTCCTGGCCTCGCTGTGACTGGCTCGATGTGCCCTGCCTCAACTAGTGCCTCAATGTTGATTAGCTCAGGGTCAAGCTCGACAACCTCACCGCGCTTCTTGCCAGCAACCGTGCAGATGCCAATTACCTTGTATGTAGTCATGTCTAATTCCCTCGTGCAGAGATGCGGACAGCGAAGATGGCACCGAAGTATTCGGCTTCACCTACTCGCACAGACGGATCAATGAGGATGTCACCGACAGTGCAGTCACTAACGACACCACCAAGCGTCTTGTCTGCCTCAAGTGCCGAAACCACAGACTTAGAACCAGTCGCATCTAGATAGGCGGCTAGTGCCTTCTGGCTGGATACGGCATCTGCTGCTGATGAGACGACAACCGTTACCGTGAATTCCAAGCCCTGAAAGCCTCGCCTCATGGTCTGGTGAGGATCGATTCTCTGAGGCAGGCCAGCGAAAGCCATAGGAGTAGCGACTTGCCCAGGCTCAGCGTCAGAAGTATTCAGATCAGGGATTGTGGCTAGGGCTGCCTCAATGGCATCCATTACTTCAACAATCGTGGGAGCCATTACGCCACCACCCCATCTAGCCTGCGGTACGGTGCGAGCCACTTAGCTACGGCAGGGTTGCTACGCGCGAACGTTGCGCCGTTCTGCTTGGTGCTAATTCCGAACGGGTAATCGCGAACAACCAGCAGGGTTTCGTTAGCCAGCACCATGCAGGCCTTATGAACGGCAGTAGGAACAGCAGCCCAGCCCCATGCCGCAGTAACCTCTACCTCGTGTGCGCCGTAGTAGACCGGCCAGTTGTATCCGTCTCGGGCACGAATCCTGTAGTAGGGATCTCCTGCCGCTGTCAGCGATGGAGCCTCTACCTTGTACTGCTCTGCGGTAAGGGTGGTGTCTCCCACCTTCACTACGAGGCCTGTAGTCGTATGGAAGTCATCGACTAGCAGAGTCCAGATATTGCGCGTCTCGTAGAAGCGGGTTGTAGGAGTAGTGGCGCTGTTGAACTGCCGGTAGCAGTAGCGCTCAATCTCTCGCGAGGCTGCGGTCAGACATTCCGTGATTTCCGCATCACTACTGTTGCTCGTGTAGCTGGTGATGTAGCTCTTGAATTCTGCGAGCGTCGCGTATGAGTCGCCTAGCGCCATAGCCTTACCTCTTCCTGGTTGCAGGCCTTACGCGCTTCTCGGAGTCATCCTTGGCGACAGCCTTTTCAGTCTTGTCCTCAACCACTGGCACAGCCATTCCATGAGCACAAAGCTGAGCGCCTTCCTCGTCGGGAAGCACCATCTCTGAGCCGCGTGGCGGCCAAGGCTTGTTATTGCGGGTACCGGAAAGATCCCCTGTAAGACGTACCTTCATTGCTCGTCTCCTTAAGCGATAGAAGAAAGCCAGGGTGACCCCATAGAGGAATCACCCTGGCTCTCAGTCGGATCAGGTAGCCGAGTGCTGGAATACCTTTACGGCACCAGTCAGATCGGTCAGAGCTGCGTCAGCCGACAGGATTGCGCGGTACGCAACCATGTTGCGGTTGAAGGCGAAATCATCGCTGCGCTGGAATTCAACGCCACCGACCATGCGGACGTAGTACGCCGAGAAGTCACCGAAAAGGATCGACTTGGCGTTAGCCGCAGGAGCAGGCATGAACGGATCAATGTGAACCGGCTTGCCGAGGATGGTGTCAGGAGCACCCAGAGAAAGAGCAGCCTGCCAGATGTAGTCACCCTGGCTGTTCTTCAGCTTGCGTACGCTCGCCGCAGTCTGGTCATTCATGACCCAGCCGCAAGACTTGCTGGTGCGGTAAGGCGAGATAACCGAGTGGTACAGGTCGATCAGAAGATCTCCACCCTGACCAACAGTGCTCTGCGTACCGAAACCAGTAGTAGTACCGGTCGGACCAGTCTTGCCGACAGTCGCGTCAAGCAGGATGCCTCGCGGCTGGCTAGAGCCAGTACCGTTTACCATCTCGTTGCCGAAAGCGTTACCCAGGGCACGACCAGCCTGACGAGCAAGGAAGCCCTCTAGGTCAACGCCAGTGTCACGCACGAGCTGACGCGATACCTCCATGAGGATCGTGTAGTCATACGCGCTTAGAGTCACCTGACCGAAAGCAGGATCAGACTCAGCGATAGTGGCACCTTCAGCAGTACGCGTAGCAGTCGAGTAAGCGGTTGTCTTCGGAATCTGAAGGTTCTCACCGCTACCAGTGTTGAGGATTGTGACACCAGCCTGAAGCAGACCGGAAGTCTCAATCATGTGCTCGACAAGGCGGTTGTAGAAGCTAGTAGGAACAGTGTTACCACCAGCAGACGCAGTGCCCTTTACAAGGTCGCGGTAGTCAACCTGACCCTCAGGCGCAACTACGAAGTTGCGAGGAGCGTTGTCGGCACCAGTCAGGAAGGAACGCAGCTCAGCGTTGGTCAGGTTGCGCTTCTCGTCGCCTGGCTTCTGAGGAGCAGGCTCGCCACGGAAAGCAGCGAAAGAAGCCTCAGCATCCTTGGCGCGCTTCTCACCATCAAGGATGGTCTTGATGCGCTTGTCGATGGCCTCGACCTCAGCGTTCAGCGAATCCCACTGACGCGACTCTTCGCCATCAAGGTTACGGTTCTCACCATCGGCACGGTCAAGCAGAGCCTTTGCCTGCTCAAGGGTGCGGTTACGCGTCTCGTGTAGACGCTTTGCAATTTCAGACATAGGGAAACCCCTTAATAGAAATGGATTAGATAACTAGTGAGGTGGGTTTCGCCCTGCCTCGGATACGCAAAAAGAAACCCGCCACCAGTCGGTGACGAGTTGAATGAACTCTTAGGGTGAGTGTCGCTCTGCCCTAGCTATTCAATTAGTCGATGGAAAAGCGCTGCTTCTCTAGGAGCTGCATGCGCAGATGAGCAATCTCGTTCTTCTTGGCTACCTCAGCCGCAGGCTTCACAGGAGCCTTAGGACCATCCGTGCGTACGAAGAACTTCCGTAGCTCGTTCTGCTCGGCCAGGGAACGCACTTCCTCTAGCTCAGCTTCAAACTTGTGAGCCAGGGAACGTAGGCCAGCAGTCGCATCCGGATATGCCGGACCGATGACAGGAGCTACGTCAATGAGCCTCACTGAAAGCAGCGTGCGCTTAGGGAAGCCTGCGTCAGTCATTCCCCAATCGTCGCCACCCTGCGGCGTGTTGAAGGCAAATGAGGACTGCCTAACGTCCTGGCGCTCTACAAGCTCTAGAACGTCGGCACGAGACTTAGGAGGATCAACCACGTAGTAGAGGCCACGCTTGTCTACCTGTAGCTCAAGCGTTCCTGCGGCTGTAGTTCCTAGCAGCATGTTGTTGTCATGCTGGAAACGAGCCATAACGTCAGGCCAGCCGTCGCCACGAGACTTGTTGAAGGCTGAGGTATTCACTTCCTCAACAAAGCCACCGAGGTTGTGAGACGAGCGGTTGAAGACAGCGGCATATCCACCAATACGCTTGCGGCTGTCGTCCGCACGCAGCTCTACGACGTGAGACGTAAACCGCCTCTCGATGTTGTCAGTCATCTGTCTGCTCCTGATCTGTCTTGTCGTCAGGCTCAGGTGACGACTGAGGAGTTGTGTTAGTTAGTGGCCTCAGCTCATCGCCGCCAGGAAGAGGCGGCAGATCCTCTAGGGCACGTGCCTCATTAGGAGTCAGGAAGCCAGCGTTAATACCGATCTGGTGTGACTCGTATCGCGTCTTGATGTCAGCCCTGACAACAGCGTCAACGTTGAACTGAGCAACCATGCCGTCTGGTAGCAGCTCGGACAGGTAGGACTCAATGAGCACTAGGATCGGATTCAAGGCAATCTTGAGTAGGTTGATGCCGTTGCCTTCAACCGTGTTGTAGGTCAGCGTTCCGCCAGCCTCGCCACCGACCATCTCAGGTGGGATACCGAAAATGGCAGCAATCTCAGTCGCGTTCATCTTCTTTGTCTGGATGAACTGCGATTCCTCAGGCGACACCTTCAGGGCTGTGTAATCCCAATCAGAGCCATGCACGATTGGCTTACGGCCACGGATGGCGACAGACAAGCTCTCAGACACATCCTGAGCCTGCTGAGGCGTAAACGTCTTTTCCTTGTTCTTGAAAACGCCAGGAGGCGTACCGCCATTCTCAAACCAGGAAGCACCGTACTGAGTGGCAGCCAGGCCTACGCCAATCGTGTTGGCAAAGGTTGCGATAGGCGAAAGGCCACGCACCTTGCCAGGCAGAACGAACCAAGGAATATGGACGATGTTTTCCCGAGGCACAGGCTGTCCCTGCCAGTAATACTGCGGCAGGGTTGGCTTGCTCTCGTCGCAGAAAACCTCATCGGGATTCAGCCACTCGACAGCTAGCGGGTAGCCCTGCTCGTCCCTGGCAGTCACCAGGCCGTAAGCGTTGCCTCGGATAGCGAGGCTGGCTACGAGCTGGCGGACCCACTGGACACGTGGCACCACAGCCGCCGGCTGTGTCAGCACAGGGACGTTAGCCGCCCTGAGCTTCTGACCGTCGCTCGTCTCCCTGTACGCATGCAGCGGCAGGGCTGAGACCTGATCGGCCAGCAGACGCACGCACGAGAAGTACGGCACCAGGCCTAGCGCGTTGTCCTCGGTCACCTGACTAGCACTCCGCCCGGCCCGATCCCACGGAACCCAGGTGATAGCGCGCGTAGCCGTTCCTAGGCGCTTAGAGAACCTACTTAGGACTCCCACGGGATCACCTCCTATCCGAACCAAAGTGAGTTTTCAATTTCGTAGTCGTGCTGGACTAGATGTGCTCTTGTCTCATAAGCCCAGCGGGCTAGGGTCGCTGCCACTAGCGGGCTGATATCTGTCTCGCTCTTGAAGCGATCCCATGCCCAGGAGTCGCCAACCTTGCGTGTCTTAGCCGCAGCAACAGCATTGGTTAGCTGTAGCTGACCCCTGTGCCGGAACGTCTTCTGAATAACTGCGTCAACAAACTGAACGCAAGCGGGAGAGAATTCCGTAGAGCGAGGAATCGCCAGATCCCCATACTCAGGCTCCTCAGGATCATCGGGAACCTTGAAGCCGACCTTCTGTAGGTCGATCAGGAGCGAGCCAATCGGACCCTTTACGTCAAAGCCGATGGCTACCGGATTGTGCTTTTCCTTCAGCTCACCGAGACGCTTGACTACCCAATCGGTACCGGCCCGGTTTTCGATTACCTCAAGATGCCCTAGGCCATCCTCACGGATGCCATACAGGGCAATTGAAGTCATGGCCTTGTCACCAGCTCCACAGGTGTCAACCGCAATCGCAATGTCACCCTGCCTCTTGGACTGCTCATCCTTGAGCGCTTCCCAATCAGGAGACTTGATAAGAGCGTTACCAGCCTTCACAGGCCATACGCCTAGACGCTCACGAGCGAAGTCAGCCCGAGAGGAACGCTTGATCTCAGCCTCGATGGTCCGATCCTTGATGCGCCCGTAGGCAGGATTGGCCTCAGCCCAAAGCTTGCGGTCATTCAGGTCTAGCGTCTCAATCGGCTTGGTCAGGTCGATCGACCATTCAAACCAGGCCGTACCTGTCTCGCCTGCGTGTCCGGCAGCTCGTAGCCGACTGAACGGACCATCTACAGCCGCAGTCAGAGGAGGCGTAGAGACGAACCACGTTTGCGGATTCGGCCTGGCCGCCAGCGTGTAGCCAAGAGCAGCCTCATCCTCATCCGAGTAGTCGTAGGCCTCGTCATGAATGATGCGGTCAATAGTCTTTGACCTGGCTGCGTTTCCTCGGGCACACACCATCAGGACAGCGCCAGTGTTGAGCGTGATCCTGTGTGAACCGTTCTTCTTACGCAGCCAGTTTCTAGCTAGTTTCTTCTTGAGTCCCAGGCTCGCAGGAGAATTCTCGATGAAGTCAGCAACCTCTAGTAGCACAGCCTCGGCGTTCTCAAGCCTCTGAGAGGTTAGAAGAACCTTCTCATGGAACAGGAACAGCGCTGCCAGGATCAGAACGATTAGAACGAACGTCTTTCCGTTCTGTCTCGGAACTACCAGACCAACCGTGTGTGCCGCCCAGATCTTGCCTTCTAGGTCATCGGGATCTGTGATCTCGGCTAGAGCGTTCCGCAGCACGTACTTCTGCCAAGGATCTAGCTTGATCCCGAGCTTGGTAGCCAGCTTGATTGCCTTGTCGCCAGCAGTCGTGAATTCAGCCTCAGGGAAGTTCCCAATACGAGGAGTCTGGCAACCCTTAATCTTCAGAGAGGAGGTCATCTAGCTCGGACTCCTCTCCTCCCACTCCTAGCCTTTCAAGCTCAGCAAGGGTGGCTCGCAATTCCTTTGTGATGGCGGCTGCCTCGCGTGATTCTGCGGTAATTAGCCTGCCCGCCAGGTGATCCCTCAGCGCTTCTAGGCGCTCTGCATAGGTGCCATCACGCATGACTTCCACAAGATCGATCATGGCTGGCTCCTCTGCGGGGGGAGATTTTTTGACTAAGAGCATGGGGGTCGCCAAGAGAAGGATCTTAAAAAAACCGAGCCTTCAAGTAGGTGACTGCATGCACTGCATACGTCATCAGCGCTTCAATGTGAGCAAGGATGTTCATTACCAATCCTCTGATGTCACTAGTGGGATGCTTGGTGCCCTGTTGCCTCTGCTCTGATTGCACTTGCGCTTACATGTAGGGCATCCGTTGATCCCGTGTGCTGGCCTCTTGTTGTGAGGATCAGCAGCGTCTTGGTACGGATCGATAGAGGCAGGCACGAGGTAGTCAGCAGAGTCAGCGCCATCGTGTCCGCATAGCCAGCACGTGTATCCGTAGAAGAGGAACATCTCTTCCCTTGCACGCAGGTAGGCAGCGCCAGTGTGTAGGCGTCTGTACTCAGGACTGCGAGCCATAGCTACCTACTCGTTAAACCAGCCACGCAGCATTTCCTTCTGCCACGTGGTCAGCTCATAGCCAAGCTCCTCAGCGAACTTGATTACCTTGTAGCTATCAGCGGACTTACGCACAGCCTTACGTAGCTGCTCGATAGCCTCACGTCCGGCAGGAGTGACCTTGATAGGAGTGGCTGAGCTAATGACACTCCCGTTCAGCTCACGCTTAGCCTCGTCGCCTGCTAGCAAAGCCGTAAGGAAGTTCTTTGCCTTACGCATAGCCTCAGACTTGCTGGCTTCCTCTGCTGTGTAGGAGACGCGCGTACCGTCTTCCTCAATCCATACGGTTACTTCAGCCATTGTCTTGCTCCTTACGAGTGAAGGTGAATAGCAGCTCACGCTTCTCGCTCGGCTTGCTGATCGTCATCCACTCAGGCCAGCTATCCGCGTGAATCCTTACCCTGATCTGACGAGCAGCAAGATTAGGCGCAGTGACCGGACAGAGGTAAGGATTGCCGTCACGCTTAAGTAGTTCAGTAGCGAAGAGGCCGTATCTGTCGCCTGACTTCTCAACCCACAACTCAGTGACGTTATCTAGATCTAGGCCATAGGGCTCAAGCCACTCTGCAAGTTCGGTCAGGCGCTCAGGCCTGCCGATGGTGTCCTCTACCTTTGCTGCGGCCACTGTCTCATTGAATGCAAATGTTGCCATTCTTGCTCTCCTCTGATTTTGATGAAATGAGGGGAGGCGCACAGAGGAGTAGTGCGCCTCAACCCCAGCTTTCCCACCATTCCAACCTGACACCGCCTTGATATGCGCGTGCCCGTCTTTCTCCTCTACTTATATAGGACTGTGCTAGCACCCTTTTAATAGGCGGATTTGGCGCCTGTGTGCCCAAGATCACAAAGAGTTTGATTCTGCTTAGTGCCGATTGATTAGACGTAGGCACCTATACGTCTGAAAGAGGCACAGCATGAATTGGGATTGGGCTAACCCTGAGCACAAGGATTACCGAGCTGATCTGATTGAGATCATCGACAAGGTAACCGCACAGATCACCTGGGAAGATCACTCGCGTAACGTTCCGCTAGAAGCAGACGACATTAGGACTGAGCTGCTTCTGTTTGTCCATAGCCGGCCAAGCCTGCTCAACACCAAGACTTCTGCCGTATTCGGTCTGATGCATCGTCACGCCACAGACGTATGCCTGAGGACACGTAAGCAGACTGGTGCAGTGCTGATCGGAAGAGACGCGCTAGGAGCCATTCTGAGAGGATGGAACAGCATGCCTAGTGCCTCGTCTTCGAACGTTGATCGTGTAATCCGTCGGTTCTGAGGATTCGTCCGGCAGT
>NZ_JBAKHT010000050.1:0-24122 GCF_036906755.1 Micromonospora sp. CPCC 206171 | reverse complement strand
GGGACGGCGGGCGCCGTGCTGGCGCTGATCGCCCTGCTCTGCCTGCCGCCCGGGGGGCGGATGGCGCTGCGGCGTCGCCGCCCCGGCCGGCCGGCCCGGGCGGTCGCCGCCGTCGCCGGCGGCCCGGACGGCGCGGGCGGGGCGGGCGCCGACGCGCCCGGCATGGTCGTGCTCGGCGCGGATCACGACCGGGCCCGCGCCGACGCGCACGCGGCCTGGGAGGAGCTGCTGGACACGCTGGTCGACTACCGGGTACGCGTGGACCAGACGGAGACCCCCCGGGCCACCGCCGAGCGGCTGGCCCGCGAGGCCGTCGCCGACGACACCGCGTCCGCGGCGGCGGTACGGCTGCTCGGCCGGGCGGAGGAGCGGGCCCGGTACGCCCGTGACCCGCTCACCGGCGAGCCGTTGCACCCGGCGTTGACGACGGTGCGGGGCGCCCTCGCCGCCCGGTCGGATCGGCGCACCCGGTTCCTGGCGACCGTGCTGCCGCCGTCGGTGCTGCTGCGCTGGCGACTGGCGGTGGCGGACTCGTCCTCCCGGCTGGTGGCCAGCGGCGGCCGAACCCGCTCACGGTTGCTGCGCTGGAACCCGCGCCGCCTGCTCGCCAACCGCTCCACCCGCCGCGCCTGACCCACCCTTTCCGCCCGGCCACGTGCCCGGGGCCCGTCCCGCCCCCGAGCACCCCGCCCCGGCACGAGCACTTTCAGAGAAGGCGTGGCTATTCTTCGCCGGATAGTCACGCTTTCTCTGAACGTGCGTGAGGACACCTCGGCGTGCCGGGGTGATGCCGCGGCGTCAATCTCGGCTGCCGTCTGTGGGGTCGCGCCATGTCGGCGACATGGCGGCATGGCGCGCCTTCGGACGCCGCCACGTCGGCGACGCCGAGTCGATCATGACCGAGAAGGTGGATTGCCTCCGGCAACGAGGCCGGGGCTCGGACCCGGGGGCCGGGGCTGGGGCTCGGACCGGGGCTGGGGCTCGGACCGGGGCCGGGGCTCGGACCGGGGCCGGGGCTCGGACCGGGGCCGGGGCTCGGACCGGGGCCGGGGTCGGACGTGCGGAAACGACGGAGGTGGCCGGACCCGTCCGGCACCCACCGTCGTGGCGACGCCCGCCCGCCTCAGGGGCGGTGAGCGTTCAGCGATGTCCCTCCGGACGCTGCCGCCACCGGTCCTCCATGCGGTCCAGCAGCGACGGCCGTCGACCACCCGCGCGCCCGCGCGGACGACGGCGACTCGTCGTGCCACCCACCACGTGCAGGTCGGGTGACTGCGACCGGCGATGCGACTGCACCGCGTAGCCCAGCGCGGCCAGCATGACGACGAAGCCCGCCACTGCCAGCGGCGGAGTCTTGATCACCGCGCCGTAGACCAACAGGGCCAGGCCGACGACGACCACGCCGGCAGCGACGAGCAGGCGACGCCGCGCGTGGAAACGCGGGTCGCTGGCGCGCACGGCCGAGGCGAATTTGGGGTCCTCGGCAAGCGACCGCTCGATCTGCTCGAACAGCCGCTGCTCGTGCTCCGAGAGCGGCACGGCACTCCTCCCCGGTCACGTTGGTCGGCCCGGTCGGGCCGACAGACCGTGGCAGCCAACCGGCTGCTTGCCGTCAAGTCTACGAGGGGGCTCGCGGGTCGGAAAGCGGGACGACCTACGGCCGGGTCGGATTTTCGCCTCGACGGGTATCACGCTTGCCGAGCAGACTGGCCGGACCTATGACGGACCGCCCGAAACGGGCAGCCGCGGCGTCGGCGGCAGCTTCCGCCTCCCGCCAGCCGCGCTCGGGCGCACCGAGGGTCAACTGCTGTGGCGTCTCCGTCACCCCGGCCAGCCCCTCCACCCGTACGCCGACCAGGCGGACGCGCTCGGCGGGGTCGAGAACGGTGTAGAGCGCCCAGGCGGTGTCGAAGATCTCCCGCGCGGTGTCGGTGGACACGCCGAGGGTGCGGGACCGGTTGACCGTGCGGAAGTCGGCCAGCCGCACCTTGAGCGACACCGTCCGGCCGACCTGCCCGGCCCGGCGCAGCCGGGCGCCGACCTTGTCGCTGAGGGCGAGCAGGGTGCGGCGGATCTCCACCGGGTCGGCGACGTCGGCGTCGAAGGTCGTCTCGGCGCCGATCGACTTCTCCACGTGCTCGGGGCTGACCGTGCGCGGGTCGCGCCCCGAGGCAAGCTCGTGCAGGTGGCTCGCGGACGCCTCGCCGACCGCCTTGCGGAGCATGCCGTACGGCGCCTCGGCCAGGTCGCCGATGGTGTTCAGGCCCAGCCGGCGCAGCGTCTCGGCGGAGCGCTCCCCCACCCCCCAGAGCGCGCCGACCGGCAGCGGGTGCAGGAACTCCAGCACCCGGTCGGCCGGCACCACGAGCAGGCCGTCCGGCTTGGCCCGGGTGGAGCCGAGCTTGGCCACGAACTTGGTCGGGGCCACCCCGACGGAACAGGTCAGCTCCTGCTCGGCCGCCACCCGTTCGCGGATCCGGCGGGCGATCTCGGCCGGCGGCCCGAACAGCCGCCGGGCGCCGGCCACGTCGAGGAACGCCTCGTCCAGGGAGAGCGGCTCGACCAGCGGGGTGACGTCCCGGAAGATCTGCATGACCGCCCGGGAGGCGGCCGTGTACTGCGCGAAGTCGGGCGGGAGGTAGACCGCGTGCGGACAGAGCGCCCGGGCGCGCATGGTGGGCATGGCGCTGCGGACGCCGTACCGCCGGGCCTCGTAGCTGGCGGAGCTGACCACGCCGCGCGGCCCGATGCCACCGACCACCACGGGCCGGCCGCGCAGCTCGGGGCGACGACGCACCTCCACCGAGGCGAAGAAGGCGTCCATGTCGACGTGCAGGATCGGGCTGCCGGAGTCGTCGGCGCCGGGACCGAAACGCGGGTCACCACCACCGCGCGGCAACGACTGGCTCCGACCCATTGCCGCAGGTTAGCCCGCCGGTACGACAGCGCGACCGGTCAGCCCCGCACCACCAGCAGCGGGATGGTCAGCTCCGCCGCCGTGTCCGCCCCGTGGTACGCCACCAACCGGGACACCGCCGGCGGCTCCGAGCGGCTGGCCAGCACGGCGTACGTGCCGTGGCAGGTCACCACGACGTCGCCGACGCGCCGCAGGTGCTCCGCCGGCACCGGGCCGAACCGCCCGGCGGCCACCGCCTCCGCCCGGGTCTCCACCCGGGCGGCCGGGCCGAGCACCGCCGACCAGGCGGCCACCACGTCGTCGACGGCGCCCGGCTCGACGTGCAGGTAGCGCACCCGCGGCTCCCCGGCGACGACCCGCACCCCGGCCCGCAGCCGGTAGTCGGTGTCCAGGTCGAAGCGGTGCGCGGCGGGCACGTCGAGCTGCCCGTGGTCGGCGGTGACCAGCAGCGCGGCGTCCGGCGGCAGCCCGTCGACGAGCCGGGCGAGCAGCGCGTCCACCTCGGCGGCGGCGATCCGCCAGGACGCGGAGTCGACGCCGGTGAGGTGACCGTGCCGGTCCAGGTCGGGGTGGTAGCCGGAGACCAGGGTCGGCCCGGGGCCGGCGGCGAGCGCGGCGAGCATCGTCGCCGCCAGGGCGTCCACCCCGGCGGCGCCCCGGTAGTCGCCGCCCCGGTTGGCGGCCAGGGTCAACCCGCTGCCGGCGAACTCGGGGCGGCTGACCACGGTCACCGCGACGCCGGCCGCCCGGGCCCGCTCCCACTGGGTACGGACCGGCTGCCAGGTCAGCGGCTCCGGGTCACCGGCCCACTCGATGTGGTTGAGCACCCGGTCGGTGCCGGGCACCCGGACGGTGAAGCCGAGCACCCCGTGCGGCCCGGGCGCGACGCCCGCGCCGAAGCTGACCAGGCTGGTCGGGGTGGTGGAGGGAAAACCCGAGGTCAGCGGCCGACCGACGGTGGCGGCCAGCCCGGCCAGGGTCGGCGCGTACGGCGCGGCCGTCGGGATCTGGTACCAGCCGAGCCCGTCGACCAGGAGCACGGCGATCCGCCGCACCCCGGCCAGCCGGGGGGTGAGCCCGAGCAGGTCGACCGCGCCGGGCACGCCGAGCACCGCCAGCGCGCTGGGCACCACGTCGGCGAGGCTGCCGCCGCCGTAGCGGGGCGCCACGACGTCCAGCGGATCGGGCGGTACGGCGGAGGTCATGCCGTCATGCCGGCCGGCGGGCGAACAGGTGCAGCTGGGCGGCGAGGTCCCGGTACGGCGACCGGGCGGCGAGGGCCCGTTCCAGCTCGACCAGGCTGCCCGGCTGGCCGTCGGCCACGGCGGCGGGGAGCAGGTCGGCGAGGACGCGTACCCCGTGGATCTCCTCGACGGTGAGCCCGGCGGCGCGCAGCAGCGCGGCGGCGCCGTCGGCGTCGAAGCGCCGGCGCAGGGTGTCGCGCGGCCCGGCGGAGCCGTCCGGGGCGGCGGCGAGCGCGGCGGCGACGTCCAGGTGGCCGTTCATCGCCCGGGTCAGCACGGCGGCGGCCCGGCCGGCGACCAGCACGCTGGCCGCACCTCCGGGTCGCAGCGCGGCGGCCAGCGCGGTGACCACCGGCGTCGGGTCGTCGACCACCTCCAGCACGGAGTGGCAGAGCACCAGGTCGGCGCCGGCCGGTTCGACCAGCCCGGCCAGGGCGTCGCCGTCGCCCTGCACGGCGCGTACCCGGGCGGCGACCCCGGCCTCGGCGGCCCGGCGGGTCAGCGCGGCGAGCGCGTCGGGGCTGGCGTCGACCACCGTGACCCGGTGCCCGGCCTGGGCGAGCGGGACGGCGAAGCCGCCGGTCCCACCGCCGACGTCGAGCACGGTCAGCTCGGCGCCGGCACGTCGGTCCAGCTCGGCGGCGAGGACCGACCAGATGACAGCGGTACGGGGGGTCAACGGCGGCCCGGTGAACCGGCCTCGGGTGGTCTGCTCCACCCGGTCGAGCCTAGTCACCCGCGCCACCGGACCCCCGCAGGCGGTACCGCGCCGGTCAGGACTCGCCGCCGGCGGCGGGGTCCTCCTCCGCGCGGGACCGCTGGGCGTTGGCCACCGGCCCGTCGGTCACCTGGTATTCCCGCGGCTCCACCTCGTGGGTGGGCGCCCAGCCGGTGCCCAGCCGGGTCCGTCGGGCGTTCGCCACGCCACCGGGGTACGTGCTGTGAAAGGTCATCGGTTCTTCCCCCATACCCGGGTGGGCCACTCTGCCCACCCGTGCCGGGAGTCTCCCGCCTCCGGGGCCGGGAAACCGTAATGTGGATCACTCCACTCAACGGAAATCCCGGGACGCCGGCGTGACGGGCGGCTCGATCGCGTCCAGCCGGTCCGCGGTGAGGCTGACGACGCCCTCGTGCCGCTGCAACCGGCCCCGCACCACCAGCGCGCCGCTGGTGCGGGCGATTCGACGGTAGCGCTGCCACAGCCCCGGGGAGCAAGTGACATTGAGCATCCCCGTCTCGTCCTCCAGGTTGAGGAAGGTGACCCCGCCGGCGGTCGCCGGCCGCTGCCGGTGGGTGACGATCCCGCCGACCCGGATCCGCCGGCCCGGCTCCACCCGGCCGAGCCGGGCGATCGGCACCGCGCCGAGGGCGTCGAGCCGGTCGCGGATGAACCGGGCCGGGTGGCTCTCCGGGGACAGCCCGGTCGCCCAGACGTCGGCGACCAGCCGGTCCACCGCCTCCATCCCGGGCAGGGTGGGCGCGGCCGTCCCGGTCACCGTGCCGGGCAGCCGGCCCGGCCGGTCCTGGGCCGCGGCGCCGGCGGCCCAGAGCGCCTGCCGCCGGGTCAGCCCGAAGCAGGCGAAGGCGTCCGCGGTGGCCAGCGCCTCCAGCTGCGCGGCGGTGAGCCCGACCCGCCGGGACAGATCCGGCATGTCCCGGTACGGCCCGTGCGCCGCCCGCTCCGCCTCGATCCGCTCGGCCACGTCCTCGCCGAGGGTACGCACGCTGCCGAGCCCGAGCCGGACCGCCGGCCCGCCCAGCCCCCAGGCGTGCGGCGGCTCCCCCGGCTGGCTCCCCCACCGGGTCTCCGGCGTCGACTCCAGCACCGCCTTGGCCCCGCTGGCGTTGATGTCCGGCCGGCGTACCTCCACGCCGTGCCGGCGGGCGTCGTCGACCAGGGTCTGCGGCGAGTAGAAGCCCATCGGCTGGGCGTTGAGCAGCGCGGCCAGGAACGGCCCCGGGTGGTAGCGCTTGAGCCAGGAGCTGGCGTAGACCAGGTACGCGAAGCTCATCGCGTGGCTCTCCGGGAAGCCGTAGCTGGCGAACGCGGTGAGCTTGCGGTAGACGTCGTCGGCCAGTTCGCCGGTGATGCCCCGCTCGGCCATCCCGGCGTAGAGCCGGTCGGCGATCTGCGCCATCCGCTCCACCGAGCGCTTGGACCCCATCGCCCGGCGCAGCTGGTCGGCCCCGGCCGCGTCGAAGCCGGCCAGGTCGATGGCGAGCTGCATGAGCTGCTCCTGGAACAGCGGCACGCCGAGGGTCTTCTCCAGCGCGTTGCGCATCAGCGGGTGCGCGAAGGTCACCGGCTCCTGGCCGTTCTTGCGCCGGATGTACGGGTGCACCGAGCCGCCCTGGATCGGGCCGGGCCGGATCAGCGCCACCTCGACCACCAGGTCGTAGAACTGGCGGGGCTTGAGCCGGGGCAGGGTGGCCATCTGGGCGCGGCTCTCCACCTGGAACACCCCGACCGAGTCGGCCCGGCAGAGCATGTCGTAGACCTCGGGGTCGTCCAGCGTCATGTCGCCCAGGTCGAGGGTCATCCCGATCATGTCGTAGCCGTAGTGCAGCGCGGAGAGCATGCCCAGGCCGAGCAGGTCGAACTTGACCAGGCCGACGGCGGCGCAGTCGTCCTTGTCCCACTGGAGCACGCTGCGGCCGGGCATCCGGCCCCACTCCACCGGGCACACCTCGATCACCGGCCGGTCGCAGATCACCATGCCGCCGGAGTGGATGCCCAGGTGCCGGGGGAACGTCTGCAGCTCGTTGGCGTACGCGACCACCTGCTCGGGGATGTCCTCGACGTCGACCGACGCCACCGAGCCCCACCGGTCGATCTGCTTGCTCCAGGCGTCCTGCTGACCGGGTGAGAAGCCGAACGCCTTGGCCACGTCCCGCACCGCCGAGCGGGGCCGGTACGAGATGACGTTGGCGACCTGCGCGGTGTGCTCCCGGCCGTACCGGGTGTAGACGTGCTGGATCACCTCCTCCCGGCGGTCGGACTCGATGTCCACGTCGATGTCGGGCGGGCCGTCGCGTTCCGGGGCGAGGAAGCGCTCGAAGAGCAGCCGGTGCCGGACCGCGTCCACGTTGGTGATCCGTAGCGCGTAGCAGACCGCCGAGTTGGCCGCCGAGCCCCGGCCCTGGCAGTAGATGTCCTGCTCGCGGCAGAACGTGACGATGTCGTAGACCACCAGGAAGTAGCCGGGGAAGCCCAGCTCCTCGATCATCTTCAGCTCGTGCTCCAGCTGCGCGTACGCCTCCGGGTGCGCCTCGGGCGGGCCGTAGCGTTCCCGGGCGCCCTGCATCGTCAGGTGCCGCAGCCAGCTCATCTCGGTGTGCCCCGGCGGCACCGGGTACGCCGGCAGCTGCGGCGCGACGAGCTGGAGGTCGAAGGCCAGCTCGGCGCCGAACTCCGCGGCCCGGGCCACCGAGCCCGGGTACGCGGCGAACCGCGCCGCCATCTCCGCCCCGCTGCGCAGGTGCGCGGTGGCGGCGGCGGGCAGCCAGCCGTCGATCTCGTCCAGGCTGCGCCGGGCCCGGACGGCGGCCAGGGTGGTGGCGAGCCGGCGCCGGGCCGGGGTCGCGTAGTGCACGTTGTTGGTGGCCACCGTGGGCAGCCCGGCGGTGGCGGCCAGCTCGGCGAGGGCGTCGTTGCGGTCGGCGTCGACCGGGTGGCCGTGGTCGGTCAGCTCCACCGCCACCGTCTCGGCGCCGAAGAGGGCGGTGAGCCGGTCCAGCGCGCGGGCCGCCGCGTCGACGCCCTCGGTGAGCAGCGCGCCCGGCACGTGCCCCTTGCGGCAGCCGGTCAGCACCAGCACGTGGTCGCGCAGCTCGGCGGCGACCTCCTCCAGCTCGCCGTAGACCGGGCGGCCCTTCTCCCCGCCGCGCAGCTGGGCGCGGGCGATGGTGGTGGCCAGCCGGGCGTACCCCTCGTGGCCGTGGGCGAGCACCAGCAGGTGCGCGCCGTGCGGGTCGGGCTCGCCGTTCTGCGGGCCCGGAAGCCCGAGGGAGAGCTCGGCGCCGAAGATCGTCGGCAGGTGCAGCGCGCGCGCCGCCTCGGCGAAGCGGACCACGCCGTAGAAGCCGTCGTGGTCGGTGACGGCGAGCGCGGTGAGCCCCAGCCGGGCGGCCTCCTCGGCCAGCTCCTCGGGATGGCTGGCGCCGTCGAGGAAGCTGAAGTTGGTGTGCGCGTGCAGCTCGGCGTACGGCACCGTGCCGTCCGGGTGGGGCAGCTCGGGCGCCTCGTACTGCTGGCGCTTGCGGCTCCAGGCCGGGGCGTCGCCGCCGTCGGCGTCGACCGCGAGCGGGTCGACCACGTGCAGGTGCCGCTCCTCGCGCGACCGCCCACCCCGCGGCCGCCCGCCGCCGCCCGACCCGCCGCCCGACCCGCCGCCGGGTCGCCCGGAGAGCACCCGTTCCAGCTCTGACCAGGGCAGCTTGGGGTTGTGGAAGCTCATCAGGCCGCCCCCGCAGGCGACCGGGTCCCGACGGCCGGCTCCACCGGGGCAGCCGCCTCCGACCCGGAGCGGACCGACCGGTCGGGCGCGCCGGCTCCGCGAGGGAACCGCCCCGGACCGGACGGGACCGGCTCAGTCATAGATCGCCTCCACCAGCCACTGGCCGGCCTCCACCGCCAGCAGCAGGGCGGCGCCGTCGGCCAGGCAGACCTGGAACCGGGCCCGGCGCCGGGCCTCGGCCGGCGCCCACCAGCGCTCGTCCACGGGCCACGGGCCGGCCCAGCCGACGATCTCGACCGGTCGGGCCGTGCCGACGGCCAGCCGGGCCGGCGCGGCGCTCACCGCCAGGCGCGCGCTGACCACGACCGGCTCGCCGGCGGCGTCGTGCACGGTCGCGGCGAGCGGGGTGGGCAGCACCACGGCCGGTGCGGGCGGCGGCAGCCGGCCCGGCCACGGCGGGACGGCGCTCCCCCCGCCGCCGCTCCGGCCGACGCCGGCAGCGGACCCACCGGCGGCGGGACCGGCAGCGGACCCACCGGCGGCGGGGCCCGCGCCGGCGGGGCCACCGACGGCCCGGTCGGTGCCGAGGGCCGGCTCGCCGGGCAGTGCCGGCGGGCCGGGGCGGGCGGGGAGCCGTTCGTCGCCCCAGGGGACCAGGTGGGTCTGGTCGGCCGGGGAACGACCGCCGCCGAGCACGGCGGTGACCACCGACTCCGGGCCGAGGATGCCCTGCACCCGGCTCAACGCCCGGTGCGCCCGCTCCCGCTCCTCGCCGGTCTCCCCCCACAGGCCGGGTTGCAGCCCCGCCTGGGCCAGCACCCCGTCGGGGACCAGCCGCAGCCGGACGATCCCGGCGGTCGGCCGGGCCGGGCGGGCGCCGGCCCGGCCGGTGCTGCCGGAGAGCCAGCCGTCGAGCTGCCACCGGACCCGGTCGGCGATGGCCGCGGCGGTGAGCAGGCCGTCGTGCCGCCAGACCCGGTGCAGCTCCTGCCCGTGCGCGGTGACCGCCTCGATGCCGAGCCGGGTGCAGGCCAGCCCGTGCGCGGCGAGCCGGTCGTGCAGCCGCTCGGCGAGCGCGCGGGTGGCGAAGGCGGCCGCGTCGACCCGGTCGAGCGGCTCGTCGTGGTCGGCGGTCACCGCCAGGTCGACCGGGGGCTGCCGGACGGCCAGCGGGCGGTCGTCCCGCCCGGCGGCGAGCCGGTGGGCCAGCGCCCCGTCGAGGCCGAACCGGGCCAGCACGTCGCCGGCGGGCAGCGCCGCGAAGTCGCCGAGGGTACGCACGCCGAGCCGGCGCAGCAGGTCGGCCAGCGCGGGACGGCCGAGCGCCTCGACCGGCAACCCGGTCAGGAACTCCGGCGTCCCGCCCGGGGGTACGACCCGGCCGGCGCGCGCGGCCAGCCCGGCGGCGAAGACCCCGTCGGCGATGCCGACCTGGCTCTCCACCGCGCAGGCCTGGGCCACCTGCTCGACGATCCGTTCGGCGGCCGCCTCCTCACCGCCGAGGTAGCGGCTGGGGCCCCGGGCGGCCACCGCGCAGGCGCCGGGGCGTACCACCTCGACGCCGGCGACGACCTCCTCGACGGCGGCGACCACCGGTTCGAAGGCGCGGGCGTCCCGCCCCGGGTCGTGGTCGACGACGGTCAGCTGCGGGCAGCGCCCCTGCGCCTCCCGCCGGCGCAGGCCCCGCCGCACCCCCTCGGCGCGGGCCTGCTCGGAGCAGGCCACCACCCGGTTGGCGTGCAGCACGGCGACCGGGCCGGTGGCGGGCACCCCGTCGACGATCTCGGCGGCGATGACCGGCCAGTCCGGACACCAGAGCAGCAGGGTGCGCACCGGCGTGCCGGTCACGCGGACCCGACCACGGTGAGCGCGCCACGCCGGGAGCGGCCGACGCCGCCCCCGGTCGCCGGCCGGGGGATGACCCGGGTGAGCCCGTCACCGGGCAGCCAGACCTTGATCTCCTTGGGGCGGGCGGCCGCGCCGCGCCCGCGCGCCGACACGGTCACCTCGCGACGGCGTAGCCGGCCCCGGCCCGACCCCAGCCCCTCCCAGACCCCGCGGACCACCTGGAGGGTGACGTCCGCGCCGTCCCACCGGCCGTACGGGACGAGCACGCTGCCGCGCTGCCGGGCCCGGGCGGCGAGCCGGTTGGCGACCGAGGCGGAGACGGTCTGTGGCACGGCGGTCACCACCACGTCGACCCCGTCGATCAGCGCCGCGACGACGGTGGGCCACTCCGGGCCGGGGTCGGGCACCAGGGCGAGCCGGTCCAGCGCGATCCCGATCTCGGCGGCCGCGCCGGCCCCGAAGGTCGGCACCCCGACCACCGCGCACCAGGAGCCGGCCCGGGACGCCTCGGCGAGCAGCGCCAGGACCAGGGAGGTGCCGCCGCTGCGTCGGGGTTGGCCGGCGGAGATCGCGATGGTGCTGCCCCGGCGCAGCCCGCGGTTGGGCAGCAGGCCGGTCAGCTCGGGCGCCACCGGGAGCACCCGGTGGCCGCCGGCCGGATCCGGCGCGCTCGCCGGGCGCACCAGATCGGCCAGTGCGGCGGAACCGACCACCATGCGGCCCGCCATGGGACCAACCCCCCGTCGTGTTTCTGCTGGATCAGGTGTCGCTTGTCGGATGGGACGCCGGATGTGCCCGGCGGGGGAACCCGGGCGGTGCCGGGTCAGGCGGCGAGGCCGTCGAGGGTCGGTTGGTGGGCCAGGCCGAGCGCGGTCTCCACCACCGAGACGAACTGCTCGGCGGCCCGGAGCAGGTCGTCGGCCTCCCGGGCGCTCACCACGCGGGGTATCCCCGCCTCGGCGGCGGCCCGCTTGCCGGCGCCGGCGGCGAAGTAGACGGACCACTCGTCGAGTTCGGGGGCGACCGTGGAGAGCAGGACCCAGACGCTGGTGATCCGGTGGCGGCGGGCGGGGGCGGGGCGGGCGCGGGCGGCGAGCAGGGCCGCGGCCGCGCGCAGCGCGGCGAGGTGGGCGGCGGCGTAGCGCAGCCCGTCGGGGCGGGTCTGGGCGGCCTCGCTGAGCCCGATCCGGGCCACCGCGAGGAGCTGGGCCGGGGTGCGGTGCGGCAGCACGTGCGCGGGCACCGTCGGTGCCTGGGCCGGGTTGGTCGGCATGACTGTCTCCTCCGCGTGACCGGGGCGGGCGCGACGCGCGGCGGAAGGGATCCGTCGGCGGGCGCCCGGAGCGGGTGGTGCGGAGGAAGACGCACCGGATGGGGGCCGGCCGGGTGTGGACGCTTCCCCACACCACACCCGGCCGGCGAACCGGCGGGTTCGTCGTCCGCCGCCCGGGGGTCGTGGGCGGCGAACGACGATCCTGCCTTGACGGGACCGGGCTCGCGACTGCCCGGAACCCGGTGCGGTCCGCGAAACCGCACCTCTCCCGGAAGCCGGAGCCGCGAAACACCGCTCCCGGGCGTTGGAACGGGCGTACGACTCAATCGAACACTCGTTCTAACTGCTCTGACAGTACACCCTCCCTCCGACGAAAACGCAACGTGTGGCGTCCGGCGTGTACGCCACCGCCGCGCTCGCCCGAGGCGCGGACGCGCGGGACCGGCTGGCCACCCTGGACGGGCACGAGGCGCTGGTGGTCGACCCGCCGGCAGGGCGCCACCACCGCCACCGGCTGGCCGGGGCGGGGCGGGCACGCGCGATCGGCTGGCCGGGGCGGTAGGGGCTCACGGTGGGTGACGTTGCTCTGCTGCCGCCGACGCCACAGTGACACCGAGTGCCTGTCGCGTCCGGGGCAGCAGAGCATAAGGACGAACGGGGGTGCGGCCTGCCGGAAGCCCGGGTGACGCCGTGTGACGGTGACCGGGGCGCCGTCGCCCGCCGCCCCGACACCCGCCACATCGGCCGGACCGGCCGGACCGGCCGGACCGGCCGGCTGTCGCCGCCGCGCACGACACCCGCCACGCCGACCGGACCCAACCGGCCCCACCCGGCCGGGGCGTACCGGGAAGAATGGGGGCATGCAGCCACACCCGAACGTGCAGGCGGTGCAGGCGGCCCTGGACGGCGCGGGCGCGCGCGACAGCGCGGGCGCGCCCAGCCTGGTCCGTCTGCTGCCCGAGGCGGTCCACACCGCGGCCGCGGCCGCCGCGGCGCTCGGCGTCGACGCCGGTGCCATCGCCAACTCGTTGGTCTTCGAGGCCGACGGCGAACCCCTGCTGGTGCTGACCTCCGGCGCGCACCGGGTGGACACCGCCGAGCTGGCCGCCCGGCTGGGGGTCACCCGGCTGCGCCGGGCCACCCCGGAGTTCGTCCGGGAACACACCGGCCAGGTGATCGGCGGGGTCGCCCCGGTGGGCCACCCGCGCCCGCTGCGCACCCTGGTCGACATCGCCCTGCAGGAGTACGCCGAGATCTGGGCGGCCGGCGGGGTGCCCCAGGCGGTCTTCCCCAGCACGTACGCTGACCTGCTCCGGATCACCGCCGGCATCCCGACCGAGGTGGCGTGAGCGAGCCCGGCGGGGCGACTGCCGGCGGCACCGTTCCCGACCTGGTCACCCTGCACGTGTGGCGGGTCTCCCGGGCCGCGCTGCCCCGGGCGCTCACCCGGATGGCGCTCGACCCGCGCCGGCTGCGCGCCACCCCCGGCGTACGGTTCGGCAAGCTGCTGGGCACCGGGACCGGCACCGGCTTCGGGCCCGGCGACGCCGACCTGACCCGGTGGGCGGCGCTGACCGTCTGGGACTCCCCCGCCGCCGCCGACGGCTTCGACATCTCCCCGGTCGGCCGGGCCTGGGCCCGGATCGCCCGGGCCGCCGTCCGGGTCGACCTGCGCCCGGTGAGCAGCCGGGGCGAGTGGTCCGGCGTGCGCCCGTTCGGTGACCCGCCCGGCGGCCGGGTCGGCGGACCGGTGCTGGCACTCACCCGGGCCCGGCTGCGGCCCCGCCGGGCGGCCACCTTCTGGACGGCGATCCCCCCGGTGGCCGCCGCGCTGCACGCCGCGCCCGGGCTGCTCGCCCGGTTCGGCGTCGGCGAGGCCCCGCTGGGCTGGCAGGGCACGGTCAGCGTGTGGCGCGATCCGGCGGACCTCGTGGCGTTCGCGTACCGTCACCCGGAGCACCGCGCCGCGATCAGCCGCACCCCCACCGAGGGGTGGTACGCGGAGGAGCTCTTCGCGCGGTTCGAGGTGCGCGACGTGGTCGGCGACCGGACGGTGCTGGGGTGGGTCGCCGACGGCGACGCGGCAACGGTGCAGGGACCACGTGAGCGCGAGGAGTGAGCCGGTGTTGCGAGCCCCGCAGTCGCGAACGAGGAGAGGCTCAGCATGAGGTTGGTGCGGTGGACGCCGGACGATCTCGTCCGGCGGCTGGACGACGTGGTCACCGTCTACGGGGAGGCGATGAACTACCGCGCCGACCTGCTGGAGGCCCGCCGCGGCTACATCGCCACCCACGTGCGCCGCCCCGGCTTCCGCGCCGTCGCCAGCCTCACCACCGACGGCCGGCTGGCCGGCTTCGGGTACGGCTACCTGGGCGCGCCCGGGCAGTGGTGGCACGACCAGGTGCACCGGGCACTGGACCCGGCGGCCCGCCGGCGCTGGCTGACCGACTGCTTCGAGGTGGTGGAACTGCACGTCCGGCCACCGGCGCAGGGGCACGGCCTGGGCACCCGACAGTTGACCGCCCTGCTCACGCTCGCCGAGGGCGCCACCACCCTGCTCTCCACTCCCGAAGCCGACGAGCAGGCCTCGCGGGCCTGGCGGCTGTACCGGCGGTTCGGCTTCGTCGACGTGCTGCGGCACTTCCACTTCCCCGGCGACGAGCGGCCCTTCGGCGTGCTCGGCCGGGACCTGCCGCTGGCCGTCGCCGACCCGGCCGCCACCGTCCGGTCCGGCCCCGGCGCGCCGTGATCCGACGGCGAGCCCCCTGGGCGTTGCTGGCCGTCGGAGTCCTCGCCCAGATCTGCTACCCGCTCACCACCGGCACGACCCGGGCCCGGCTGACCGTGGCCACCGTGCTGCTGGGCTACCTGCTCTCGGTCGGCCACGCCCTGCTGCGCCGCGGCCCGCGTACGGCGGGGGCGCTGGTCGCGGTGGCCACCGGCGGCGGCTTCGCGATCGAGGCCCTCGGGGTCGCCACCGGCTTCCCGTTCGGCAGCTACGACTACTCCGGCGAACTCGGTCCGAAGCTGGCCGGGGTGCCGCTGATCATCCCGCTGGCCTGGACCTGGATGGCGTGGCCCGCCTGGCTGGCCGCCGTCCGGCTGACCTCGTCCGGGCCCGGGCGGATCGCGCTGGCCGCCGTCGGGCTGGCCGCCTGGGACCTCTTCCTCGACCCGCAGATGGTGGCCGAGGGCTACTGGGTGTGGCGCGACGCCGACCCGGCCCTGCCCGGGCTGCCCGGCATCCCGATCAGCAACTACCTGGGCTGGTTGCTCTTCGCGGTGCTGCTGATGAGCGCGCTGCGCCCGCTGGCCGGGCCGTCCGTCGCGGTCACCGACTCCCGGGACGACCCGATGTTCGCGCTCTACCTGTGGACGTACTTCTCCAGCGTGCTGGCCCACGCGGTCTTCCTCGACCTGCCCGCCTCGGCGGCCTGGGGCGCGGCCGGCATGGCGGTGGCGGCGGTGCCGCTGGCGGTCACGCTGGTCCGCGCCCGCCGGCACGGCGACGACCGGCGGGCACCCCGCCGACCGGCCCGTCCCGGCGTCGACGCCACCGCATGAGCGCGGCGGTCCTCGCCCTGGTCCTCGCGCTCGCCGCGCTGACCGCGCACACCGGGGTCAACGCGGGCCGCCGGCTGCGCCGCCCCGCCGGCGGCCCGGTCGAGGTCACCGAGCCGGTGGCGGTGCTGCTGCCGCTGCGCGACGAGGCGGCCCGGCTCACGCCCTGCCTGCGGTCGCTGCTCGCCCAGCGGGGGGTGCCGCGGCTGCGGATCGTGGTGCTGGACGACGGGTCCACCGACGGGACCGCCGACGTGGTCCGCGCGGTGGCCGGCGACGATCCCCGGGTCACCATGCTCACCGGGGTCACCCCGCCGCCGGGCTGGCTGGGCAAGCCGCACGCCTGCCACCAGCTCGCCGGCCGGGCCGACCCGGAGGCCACCGCGCTCGCCTTCGTCGACGCCGACGTGGTGCTCACCCCGTACGCGGTCGCGGCGGCGGTCACCGAGCTGCGCGCCGCCGGGGCGACGCTGCTGTCGGCGTACCCCCGGATCGTGGTGCGGACGGCGGCCGACCGGCTGGTGCAGCCGCTGCTGCAGTGGTTGTGGCTGACCTTCCTGCCGCTGCGCGCGATGGAACGCTCGCCGCGGCCGTCGCTGGCCGCCGCCGGCGGGCAGTTCCTGGTGGTGGACCGGGCCGGCTACGACCGGGCCGGCGGGCACGCCGCGGTGGCCGACAAGGTGCTGGAGGACATCGAGCTGGCCCGGGCGGTCAAGCGCTCCGGCGGGCGGATCGCCCTCGCCGACGGCTCCCGGTTGGCCGCCTGCCGGATGTACTCCGACTGGCCGCAGCTGCGCGACGGCTACACCAAGTCGCTCTGGGCCTCCTTCGGTCACCCGGCCACGGCGGCGGTCGCGGTGGCCCTGCTGCTCCTGCTCTACACCGCTCCCCCGCTGGTCGCCGTCGCGGCGCTGGTTGCCGGCGCGCCGGTGGTGGCCGCGCTCGCCACCGCCGGCTACCTGCTCGGGGTCGCCGGGCGGGTGCTCAGCGCCCGGGCCACCGCTGGGCGGGCCTGGCCCGACGCGCTGGCACACCCCGTGTCGGTCGTGGTCCTCGGTTGGCTGACTCTGCGGTCGTACCATCTGCGGAAGCGGCGACGTCTGTCCTGGCGGGGCCGCCCGGTCAGCTAGGAGGACGCGGCATGGCGCGGATCGTGGTCGTCGGCGCCGGGGTGGGCGGCCTGGCCGCCGCCGCCCGGTTGGCCGTCACCGGGCACGAGGTCACCGTCTTCGAACGCGCCGACCACGTCGGCGGCAAGCTCGGCCGGTACGCGCACCACACCCCGGCCGGCTCGTTCCACTTCGACACCGGCCCCAGCCTGTTCACCCTGCCCCAGGTCTTCCACGACCTGTTCGAGGCCACCGGGGCCAAGCTCGACGAGTACCTCGACCTGGTGCCGCTGGACCCGATCGTGCGGCACGTCTTCCCCGGCGGCGGGCCGGCGCTGGACTCCTGCGCCGACCCGGCCGAGTTCGCCGCCCGGATCGGCGCGGCCCTCGGCGACCGGGCGGCCGCCGACTGGCAGCGGCTGTGGCGCCGGGCCGCCCGGGTCTGGGAAGCCTCGCACCGGGACATCCTGCGCCGGGCCGTCGGCTCGCCGCGCGACCTCGCCGCGCTGGCCTGGCGACTGGGCGACCTGGCCGCCATCGGTCCCGGCCGCAGCCTGCGCGGGCTGGGCCGGTCGCAGCTGTCCGACCCGCGGCTGCGGATGCTGCTCGACCGGTACGCCACCTACACCGGCGCCGACCCGCGCCGCGCCCCGGCCGCGCTGGTCGCCGTCCCCTACGCCGAGCTGACCTTCGGCGGCTGGTACCTGCGCGGCGGGCTGGGCACCCTGGCCGACGCGCTGCTGTCGCGCTGCCTGGACCTCGGCGTGGTCGTGCAGACCGGTGCCACGGTCACCCGGATCGACGCCGCGGGCGGCCGGGTGCACGGGGTACGCCTCGCCGGCGCCGCCGCGCCCGTCCCCGCCGACGTGGTGGTGGCCAACACCGACGCGCTCACCCTCTACCGGGACCTGCTGCCCAGCCCGCGCCGGCTGGCCGGGCTGACCGATCGCAGCCTGGCCGGCTTCGTGCTGCTGCTCGGGGTACGCGGCGACTCCGGGCTGGCCCACCACAACGTGTTCTTCCCACGCGACTACGACGCCGAGTTCGACGCGGTCTTCGGCGACCCGGGGCGGGGCGTACGGGCCCGGCCGGCGGCCGACCCGACCGTCTTCGTCACCGTCGCCGACGACCCGATGGTCCGCCCGGACGGGCACGAGTCGTGGTTCGTGCTGGTCAACGCCGCCCGCCACGGCACCGCCGCCGGCGCGGTGGACTGGCGCCGGCCGGGGCTGGCCGAGGCGTACGCCGACCGGATCCTCGACGTGCTCGCCGAGCGGGGCGTCGACGTCCGCGACCGGCTGGCGTTCCGGGAGGTGCGTACCCCGGCCGACCTGGACGCGGCGACCGGCGCGCCGGGCGGCACGATCTACGGCACCGCGGGCGGGCTGCTGCGCCCGGCCAACCGGGGCCCGGCCCACGGGCTCTGGCTGGTCGGCGGCTCCAGCCACCCCGGCGGCGGCCTGCCGATGGTGACCCTCTCCGCGCAGATCGTCGCCGAGGAGATCGGCCCGGCCTGGTAGGCCGCCGTCAGCCGGCGTCGACCAGGGCGCGGCGCACGGTCGACAGCAACTGCCCCAGGCCGAACCCGGCCAGCAGCACCCAGACGGCGGCGGCCATGGTGATGGTGCCGGCGGCCAGGTCCGGATCGATCAGGCCGGTCAGGCCGGCCAGCAGCAGCCCCACCAGGGCCACGCAGACCCGGGTCGGGCGCTCCCCCACGGTCACCGCGCCGATGTCGCGCATCCCGGCGGCGACCGCGCGGGCCCGGACGTACTCGTGCAGCCAGGACAGCGCGCCGCCGGCGACGACCAGCGCGCCCGGCGCGCCGACCAGCCAGAACGCGGCCAGCCAGGCGATCTCACCGAGCCGGTCGGCGAGCGAGTCGTAGACGTAGCCCAGGCGGGTGGTCCGGTTGGTCGCCACCGCCACCGCCCCGTCGACACTGTCCGCCACCGAGGCGAGCAGCACGAACAGCGCGCCCAGGATCGGCCCGTCCACCGACCGTACGGAGAACAGCGGCACGCAGAGGCAGAGCAGCACGCCGGCGACGGTCACCGCGGTCGGGGTGATCCGGAGCCGGCCCAGGATGTATCCCACGTGGTAGGCGAAGCGCAGCCAGGCCCGGACCACCGGCGCGGCGGCACGCGGGTCGAAACCGCCGTGCAGCCGCGCCCAGGCGGTCGCGTAGTCGTCCCACTTCAGCTGTGTGCCCACCATCTCCTCAACCGTCGCGGCGTGGTTCAGGTGGCGGGGTGCCCGCGTTCACACCCGGGCGCCGGCCTGGAGACTGCGCCAGACCTCCCGGGTGGCGGTGGACCGGTTGAGGGTGATGAAGTGGATCCCCGGCACCCCCTCGTCCAGCAGCCTGGCGCACATCTCGCTGGCCTGCTCGATGCCGAGCCGACGCACCGCCTCCGGGTCGTCGGCCACCCGCTCGAAGCGCTCGGCGAGGGCGGGCGGGAACGGCGCCCCGGACAGCTGCACGGACCGCTCGATGGTGCCGATCTGGGTCACCGGCATCACGCCGGCCAGGATCGGGGTGTCGCAGCCGGCGGCGGCGACCCGGTCCCGCAGCCGCAGGTAGTCGTCGGCGTCGAAGAACATCTGGGTGATCGCGAACTCGGCGCCGGCCCGGCACTTGCGGACGAAGTACGCCGTGTCGCTGGCCACGTCCGTCGAGCGCGGGTGCTTGTACGGGAAGGCGGCCACGCCGACGCTGAAGTCGCCGGCGTCGCGGACCAGCCGGACCAGTTCCTCGGCGTAGAGCACGCCCTCCGGGTGGCGGACCCACTCGCCGCCGGGGTCGCCCGGCGGGTCGCCGCGCACGGCGAGCACGTTGCGCACCCCGACGCCGGCCAGCCGGCCGATGACGTTGCGCAGCTCGGCGACCGAGTGGTTGACCGCGGTCAGGTGGGCCATCGGCAGCAGGGTGGTCTCGGTGGCGATCCGCTCGGTCACCGCCACCGTGGTGTCCCGGGTCGACCCGCCCGCGCCGTAGGTGATGGACACGAACGAGGGGCGCAGCGACTCCAGCTCCCGGATGGCCTGCCAGAGCAGCCGCTCACCCTCGGCCGTCTTGGGCGGGAAGAACTCGAACGAGAAGGTCGGCTGGCGCTCACGGATCAGCTCCCCGATCGCCGGCTGGGGATTGGGGAGGACGGAGGGAAGACCGAGCGCCACGACCCGACTCTAGCGGGCGGCGGCCCGCCGACCCACGATCTTCCCATCGCGGCATCGACGGCGGTCGTCGAACGGTGGGCCGCTCGGCCCGGCGCCGCACGGCGGGTCCGACGCGACGTCGTACCCCCGGGGTAGGAAGGAGCCAGCGCGGGTGGCGCCGGTCGGGGCCGGCGTCCGGGGGCACGCGCGGGGGTCAGCACCGACCGACGGCGCGCCGGTCCCGTCCCGCGGGGCGGCCGGCGTCGCCGCGCCGACGCCCGACCGGAGGACCGATGACCCCGCCCGACCCGCGCCTGCTCGGGCCGCTGATCGCCCAGCTGCGGCTGGCCCGCGGCTGGAGTCAGCAGCGGCTCGCCGCCGAGCTCTGCGCCGCCGCCGGCGCGGCCACCGTGACCCGGCACGAGATCTCGTAGCGGTGAGACTAACACAACTGGTGTAGCCTCCCTGGCATGCGCGTACTGGGAGTGATCCGGCTGAGCCGTGAGACTGACGAGAGCACCAGCCCTGAGCGGCAGCGAGACGACATCAAGAAGTGGTGTGACCTGCACAGACACACCTTGATCGGCTTTGCTGAGGATCTTGACGTGTCTGGCGCTGTTGATCCCTTTGAGCGTCCGCAGCTCGGCACCTGGCTACGTGAGCAGGCCGATGAGTTTGACGTGATCGTTGGTGCCAAGGTCGATCGGCTCAGCCGCAAGCTCCTGCACTTCGTGCAACTCATCGACTGGGCTAACAGGCACGGCAAGGTGGTTGCCTCTGCCAGCGAGCCGATCAACACGGGTGACAAGTGGGGACGTGCCCTAGCCAACCTGCTTGCCATGTTCGCTGAGATGGAGCGCGATTGGATTCAGGAGCGCAACCAGGGATCGCAGCAGTTGGCTCGCGAGGAGGGCCGTTGGCACGGCGGTACGCCTCCGTACGGGTACCTGCCGCAGAAGCACTCGTCTGGTAAGGGCTACGTCCTAGCGGTTGATCCTGAGTCCTCTGAGCGTGTGCGGGAGATGGTGCGGCGCATCCTGAAGGGCGAGTCGATGAACGCCATATGCCAGGACTTCAACGCCAGAGGAATCCCGACACCTAGCGATCACTACCGCAGCCAGGTCGGCAAGCCGAGCCAGGGTCACCGCTGGAAGACAACCGCGCTGATTCCGATCCTCCGGTCTAAAACGATCCTCGGGATTGCCGAGAAGAACGGTCAGGTAATCCTTGACGCTGAGGATCGGCCGGTTAAGCGGGCTGAGGCCATCGTGTCTCGGGAAGACTGGGACAACCTACAGGTCAGGCTTGACCAGAATTCACGGCTCAAGACGCGCTCTGCCACATCCTCATTCCTGCTGAACCTTCTGTACTGCGCTGAGTGCGGCGAGCCCTGCTACCGGCTGATTACAGGTGCGGCTACAGCCAAGGTCCGCCACGTTTACTACCGATGCCGTGGGAAGGCTGAGAAGCGCAACGACTGCACTGCTACCTCTGTGCGGGCTGACGCGCTTGAGGGAACTGTAGAAAGCATGTTCCTGGCGGCTGCTGGTGAGTTTGAAGTGATGAAAAGGGTTGTCCTGCCCGCTGAGAGCCACGTAGAGGAGTTGCGGCAGGCTCAGGAGTCCCTTGACTACCTGCTTAACGAGATTGAGGACAAGCCTGCGGCTGTGCGCCAGGTCTATCAGCCTCGGATTGATCGGCTGCAAGAGCGCATCATCCGGCTAGCCTCCATGCCTGAGCGTCCTCAGACTGTCGAGATGCGCGGTACTGGTCAGACGTTCCGCCAGGTGTGGGATCAGGCAGATATCAGCGAGCGTAGGGAAATCCTCAAGGCTGCTGGCCTACGTGTCTTCACCATCCCGCCGGTTGCTTCTGGCTCGACTGATGCCGTTGATTCCTACTGGGCTGAGCTGAGCGGTTGGAATCAGATCCCTGCCGATGAGATCGAGGAGTCCCGAGGCGGTAAGACGCAGACTTGGTCTGGCGTCCTGCCAGAAAATCACTCGATGACTCAGGGTAAGCGTGTGCAGATGAGGCTTGACCCTCACGAGACTGGCGGACCGTATATCTGGCTGGTCTGGCATGGTGACCTGGCCGAGAAGATCAGAGCCAAGATGCAGTAGGGCTACGTCAACCAGGGCTGGTGATCCTCAGGGGTTGCCAGCCCCTTGTCATGCCTCTGACCTGCTGATACCCGCTGGTGACGCATCAGGATTTGAAAGCATCCTCCCTGCGACGCTCTGACCTGCTCTTATACCAAATTTGAGCTGTGTGCTCAGCTTAGATCTGAGCTGTGTCATAAGAACCTAGATTTAAAAGATCTTATATAGGGGCTAGAGCCCCTTCTTGCACAGCAAGAAGCAAGGCGCACATGCGCCTGCGTCGCTACGCTCCTCGGCTTGTGCGGGTTTTCAACTTCGTTAGGGAAGAGAGATCCCGAGGCAAAGCCTCGGTAGGGAGGATGCACTATCTCTATCTAGCCCCCTGGCGGGATTAAAGAGGCCTAGCGGCTAGCGCAAGTTTTTGCCGCCGCGCCCCTGCCAGGATTCAGCCCGCAGAAGGCTCTCAGATCGATTCTAAGGCTCTAGGAGGCTTCTGAGGCCTACGGGTATGGGTAGGGATTCTCAGAGGGCTTAGAAAGGCTCTCAGACGACTACGCCTGATTGAGAGGCTGTCTACAGGAATCCCCATTCATATCTTGTGCTGCATTACGCACCGTAGCCAATATCTTGTGCTGCATTAAGCTTTGGTAACGACGGGAGTTTCCATGATCATCTCGCCGTTATACTTAGTGAATGAAGCGAATAGGCTTCTAGCGGTTCCTCTCTTAATCCCTTGTGAAAGGGGCGGCAGGCTTCACAACTTGCCGCCCCTGGGATGAGGAACCGAACCAAGGATTAAGATTGAAGGAATAGCATCATGTCTAACGAGACTAGTCATCCTGCGTCATCGCAGTTCGTTATTGTTCCCTACGCTCTCATGCAGGCTCTAGCTACAGGCGAGGTATCCGCACCAGCGTACGGACTGTATTCGATCATCAAGTTCCACTGGGGAGGATTTAAGGCTACGTTCCCACACCAAGACACGATTGCCGAGAAGTCCGGCATGTCAGTGTCTACGGTGAAGAGGCTCCTGAAGGAACTGAGTGAAAAGGGCTGGATTCTGAAGGAAAGGCAGAAGAGGGTTCATGGCGATAATGAGTATTGGTTGTGTGACGTGCCGTTCACGCGTCACGCTAACGCTCCTAAAGCTGCTCCTGCCCGTAAGCGCTCTACTCCATGCGGCACCAGCACCAACCAGCGCGTACAGCAGTGGAACAGCCCTGCGGAGCGACAGAAGCGCCAGGAGTTTGCCGTAGCCAAGAAGCAAAGGCAGGAAGCTCAGGTAGAGGCGACGCAGAGCACGATGTCTGAGGTTGACTTTGGTTTGGTAATCGATGGCATGGACGAGTGGTGAGCACGATGACTGAGCTGACCTGCTGGCAGTGTGGCGCTGAACCTGAGCTAATCGAGATTACGACGCTGGGAGATGCTAAGCCTCGGTACATGCCTGGCCGTTGGCCTCCTGGTGACCACACGCACGCTGTCAGGCCTCCTACGCCTGAGGAGTTGGTAAACGATGGTTACCAGGCGTTGCAGCGGATCATAGGAATTATGAGCGAGTGACAAGGGCTCCCTTCACCACGAGGGGAGCCTTTCTGATTCTGGGAGAATAGATATGAGCAAGTCGATTCCTCACGGCACCATCAGCGGCTATTGCCATTACAAGTGCCGTTGTGACGACTGCCGGTTAGCGCGCAGAGAATATGAAACTGCGCGGAGGCGTTCTAAGGGCAGCGTGGCAAGGACGCCCCTTCAGCATGGCAGTGAGGGCATGTATAGCAAAAAGGGTTGTCGCTGTGAGGAATGCAGGGCTGCTTATAGCGTCTGCAACAGAGAGCGTTACCAGCGCAGGAAAGCGGAGCGAGAAGCCTTCAAGCAGGACACCAAGCCTATTGAGACAGAAAAGTACCGAGGCCTAGTGCAGGAAGCCCTAACAGCGTTCCTACTAGACCCCGGATACGTGACCAAGATGGTTCAGGCTGCGGACAGAGCCAGACCCTTGCCGCAGGCGCAGTGACGATGGCCGTAGACACGAGGCATGCCGAGCTGCTTAGGAGGCTTCACAGCGAGCCTGGCTGTCAGCTCGTGCCCTTCTGCACAGGTGTAGTTGCCCTGGTGCCCTACGAACGTCTCATCATCGTCTAGAGGCGCGTAGACCAGCTCTGCCTCCTGGTCGTGCTTGGCAACGTCAAAGCTCTCTGGCTTCCCACACATCACGTCTGCCAGCACTTCAATGAGCCTGTCTAATGCTCTGAGGATTGCCATCCTGTCAGCCTTGCTCATGAGCGCGTAGTTGCACTTGTCTCGGTAGACCTGAGTCAACAGCTCTAGATAGCGACCCTTGGCAGCCCTGCTGAACACAGGTCCGTGTACGGCATCCCAGACGTAGCTAGTGCCCCGTCATGCAGCCTTGAACGGGTAATCCGGGTGGCGGATCTTGGAGCCGGCGGCG
>NZ_JBAKHT010000049.1:0-24640 GCF_036906755.1 Micromonospora sp. CPCC 206171 | reverse complement strand
CACCAGCCGGCAACGCCTGCATCAACCGCCCACGCGCCGCCACCAGACGCGACGCATCCGCCAACGACAACACCCCGGCCACATGCGCCGCAGCCAACTCACCGATGGAGTGCCCGGCCACGAAATCCGGCCGCACACCCCACGACTCCACCAGCCGGAACAACGCCACCTCGACCGCGAACAAGCCGGCCTGCGCATAACCCGTCTGCCGGATCAACTCCTCGTCGTCACCCCAGACGACCTCACGCAACGGCCGATCCAGGTGCGCGTCCAGCTCCGCCACCACCGCGTCAAAGGCCCCCGCGAACACCGGGAACGCCGCGTGCAACGAGCGACCCATCCCGAGGCGCTGCGCGCCCTGACCGGTGAACAACACCGCCAACCGACCGCCCCGCGGGGTGCCGGTCACCGTGTTCGGGGCGGTCTCGCCGACGGCCAGGGCGGCCAGGCCGGCGGACAGTTCCGCCGGGTCCGCACCCAGCACCACGGCCCGGTGGGGGTGCAGTGCCCGGCCGGTCGCCAGGGTCCGAGCCGCCGCAGCCGCGTCCGCCAGGTCGATCGACCCAGTGACGTCGGCCAGCCGACCGGCGAGGGCCCGCAGCGCCGGTACCGACCTCGCGGACACCAGCCACGGCAGCGGGCCGATCACTCCGGAGTCCACGCCGGGGCCGTATCCGCCGGAGCCGGGAGCGCCGGAGCCGGACGCACCAGTGGCCACGTCGTCCGGAGCCTGCTCGATGATGACGTGGGCGTTGGTGCCGCTGATGCCGAACGACGACACCCCGGCCCGGCGAGGGCGGCCGTCGACCGGCCACTCGCGCGCCTCGGTCAGCAGTTCCACCGCGCCGGCGGACCAGTCCACCTGCGGCGAGGACTCCTCGGCGTACAGGGTGCGGGGCAGCACCGCGTGCCGCATCGCCAGGACCATCTTGATCACGCCGGCGACACCGGCGGCGGCCTGGGTGTGTCCCAGGTTCGACTTGATCGAACCCAACCACAGCGGCCGGTCGGCGGGCCGGTCCTGCCCGTAGGTGGCCAGCAGCGCCTGCGCCTCGATCGGGTCACCCAGGGTCGTACCCGTACCGTGGGCCTCGACCACGTCGACCTCGGCGGCCGGCACGCCGGCCGAGGCCAGGGCGGCCCGGATCACCCGCTGCTGCGACGGGCCGTTCGGGGCGGTGAGCCCGTTCGACGCACCGTCCTGGTTCACCGCCGAGCCCCGCACCACCGCCAGGACCGGGTGCGCGTTGCGGCGGGCGTCGGAGAGCCGTTCGACCAGCAGCAGGCCGACGCCCTCGGAGAAGCCGGTGCCGTCGGCGCCCGCGCCGAACGAGCGGCACCGGCCGTCCGGGGAGAGCCCACGCTGCCGGCTGAACTCCAGGATCACCTCCGGGGTGGCCATCACGGTCGCCCCACCCGCGAGCGCCAGCGAGCACTCCCCGGCGCGCAGCGCGCGGACCGCCCAGTGCAGCGCCACCAGCGACGACGAGCAGGCGGTGTCGACGGTGACCGCCGGCCCCTCCAGCCCCAGCGCGTACGCGACCCGGCCGGAGGCGATGGAGCCGGTGGCGGTGCTGCCGGCGTAGTCGTGGTACATCAGCCCGGCGAACACGCCGGTGTCGCTGCCGCGCAGCGTGGCCGGGTCGATGCCGGCGCGTTCCAGGGTCTCCCAGGCGCACTCCAGCAGCAGCCGCTGCTGCGGGTCCATCGCCACGGCCTCGTTCGGGCTGATCCCGAAGAAGTCGGCATCGAACTCCCCCGCGTCGGCCAGGAACCCGCCCGACCGGGTGTACGTACGCCCGGCCAGTCCGGGCTCGGGGTGGTACAGGCCGTCGGTGTCCCAGCCCCGGTCGGTGGGGAACCCGGAGATGGCGTCCACGCCGTCGGCGACCAGCCGCCACAGCTGCTCCGGCGAGCCGACCCCACCGGGGAAGCGGCAGCTCATCGCGACGATCGCGATCGGCTCGTCGGCGACCGCCGGCGTCGCCGGGACCGGGGTGGTCGGGTGGGCCGCGCCGAGCAGTGTCGCGGCGAGGTGGGCGGCGACCGCCGAGACGGTCGGGTGGTCGAAGACCAGGGTGGCGGGCAGCCGGAGGCCGGTCGCCGCGTTGAGCCGGTTACGCAGCTCCACCGCGGTGAGCGAGTCGAAGCCCAGTTCCTTGAGGGCCCGGTCGGCGTCCACGGCGTCTCCGGTGGCGTGACCGAGGACCCCGGCGACCTCGGCGCGGACCAGCTCCAGCAGGGTGCGGCGGCGCTCCTCCTCGGGCAGCCGCCGCAGCCGGTCGGCCAGCGAGGCGGCGCCGGCGCCCCGGTGTGCCTGGCGGCGGGGCACCCGGACCAGGTCGCGCAGCACGGCCGGCAGCGCCCCGGAGGTGGCCTGGGCGCGCAGGCCGGCCGGGTCGAGGCGGAGCAGCACCGGCGCGGTGACGTCGCCGGCCAGCGCGGCGTCGAGCAGGGCCAGCCCGTCGGCCTCGGAGAGCGCGTCGAAGCCCTGCTGGCGCAGCCGGCGCAGCGCCGTCTCGTCGAGGTGGCCGGTCATCCCGGTGCCGCCGGCCCAGAGCCCCCAGCCCAGGGAATGGGCGGGCAGGCCCCGGCCGCGGCGGTGCGCGGCGAGGGCGTCCAGGAAGAGGTTCGCGGCGGCGTAGTTGGCCTGCCCGGCCGGGGCGAGCACCCCGGCGGCGGAGGAGAAGAGGCAGAACAGCGCCAGGTCGGTGTCGCGGGTCAGCTCGTGCAGGTGCCAGGCGGCGTCGACCTTCGGCGCCAGGACGACGTCCATCCGCTCCGGCGTCAGCGACTGCACGAGGCCGTCGTCGAGCACCCCGGCGGCGTGCACCACCCCGGTCAGCGGGTGTGCGGCATCCACGGCGTCGAGCAGGGCGCGCAGCGCCACCGGGTCGGCGGCGTCGCAGGCGGCGACGGTGACCCGCGCACCGAGGTCGGTCAGCTCGGCGCGCAGCGCGTCGACGCCGGGAGCGTCCGGGCCGCGGCGGCTGGTCAGCAGCAGGTGCCGCACGCCGTGGACGGCGGCCAGGTGGCGGGCCACCAGGGCGCCGAGGCCGCCGGTGCCGCCGGTGACCAGGACGGTGCCGTCGGGCGCCAGCGCCGGCGGGGCGTCGCCGTTCGCGGGGGCGCGCACCAGCCGGGGTACGGCCGCCGCGCCGGCCCGCAGCGTCACCTCGGGCTCGCCGAGGCGCAGCACGGCCGGCAGCGCCGCGAGGGAGGCGGGATCGTCGTCAGCGTCGACCAGCAGGAAGCGCCCCGGGTGCTCGGCCGCGGCGGCTCGCAGCACGCCCCGCACCGGCGCGGTGCGCAGGTCGTCGTCGGCGTCGGGCAGGAGCGCCACCAGCGTCGCGCCGGCCAGCCGCTCGTCGGCCAGCCACTCCTGGACGACCCGCAGGGCCCGCCGGGCCGCCGCGTGGGCGCCGTCGACCACGTCGCCGTCGCCGGCGGTGACGGGCCAGAGCGCCACCTCGGGTACGGCGACACCGGCGTCCAGGTCGGACCGGAGGGCGGCCAGGTCGGGGTGGTTGGTGGCGGGTGCGCCGATCGGCGGGTCCGCGCCGAGCACCGCCCAGCCGTCGAACGAGCCGACGCCCGTCGCCAGGTCGACCGGTCGGCGGTCCAGGCGCAGCGGCTCCACGGCCGGGGCACCGGCGGCGGCGACCAGCTGCTCTGCGGCGACCGGGCGGGCCACCAGCGCACCGACCGAGATCACCGGTGCGCCGGCCGGGTCGACCGCCTCGATCGTGGCCCGGTCCGGTCCGAGGCGCCGTACCCGGACCCGCAGCGCGGTGGCCCCGACGGCGTGCAGGGTGACGTCGGTCCAGGCGAATGGCAGCAGGGTGTCCCCGGCCGGCTCCTCGATCACGCCGGCGTGCAGGCAGGCGTCGAGCAGCGCTGGGTGCACCCCGAACCGGTCGGCGTCCGGCTGGGCCGCCTCCGGCAGGGTCACCTCGGCGAGGAGGTCGTCGCCGTGCCGCCAGAGCCCGGTCAGGCCCTGGAACGCCGGGCCGTAGCCGTAGCCCCGCCCGGTCAGCCGGGCGTACCCGTCGCGGATGTCGACGGCGGCGGCGTCGCGCGGTGGCCAGTCGGCCGGTGCGGCGGCGGGGGCCGGGGCGGCGGGCGCCAGCAGCCCCTCGGCGTGCCGGGTCCACGGCCGGTCGGAGTCCTCGGGGCGGGAGTGGACGCTGACCGGGCGCGCGCCGTCGGCGTCGGGGGCGCCGACGACGACCTGGAGCGCGACGGCGCCGCGCTCGGGCAGCACCAGCGGCGCGCCCAGGGTCAGCTCCGCCACGGTCGGCAGGTCGACCTGCTCGCCGGCGTGCAGTGCCAGTTCCACCAGGGCGGCGCCGGGGAGCACCGGCCGGCCGTGGACCTCGTGGTCGGCGAGCCAGGGTTGCCGGGTCACGGAGAGCCGGCCGGTGAGCAGCAGCCCGTCGCCGTCGGCGGGCCGGACCAGTCCGGTCAGCAGCGGGTGGCCCGGGGCGCCGTCGCCGGCGCCGGTGGTGCGCCCGGTCGGGTTCTTCCAGTAGCGCCGCCGCTGGAAGGCGTAGGTGGGCAGGTCGACGATTCGGCCGCCGGCGAGGAAGCCGGCCCAGTCCACCGGCGCGCCGTGCACGTACGCCTCGGCCAGCGAGGTGGCGAAGCGGCGCAGCCCGCCGTCCTCGCGGCGCAGCGACCCGATCGGTACGGCGGTGACGCCGGCCGCCTCGGCGGTGTCCTGCACGGCGGAGGTGAGCACCGGGTGGGCGCTGGACTCCACGAACACGCGGTGCCCGTCGGCGAGCAGCGCCCGGACGGCCTCGGAGAAGCGGACCGTCTGGCGCAGGTTGCGGTACCAGTAGTCGGCGGTCACCGTGGCGGTGTCCAGCGGCCCCCCGGTGACGGTGGAGTAGAAGGCCACCGGAGCGGTACGCGGGCTGACCGGGGCGAGCGCCTCGATCAGCTTCTCCCGGATGCCTTCCACGTAGTGCGAGTGCGAGGCGTAGTCGACGGCGATCCGGCGGACCTGCACGCCGTCGGCGGTCAGCTCGGCGTGGCACTCGTCGAGGGCGGCGACCTCGCCGCAGACCACCATGGACGACGGGCCGTTGACCACGGCGAGCTGGAGCCGGCCGGCCCACCGCTCCAGCCGGGCCTCGACGGCCTCGCGGGGCAGCAGCACGGACATCATCCCGCCGAGGCCGGCGAGTTCGGCGCCGATGAGCCGGCTGCGCAGGGCGACGACGCGAGCGCCGTCGTCGAGGGTGAGCGCGCCGGCGACGCAGGCGGCGGCGATCTCGCCCTGCGAGTGGCCGACCACCGCGGCGGGCCGTACCCCGTGTTCCTGCCAGAGGTGGGCCAGCGACACCATGACCGCCCAGAGCATCGGCTGCACCACGTCGACGGAGTCCCACAGCGGGCTGTCGGGGTCACGCAGCACGTCCAGCAGCCGCCACTCGACGTACGGCTCGAGCGCGGTGGCGCACTCGGTGAGCCGGGCGGCGAAGGCCGGCGCCTCGTCGAGCAGCGCCCGGGCCATCCCGGGCCACTGGGAGCCCTGGCCGGGGAAGACGAAGACCGCCCGGGCGTCGGGCAGGACCGCGCCGGTCACCACGCCGGGGGCGTCGGCGGCGTCGGCGAGCGCGCGTACCCCGGTCAGCAGCTCGGCGCGGTCCGCGCCGAGCACCACGGCGCGGTGGCCGAGCCGGGCCCGGGTGGTCAGCAGCGAGTGGCCGACGTCCGCCGCCCGCGGGTCGGCGGCCTCCAGGTACGCCGACAGCCGGGCCGCCTGCCCGCGCAGCGCGTCCGCGCCGCGCCCGGAGAGCACCCAGGGCAGCACCGCGCCGTCCCGCGACGGCATCTCCTGGTTCACCGGGTACCACCGCCTGTTCCGATCGCGAGGTGAGCCGTCTGCGGGTCGTGCACGGGTCAGGCCGGGCTGGCCGTGGACCGGGGCGCCGCGTCGACCTTGACGAGGTCGCCGAACTCGGGGAACTGCGCGATGGCCTGCTCGGCGGTGAGCGCCGGCGTACGGGGGCCGCGCAGCACCGCCCAGAGGAAGGCGGGGGTCATCATCCGGGTCATCGGCGCGCAGAGCGACGCCACGTTGAACACGGTGTTGATGACCATGCGGTTGCCGCAGCCGGTCCGGGCGACCCGGGCGGCCATCTTGTTGGCGAACGCGCCGCCGCGCAGCGGCACGTTGGCCCGCACGTGCGGCAGCCCCTGGTCGGTGTTGACGGCGATCTGCCAAGCACCCTGGTTGATCTTCGCGATCGCGGCCTGCACGTTGCGGGAGAAGCCGGGGCGCAGGCCCCGGACGTCCAGCTCGGTCCGCAGCGCCAGCGCGCACTGCGCGGCGACCGACATGCCGGTGCCGTGCACCGGGTTCAGCGCCTGGGCGGCGTCGCCGATCACCAGGAAGCCCTCCGGCACGGGCAGCTTCTCGAAGCGCCGCCGCTGGTCCGGGATGCTCCGGTAGGCGCGGATCGGCCCGGCCGGGCGGGCCTGGGCGATCAGGTCGGCGATGATCGGGTGGTGCCGTTCCCGGGCGAACTGCGCGAAGCCCTCCTCGTCGGTGGGGGGCTCGCCGCCCCGGCTGCCGAAGAGGCTGAGGATCCAGCGGCCGTTCTCCATCGGCAGCAGCCCGGCGCCCTGGCCGGGCCGGCCGGTGCCCGCCTGCATCTGGATCATCACGCCGGGGAAGTCGTCGCCGGTGCCGGGCGGCGCGGTGAACCAGCGGCTGACGTAGACGATGCCGGCGTCCACCACGTCCTCGCGGACCTGCGGCAGGCCCAGGTCGACCAGCCACTTCGGGGCGCTGGTGGCCCGGCCGGTGGCGTCGACCACCAGGTCGGCGTCGAGGGTGCGCTCCGCGCCGCCCTGCTCGACCCGTACGCCGGTGACCCGGTCGGCGTCACCGACCAGCCCGGTGACCCGGGTGTCCTCCCGGACGCCGATCCGCTCCTCGCGCAGCACCTGCTCGCGGACCACGTGGTCAAGCAGTTCCCGGCTGCACAGCAGCAGGTACGCGTCGGTGTCCAGCCGTTCCATCCAGCCCTCGGGGCCGCGGGCCAGCGCCCCGGAGGGCAGCCCCCGGCGCTTGGCGCCGGCGGCGTACAGCCGGTCGGTGACGCCGGGCAGCAACCGGTCGAGGGCCTCGACGCCGCCGCGCATGAGGATGTGGCTGTGGTGGCCCTGCGGCAGCCCCTTGCGCGGCTGCGGCTCGGTGGGAAGCTGATCCCGTTCGACGACGGTGACCTCGTCGACGGCGCGGGCCAGCGCGGCGGCGGCGAGCATCCCGGCGAGGCCGCCGCCGAGGACGACGGCCCGGCTCACTGCTCGATCCCCGACGTGGCGAGGAAGAGCTTCATCCGCCGCTCGGCCAGCTCCGGGTCCGGCAGCGCGCCGAGGCTGTCGGCCAGCCGGTACGCGGCGGCCAGGTGCGGCACCGAACGGGCCGACTGCTCGCCCCAGACCATCCGGAAGTGGTCGTGGTGCCCGGCCAGCCAGCCCAGGAAGACCACTCCCGTCTTGAAGAAGAAGATGCTCCGGCCCTCGCCGCTGAACAGGTGCCGGTTGAGCGGCAGGGTCTCCTCCAGCAGCCCCCGGGCCCGGCTGTCGTCGCCGGCGTCGAGCGCCCGGAACGCCTCGGCGGCGATCGGCACGACCGCGTCGATGACCGGGGTGAGCGGGTGGCTGTGCCCGGACCCGTCGCCGACGAACATCTCCGGGTACTCGGTGGTGTCGCTGGTGTAGAACTTCACGCCCTCGGGCAGCCGCTTGCGCCACTCGACCTGCCGGGCCAGCGACGCCGGCCCGATCTTGACGCCGTCGACCTTGTCCAGGTTGTCGCGGACGATGGCGATCAGCGCGTCGTACGCGTCGTCGGGCTCCTCGTAGCCGAAGTACTCCGAGTTGCGCGGATCCCACTCCGAGGTGATCCAGTGCACGATCGCCGGCTGGCTCGACTGGCGCAGCAGGTTGCCGTACACGGTGGCGAAGTCCTCGGGGCCGCGGACGGCGACGTTCAGGTGCGGGCTGCACATGATCACCGGCTGCGCGCCGGCCTCCTCGACCACGGCCAGCTGCTCCTCGTAGGCGGCCTGGACCTCGGCGAGGGTGACCGGGGCAAACGGCTCCAGCTGGTCGGTGAGGACGGCCGCGGCCATCCGGCCGCCGACCGCCTTCGCCTCGGCGCCGCAGCGGCGGATCAGCTCGGCGGCGCGGGGCCAGTCCAGCCCCATGCCGCGGTGGGCGGTGTCCATGCCCTCGCAGAGCGTGAAGCCGTACGACCACAGGTGCCGGCGGAAGGCCAGGGTCGCCTCCCAGTCCAGCGACTGCGGCGGCGGGTCGCCCCCGGGCGGCCCGAAGGGCTCGTTGTCGGCCAGCGGGTCGCCCAGCACGTGCGCGGTGGCCAGCACGGATCGGGTCCGGAACGGGGAGGGGTCGGCGGGCTGCTCCACGCGCGGCGCCTGGGTCGGGTGGTAGACGGTCAGGGTGCCGTCCGACTCCGGAAGCTTGATCATTTTTTTCTGCTCCGAACCGTCGTCTGGATCGAGTCGGCACAATTCAAGCGACTCACGGGAGTGCGGTTCCATAGCGGCGACCCCCTAATTCCGGGGCAACCCCTGAACGGCTTCCGCCGGCCCGACCGCGCCCCTAGGGGGCGGGCCGGACCGGCGGACTGCCGGAATTGGTCCGATCGACCGAGATGGCGCCGACCGGACAGTTCAGCGCGGCCGTACGGGTCGCCGCGCGCAGCGCCGGCTCCGGCGATTCCACCAGAACGACCACGAGACCGTCGCGGTCGTCCTGGTCGAAGACGGTGGGCGCGAAGTACACGCAGTTGCCGGAACCGACGCAGGTTTCCCGGTCGACCTCGACACGCATTGTCGGCGACCCGTCGCTCACCAGGTGACGGGCAGTTCGTGCAACCCGTACGCGTGCGCGTCGAACATGTACGACAGTTTGTCGACATCCGCGGCCAGGCGCAGCTCCGGAATGCGCTCGAAGAGCGTACGGAAGACGGTTTCGAGCTGCATCCGGGCCAGGTTCGCCCCGGGGCACATGTGGTTGCCGTAACTGAAGGCCAGGTGCCCTTCGGCGTTGCGGTGGATGTCGAACTTCTCCGGTTCTTCGAAACGCTCCGGGTCCCAGTTCGCCGCGCCGTTGAGCGCGAGCACGCCCTCGCCCTGGCGGATGGTGCCGCCGCTGACCTCGACGTCGTGGGTGGCCACCCGCACGGTGGCCGAGTCGAGGATGCTGAGGAAGCGCAGCAGCTCCTCGACCGCGCCCGGCCACAGCGATGGGTCCGCCTTGAGCTCGGCGAGCTGCTCCGGGTGCTCCAGCAGCACCACCGTGCCGAGGGAGACGACGTTGGCGGTGGTGTCGGAGCCGGCGATCACCAGTACCCGGGCGATGGCGACCAGGTCCTCGTGTTCGAGGGTGGGCTCGTCGGGCAGTCGGGCCGCGATCCGGCTGAGCAGGTCGTCGCCCGGGTTCTTGGTCTTCTCGGTGATCAGCTCGTCGAGGAACTCGTCCATCTCGGCGATCGCGCCGGCCACCGCCTCCTGCGTCGAGTCCCGCCCGGTGGTGGTCTCGGCGTAGCGGCGGAAATAGCCGATGTGCACCGGGTCGACGCCGAGCATCTCGCAGAACAGCAGCGCCGGCACGGGCAGCGCCAGCTCGGCCATCAGGTCCAGCGGGCCGCCCTTGGCCAGCATCTGGTCGATCTGCGTGTCGACGATCTGCTGCATCCGGGGGCGGAGCTTGTTGATCCGCGCGGCGGTGAATTCGGGGATCACCATTCGCCGGCGGACGGTGTGCTCCGGGGGGTCCATCGCCGGGAACGGGAAGGCGATGTACGGCAGCATCTCCTCCGGCACGTGGAACTGCGCCGGATAGGAGGGATTGCGGGCGTTCGAACTCATCGACGGGTCACCGAGCACCTGGCGCACGTCCCGGTAACGGGTCAGTGCCCAGACGGGTTTTCCGGTCATCCGGTTGGTCACCGGGGCGAGTGGATTCTCCTCACGCATCCGCTCGTATTCCTGCGGAACGGCGAGCGGGCACCGGCGCCGGTCCAGCGGAAAATCCGGGCGCTCGGTACCGGTGGTCACGGCATCGGCTGTTTCGGTCATCGCTGCGGCGCCTCTCTCTTGAAGGGGGCGGCGGGGAATCGATCGGATCGATTCAAGCAGCGCGCCGGCACGGCGGACAGGTTCCGCACCCCCTAAGGTCGGCGACGAGCCCCCTATGCCGGCACCACGGGACGGGGCGGAACGGTTACTGTCACGGCACCGACGGTCCGGTTCCCAATCCCGTGCAGACATCGTTCGGGCGGCGGCATACCCTGAACCGCAGCGACGGGCAGCGGCGAAGGGCGGATGACCGCGGCCGGGCGTCCCAGAGGGAAAGTGGAGTCGATGGGCGGAAGCATTGATCCGGGGCTGCCGGGATACATCGGGGACGCCTGGGGTTTGCGGGACCGACCGAACAAGGGCCCCAAGCGCGCGCTGAGCCTTCCGCGCATCGTCGACGCGGCGGTCGCCATCGCCGCGTCGGAGGGTCTGTCGGCGGTGTCGATGAGCCGGGTCGCGTCGGATCTCGGCGCCTCGACCATGTCGCTGTACCGCTACCTGTCGGCCAAGGACGAGCTGCTCCAGCTCATGATGGACGCGATCTACCAGACGCCGCCGTCCGGGCCCGACTCGCCGGACGAGGGCTGGCGCGCCGGGCTGGCCCGGTGGACCTGGGAGCAGCACGCGATCCTGCGCAAGCACACCTGGGCGCTGCACATCCCGACCCTCGGCCCGCCGGTCACCCCCAACCAGATCATCTGGCTGGAGCGGGGGCTGGAGTGCCTGGGCGGCACCGCGCTGGGCGAGGGCGAGAAGCTGTCGGTGATCATGCTGCTGAGCGGCTTCTGCCGCAACGACGCCACCGTCTCCGCCGACGTGCAGGCCTCGTTCATGGCCAAGGCCCCCGACGAGCTGGCCGCGATGTCCTCCTACGGTCAGCTGGTCCGCAAGCTCGCCGGGCCGGACCGCTTCCCGGCGTTCACCGCGGTGATCGACGCCGGCGTGCTGGACACCCCGGCCGGCCCCGACGACGAGTTCGTCTTCGGCCTGGAGCGCATCCTCGACGGGGTCGGCGCCCTGCTCGAGCAGCGCGCGGCGGCGAGGAGCGCGGGCGGCGAAGGACACTGACCCGCCGCCCGGCCCGCCCCCGCCGACCGACGCACACCCTGGTCCCGTCGCTGTCCACCTGATGTCGTGAATGACTCAGCCGCACGCTGATCCGTCGCGGTGACCCGCGCCCTCCCGCCGGGACCTCGGGTCACGGGCCGACCGCCGCTGCCCGGCCGGCGAGGGCCGCGAGTCGTCCACGTCATCAGCTCGACAGCGCCCGCGACACCACCACCCCGCCCGCAAACGGCCTGAGCCATCCATGACATCAGGTCCGTAGCGATCCGGCGGCCCGGCGGGCACCTCGCGCCCGTGCCGCGCCCGGCCCGCCACCGCGACGCTCCGACGGAGCGGGCCGCGCGGGGCGGCGGGCGTCAGGCGCGGGCGTGGCCGGCGACCACCCCGTCCGCCGCGTGCCGGCGGATCAGGGCCATGACCTGGGGGGCGTGCCGGTTGAGGTAGAAGTGCCCGCCGGAGAAGACGTGCAGCGCGAACGGGCCGGTGGTGTGCTCCCGCCAGCTCTCCGCGTCGGGCACGTCGACCTGCGGGTCGGCGTCGCCGGTCAGCGCGTACACCGGGCAGGTCAGCGGCGGACCCGGCTGGTAGCGGTAGGTCTCGGCGGCCTTGTAGTCGGCGCGCAGCGCCGGCAGGATCATGCGGACCAGCTCGGGGTCGGTGAGCATCTGGGCGTCGGTGCCCTCCAGCTTCAGCATCTCGCTGATCAGCGCGTCGTCGTCACCCTCGTGCACCCAGGCGGGGCGGTGCCGCGACGGCGCCCGCCGGCCGGAGGCGAACAGCGCGGACACCTCGGTCCCGCGCGCCTGCAGCCGCCGGGCCACCTCGAACGCCACGGTCGCGCCCAGGCTGTGCCCGAACAGCGCCAGCGGCCGGTCGGCCCAGACGGCCACCTCGTCGACGAGGGCGTCGACCAGCCGGGGCACGTCCTCGAAGGCCGGCTCGGCGCGGCGGTCCTGACGGCCCGGGTACTGCACCGCCAGGACGTCCAGGCCGGGGCTCAGCGCCTGGGACACCGGGTAGAAGTACGACGCGGAGCCACCGGCGTGGGCGAAGCAGACCAGCCGGGTGGGGGCGTCCAGGGCGGGGTGGAAGCGGCGGATCCAGGCACCGTTGTCCATGGGTACGGCCATCTCGTGCATCCTTCGCGTCGGTGCGCCGGCGCGGCCGGCGCGGGAGGAACGGCCCGGCCGCCGCCGGCCCGGCCGGGGGTCCGCCCGGCCGGGGACACGGCGGTGGTCAGTCGTCGTCGGGGTCGCCGTAGAGCGACATCTCCGGGGCGATGACGAAGCCGGAGACGTCCTTGGTCCGCCGCTTGACCCGGCCGAGGGCCGCCTTGACGGCGACGTCGAGCCGGTCCCGCTTGGCGGCCTCGCGGGCCTCCCGGCGGTCGACGAACTCCGGCATCACCTCGCGGGCGAACAGCTCCAGCGATTCCATGATGTGCTCGTGCTTGTTCTTGCCGATCTGCACCGAGAAGATGATCTGGTCGACGCCGACCGCCTCGTACCGGCGGATGATGTCGGCGATCTGCGCGGGCGTGCCGATGCCCCGGCGCAGCTGCCCGACCTGGTCCATCATCGCCTGCGACTCGGCCGACTGGAGGTCCTTCTCGTCCGGCACGATCGCGTCCCGGGTGAAGCCCATGCTCTCCCGGGCGTCCTGGAAGCTCTGCCAGATGTCGGTCACGCCCGGCTGGTGCTGACCGGTGATGTAGTAGTGCATCAGGGCGTACGAGAAGAAGTACGCGCCCTCCAGCCCGCGGTCGAGGGCGACCTCCTCGTCCTCGTGGCACATGAACGGCAGCACCATGGCCACGTTGGCGTTGACCGCCTGGCCGATCGGGACGCAGTCGTCCGACTCCAACGTCCGGTAGTAGGCCTCGACCCACTCCTCGGCCTCTTCCGGGTTGACGAAGGAGAAGGCGAGCGCGCCCATGCCCTCGCGGGCCGCGTCCTGGATGCTCTCCCGCCGGGTGCAGGCCCGCCACAGCGGCGGGTGCGGCTTCTGCTTCGGCTTGGGGACGACGTTGCGGACGGGCACGTCGACCCACTTGCCCTGGTGGCCGGTGAACGGGGTCTCGGTCATCATCCGGATGACCACCTCGAGCGCCTCGTGCCACTGCTCCTGCTTGTCCGCCAGTTCGATGCCGAAGGCGCCCACCTCGAGCTGGGAGCTGCCCTGGCCGGAGCCGAAGTCCACCCGGCCGCCGGAGATCAGGTCCAGCATGGCCAGCCGCTCGGCGATCCGCACCGGGTGGTTCACCGCCGGCGGCATGTGGATGATGCCGTGCGCGAGCCGGATGTTCTTCGTCCGGGCCGCGGCGGCGGCGAGGAAGACCTCCGGCGCCGAGGAGTGCGAGTACTCCTCGAAGAAGTGGTGTTCGGTGCCCCAGGCGTAGTCGAAGCCGAGCCGGTCGGCCAGCTCGATCTGCTCCAGCGCCTCCTGGAACAGGCGTTCCTCGCTGTCCTCGGCCCAGGGCCGGGGAAGTTGGTGGTGATAGGTCAAGCCGAAGCGCATGCGTTCCTCCGCGTGACGAGAAGCTGCCCGGTGGCCATGACGCTAGGGCCGCGGCTGCCGGATCCGGCCTGACGGAGGCCGTAATCAGGGGGCCGGCGAGGCCCGTTCAGGGGTCGGCCGGCGCGGCCTAGGGGGTGCCCGGGACGGCGGGCCCGGTGCCGCCGGCGGTCAGCACCGACCCGGGTACGGCGGGGGCCGGTGGGACGGCCGGGGCGGGACGGCGGAACCCGGCGAGGAAGAACAGCAGCGGGTCGGCGTCGCCGTCGACCACCTCCAGGTCGCGTACCCGGCCGACGGCGATGACGTGGTCCCCGCCCGGGTACTCCGCCTCCACGGTGCACTCCACCCAGGCCAGCGAGCCGGGCAGCCGGGGCGACCCGGTCACCGGGCCGGGAGTCCAGTCCACCCCGGCGAACTTGTCGACGGCCCGGCTGGCGAAGGTCCGGCACAGCCCCTCCTGCTCGGCGGTCAGGATGTTCACCCCGAACGCGCCCCGGGCCCGGATCAGCGGCCAGGAGCGGGAGGTGCGGGACACCGAGAAGGAGACCAGCGGCGGATCGAGGGAGAGCGAGACGAACGACTGGCAGGTGAAGCCGACCGGCCGTACCCCGTCGCCGGCGGTGATGATGGTGACCCCGGTGCAGAAGAGTCCGAGGACGTGCCGGAACGCGCCGGGGTCGACCCGGCCCGCCGTGGTGCCCGTACGCGATGTCATCGCTCTCCCGCCCGTCAGCCCGGCGCCGGCGCGGGGGCGTCCCCGCCCTCGGCCGGCGCCTCTTCGAGGATCACGTGTGCGTTGGTGCCGCTGATGCCGAAGGAGGACACGGCGGCCCGGCGCGGCCGGCCGGTCTCCGGCCAGGGCCGGGCCTCGGTCAGCAGCTCCACCCGCCCGGCCGACCAGTCGACCTGCGGGGTGGGCGCGTCGACGTGCAGCGTGGCGGGGAGCAGCCCGTGCCGCATCGCGAGCACCATCTTGATCACCCCGGCGACCCCGGCGGCGGCCTGGGTGTGCCCGAGGTTGGACTTGACCGACCCCAGCCAGAGCGGCTCCCCCGCCCGGTCCCGCCCGTACGTGGCCAGCAGCGCCTGGGCCTCGATCGGGTCGCCGAGCCGGGTACCGGTGCCGTGCGCCTCCACCGCGTCCACGTCGGCCGGTCGCAGCCCGGCGCTGTCGAGGGCCTGGCGGATGACCCGCTGCTGGGCGGGCCCGTTCGGCACGGTGATGCCGCTGGACGCGCCGTCGGAGTTCACCGCCGCGCCCCGGATCACGGCGAGGATCCGCCGGCCGTTGCGGCGGGCGTCGGAGAGCCGTTCCAGGACCAGCAGGCCGCTGCCCTCCCCCCAGCCGGTGCCGTCGGCGGCGGCGGCGAACGACTTGCACCGGCCGTCCGGGGCGAGCCCGCGCTGCGAGCTGAAGTAGACGAACGTCTCCGGGGTGGACATCACGGTGATGCCGCCGGCCAGCGCGAGGGTGCACTCCCCGGAGCGCAGCGCGTGCCCGGCCAGGTTCAACGCGACGAGCGAGGACGAGCAGGCGGTGTCCAGCGAGACGGACGGCCCCTGCAGGCCCAGCGTGTAGGAGATCCGGCCGCTGGTGATGCTGCCGCCGCCGTCCGCGCCGTCGTAGTCGTGGTACATCACCCCGCAGTACACGCCGGTGCGGCTCTCCTTGAGCGACAGCGGGTCGATCCGCGCGTGCTCCAGGGCCTCCCAGGCGGTCTCCAGGATCACCCGCTGCTGGGGGTCGATGTCGCGGGCCTCGCGCGGGGAGATGCCGAACAGGTCGGCGTCGAAGTCGGCGGCGTCGTGCAGGAACGCCCCCTCCCGGGTGACGGTCCGGCCGGGGCGTCCGGGCTCCGGGTCGTACAGGGCGTCGGTGTCCCAGCCGCGGTCGGTGGGGAACGGGGTGACCGCGTCCCGGCCCCGGGCCAGCAGCTCCCAGTAGCTCTCCGGGGAGTCGACGCCGCCGGGCAGCTGGCAGGCCATCCCGACGATGGCGATCGGTTCGTCGGCGGCCTGGGCGAGCCGGGCGTTCTCCTGCCGGAGCCGGTCGTTCTCCAGCAGCGAGGTGCGCAGCGCCGCGACGATCTGGTCGGTGTCCACGCCGCTCACCGGTGCGCTCCGTTCGGGTCGGCGCCGCCGAGGGCGGCGCGGACCAGGTCGTCCACCGCCATGTTCCGGATCTCCTCGCTGCGATCGGCGGCGGCGGGCGCCGCGGTGGGCGGGGGTTCGACGCCCGGCGCGGCGAGTCGCAGCAGGGCGTCGAGCAGGCCCGCCTCGCGCAGCGCGTCCAGTCGGATGGTGGCCAGCCGCCGGCGTACGTCGTCCTCGTCCGGGGCGTCGGCGCCCGCCGGCCCGGCGGGCGCGTCGGCGGACGGTCCGACCGGCACCTCCTCGGCCAGTTCCTCGCGCAGCAGCCGCGCCACCTCGGCCGGGGTCGGGTGGTCGAACATCAGCGTGGCGGCGAGCCGCAGCCCGGTCGCCGCGCTGAGCCGGTTGCGCAACTCGATCGCGGCCAGCGAGTCCAGGCCGAGCTCGGTGAAGCCCCGGTGGACGTCGATCTCGCCCGGTTCGGCGTGCCGGACGGCCGCGACGTGGCCACGGACCAGGTCGAGCAGCAGCCGCTGCCGGCCCTCCTCGGGCAGCGCCGCGAGACGCTGGACGAGGCTGCCCTCGTCCACCGGGGCCGCCGGCGCCTCGGCGGTGGCGGCCGGGGTGGCCGCCGGGGCGGGCCGGCGACCGGCGGCGGCGCGGGCGACGTCGCGCAGCTTGGCCGGGATCTCGGTGCCGGTCGGGTCGGGGCGCAGCGGCACCAGCACCGGCTCGTCCACCCGCATCGCCTGGTCGAACAGGGTGAGCCCGTCGGCCGGTGCCAGCGCCGGCATGCCCATCGCGGCGAGCCGGCGGGTGACCCCGGGGTCCGTGCCGCCGGCCAGACCGGCGCCCTCGCCCCACAGGTTCCAGACCAGCGAGGTGGCGGGCAGCCCCATCGACCGGCGGTGCCGGGCCAGCGCGTCGAGGAAGCTGTTCGCCGCCGCGTAGTTGCCCTGGCCGGCCGGGTCGAGCAGGCCGGCCACCGAGGAGAACAGGACGAAAGCGGTCAGCTCCCGCTCCTCGGTCAGCTCGTGCAACGCCCAGGCGGCGTCCACCTTGGGCGCCAGCACCGCGGCGAGCCGGTCCGGGGTGAGCGAGGTGAACAGCGCGTCGTCGAGCACGGCGGCGGCGTGCACCACGGCCGTCAGCGGCTGCGGCAGTCCGTCGACCAGCGCCGCGAGGACCTTCGGGTCGGTGACGTCGCAGGCGGCGACGGTCACCTCGGCGCCGAGCGCGGCCAGCTCGTCGCGCAGCCGCGCCGCGCCCGGGGTGTCCGGGCCGCGCCGGCTGACCAGCGCCAGGTGCCGCACCCCGTGCGTGCCGACCAGGTGCCGGGCGACCAGCGCGCCGAGGCCGGTGGTGCCGCCGGTCACCAGCACCGTGCCGTCGGGCCGCCAGGGCGACGGGGGCAGCTCGGCCGGCACCGGAACCGGGGCGAGCCGGGGCACCTTCACCTGGTTGCCGCGCACGGCCACCTCCGGCTCGGACAGCGTCACCACGGCCGGCAGCATCCGCAGGCTGGCCTCGTCGGAGTCGAGGTCGACCAGCATCAGCCGGTCCGGGTTCTCCGCCTGCGCGGCGCGCAGCAGACCCCAGACGGGGGCGACGGTCAGGTCGAGGTGCCCGCTGTCGTCGTCGGCCGCGAACCAGGTCAGCACCACCAGCCGGGTCGCGGCGAACCGCTCGTCGGCGAGCCAGGCCCGGGTGCTCTCCAGCACCCCGGCCAAGCCGTCGCGGACCGCCTCGGGCACCTCGCCGTCCGCCGGCTCGACCGGCAGGAACACCACATCGGGTACGCCGTCCGTCGCGGCCGCCGCGGCCAGGGCCGCGAGGTCCGGGTACGCGGGCACGTCCGCGCGGCCGAGGTCGACCTCGCCGCCGAGCACCGCCCACCGCCCGGGTACGGCCTCGGCGGCCTCGCCCAGCGGCAGTTGGGGCCAGTCGACCCGGAACACCGAGTCGAGGTGGCGGGTGCCGGTCATCGCCGCTCCGGCGGCCACCAGCCGGTCCGCGGTGACCGGCCGGACCACCAGCGACTCGACGGTGGCGACCGGGGTGCCGGCGGTGTCGGCCAGGTCCAGGCGGACCGCCTCGGAGCCGGCGCTGGAATCGGAGTTGGTCCAGTTGATCCGTACCCGCAGGCGGCTGCGGCCGCCGGAGTGCAGCCGTACCCCGGTCCAGGAGAACGGCAGCTGGCCGGCGCCGATGTCCTGCGGCTTGCGCCCACCGAGGAAGTCGGTGGCGCTGAGCGCGGCGTCGAGCAGCGACGGGTGCAGCCGGTACGCGGCCGCGTCCTGCCGGGCCTCGTCGGGGAGCGCCACCTCGACGAAGAGGTCCCGGCCGCGCAGCCAGACGGCACGCAGCCCGCGGAACATCGGTCCGAAGTGGTAGCCCTGCGCGGTCAGGTAGTCGTAGACGCCGCTGATGTCGACCGGCTGGGCGTCGGCCGGCGGCCACTGACCCACCCCGACGCCGAACTCCTCCGGGGTCACCGGCGGCGCGTTCTCGGTGGCGAGCCAGCCGGTGACGTGCCGGGTCCAGCCCACCTCCGGCGGGGCGTCGTCGAACCGGGACCAGATGGCGATGCTCCGCCGGTTGCCGGCGTCCGGCTCCCCCACCACCACCTGGACGGCCGCGCCGCCGTGGTCGGGCAGCGGCATCAACTGCTCGATGATCAGTTCCTCGACCACGTCGCAGCCGACCTCCTCGGCGGCCCGCAGGGCCAGCTCGACGAAGCCGGTGCCGGGGAGCAGCCCCATGCCCATCACGTTGTGGTCGGCCAGCCAGGCGTGGGTGTCGAGGGCGAGCCGGCCGGTGAGCACCACGCCGCCGCCCTGCGGCGCCACCATGACGGCGCTGAGCAGCGGGTGGTCGGCGTCGCGCTGGCCGTGCCCGGCGGCGTCGCCGGCCCGGGTCTTCGAGGCGTTCAACCACAGGTGCCGCCGCTCGAACGGGTACGTGGGCAGGTCGACGCGGGCGCCGCCGCCGAGGACCTCCGTCCAGCGGACCGGGGTGCCGGTGACGTGCAGCCGGGCCAGGGCGTCGAGCAGCTGCGTCACCTCGGGCCGGTCCCGGCGCTGGGCCGGCGCGACGACGGTGTCGGTCACGACGCCCTCGATCAGCGGGGTGAGCGCGGCGTCGGGGCCGAGTTCCAGGAACGTGGTGACTCCCGCCTGGTGCAGGGCGGTGATGCCGTCGGCGAAACGGACCGCCTCGCGGACGTGGCGCACCCAGTAGTCCGGGTTCGTCAGCTCACTGCTGGCCAGGGCGCCGCTCAGGTTGGACACGACCGGGAGCTGCGGCTCGGCGTAGGCGAGGCTCGCCGCGACGGCCCGGAAGTCGTCGAGCATCGGGTCCATCAGCCCGCTGTGGAACGCGTGGCTGACCCGCAGGCGGGTGGTCCTGCGACCAAGGTTGGTGAAGTGCTCGGCGACCGTGAGCACGGCGGCCTCCGGGCCGGAAATCACCACCGACCGGGGGCCGTTGACGGCCGCGATGTCCACACCGCCAGCGGCCGCCAGACCGCCACCATTACCCGTGCCGATGCCCATGCCGTTGGCCGCGACCTGGCCGACGCCGTCCTCCGTGCCCGTGCCGGTGCCGGTGACGGCGATCGGATCAGTGCCGGCGTCGGTGTCGGCGTCGGCGTCGGTGCTGGTCCCGTTGCCGTTGCCGTTGGCGTTGCCGTTGGAGGCCGAATCGTTTACGACATCAGCTCCAAAGGATCCGACCACCACACCCTCACCCGCCAGCGCCGCCCGCACCTCCTCCTCCGACGCCCGCACCGCCACCATCGCCCCACCCTCGGGCAACGCCTGCATCAACCGCCCACGCGCCGCCACCAACCTTGCGGCGTCCGCCAGCGACAACACCCCGGCCACATGCGCGGCAGCCAACTCACCGATGGAGTGCCCGGCCACGAAGTCCGGCCGCACACCCCACGACTCCACCAAGCGGAACAGAGCGACCTCGACAGCGAACAGGCCAGCCTGCGCATAACCCGTCCGGCGGATCAGCTCCTCGTCATCACCCCAGACCACCTCACGCAACGGCCGATCCAGATGCTGATCCAGCTCGGCCACGACCGCGTCGAACGCAGCGGCGAACACCGGGAACACCGCGTGCAGCTCACGACCCATACCGAGGCGCTGCGCGCCCTGACCGGTGAAGACCACCGCCGACCGGCCGCCGGAGCGGGCGACGCCGGTGACCACGCCGGTGGCGACCTCCCCGGCCGCCAGGGCGGTCAGGCGGGCGGTCAGCTCGTCCCGGTCCGCGCCGAGCACCACGGCCCGGTGCTCCAGGGCCGCCCGGCCGGTGGCCAGGGACCAGGCGACATCCCCGTCGGCCAGGTCGTCCCGGCCGTCGAGGTGGGCGGCCAGCCGCTCCGCCTGCGCCCGCAGCGCCCGGTCGGTACGCCCCGACAGCAGCCACGGCCGCACCGGCGCCGGCGCGCCATCACCGGCCGGCGAGGCGGCGTCACCAGCCGGCGGGCCGACGGGCCGGACCGGACCGGTGAGGTCCGCCGGCGCCTCCTCGATGATCATGTGAGCGTTGGTGCCGCTGAGCCCGAACGACGAGACCGCCGCCCGGCGGGGGCGGGACTGTGCCGGCCACTCCCGCGGCCGGGTCAGCAGCTCCACCGCGCCGGAGGACCAGTCCACCTCGTCGGAGGGGGCGTCGACGTGCAGCGTCGCCGGCATCAGCCCGTGTTGCATCGCCTGCACCGCCTTGATCACCCCGGCCACCCCGGCGGCGGCCTGGGTGTGCCCGAGGTTCGACTTGACCGACCCGAGCCACAGCGGACGGTCCCGGTCCCGGCCGTACGTGGCGAGCAGTGCCTGCGCCTCGATCGGGTCGCCGAGCGCGGTACCGGTGCCGTGCCCCTCGACCAGGTCCACCTCGGTCGGGGCGAGCGCGGCGGCGGCCAGGGCGGCCTCGATGACCCGCTGCTGGGAGGGGCCGTTCGGGGCGGTCAGCCCGTTGGACGCGCCGTCCTGGTTGATCGCCGACCCGCGCACCACGGCCAGCACGGGGTGGCCCTTGCGCCGGGCGTCGGAGAGGCGTTCCACCAGCAGCAGCCCGATCCCCTCGGACCAACCGGTGCCGTCGGCGCCGTTCGCGTACGCCTTGCACCGGCCGTCCGGGGCGAGGCCCCGCTGCCGGCTGAAGTCGACGAAGACGTCCGGCGTCGGCAGCACCGTCACGCCGCCGGCCAGCGCCATCTCCACCTCGCCCTGGCGCAGCGCCTGGCAGGCGATGTGCAGCGCGACCAGCGACGAGGAGCAGGCCGTGTCGATGGTGACCGCCGGCCCCTCCAGCCCCAGCGCGTACGCCACTCGCCCGGAGGCGATGCTGGCGCCGCTGCCGCCGCTGAGGTACGCCGCGATCTCCTCGGGTACGTGCTGCTGCACCCGGCTGCCGTACTCGGTGTACATGACGCCGACGTAGACGCCGGTGCGGCTGCCCCGCATCGAGGCGGGGTCGATGCCGGCGCGCTCGAACGCCTCCCAGGCGCCCTGGAGCAGCAGCCGCTGCTGCGGGTCCATGGCGAGCGCCTCACGCGGCATGATGCCGAAGAACTCCGGGTCGAACTCGGCCGCGTCGTGCAGGAACCCGCCGGTCTTGACGTAGGTCTTCCCGGCCGCGCCGGGCTGCGGGTCGTAGACCGCGTCGACGTCCCAGCCCCGGTCGACGGGGAACTCGGAGATCGCGTCGCGCTCCTCCACCAGCAGCCGCCACAGGTCGTCGGCGGAGCGCACCTCGCCGGGGTAGCGGCAGTGGATCGCGACGATGGCGATCGGGTCGTCGTCCGGCGCGGCCGGGGTGGTCGGGGCGGGCGCGGGTGCGGCGGCGGGGGCGGCCCCGACCAGCCGGTCGGCGAGGAAGCGCGCGGCGGCCTCGGCGGTCGGGTGGTCGAAGACCAGGGTGGCCGGCAGCCGCAGCCCGGTCGCCTCGTTGAGGGCGTTGCGCAGCTCGACGGCGGCGAGCGAGTCGAAGCCGAGGTCCTTGAACGCCCGATCGGGGGCGACCGCCTCGACGCCGGCGTGCCCGAGCACCGCCGCCACCCGGGTGCGGACGAGTTCGACCAGGACGCGGTGGCGTTCCGCCTCGGTGACCCCGGCGAGCCGTTGGGCCAGGCCGCTGGCCGTGCCGCCGCCGTCGGTCGTACCGGCGGCGGCGCGCCGGGTGGGGGCGGCGACCAGGCCCCGGAGCAGGGTCGGTACCTCGCCCCGGGCCCGGACGGCGGCCGGGTCGACGCGCAGCGGCACGACCAGCGGTTCGCCGGTCGCGACGGCGGCGTCCAGCAGGGCGAGCCCGTCGTCGACGCCGAGCGCCGGCAGGCCGAGCCGGCGCACCAGGGCGACGTCGTCGGCCGAGGCGTCGCCGAGGTCCCAGAGGCCGAAGGCGACCGCGGTGGCGGGCAGGCCGGCGGCGGCCCGGTGGGCGGCGAGGGCGTCCAGGAAGACGTTCGCGGCGGCGTAGTGCCCCTGCCCGGCGGCCAGCACCAGGCCACCGGCGGAGGAGAGCAGCACGAACGCGTCGAGCGGCAGGTCCCGGGTCAGCTCGTGCAGGTGCCAGGCGCCGTCCACCTTGGGCGCCAGCACCGGGTCGAGGCCGTCCGGGTCGAGGTCGGCGACCAGGCCGGCGCCGGGTACGCCGGCGGCGTGCACCACGGCGGTGAGCGGGTGCTCGGCGGGAACGGCGGCGAGCACGGCGGCGACGGCGGCGCGGTCGGTGACGTCGCAGGCGGCGACGGTGACCTCGGTCGCGCCGAGCGCGCGCAGCTCGTCGCGCAGCGCCGCCGCGCCGGGCGCGTCGGGGCCGCGCCGGCTGGTGAGCACGAGCCGGCGTACCGCGTGGGTGGTCACCAGGTGCCCGGCGATCAGCGCGCCGAGCCCGCCGGTGCCGCCGGTGACCAGTACGGTCCCGTCCGGGTTCCAGCCGGGCCCACCGTCGGCGGGGCGCAGCCGGGCCAGCCGGGGCACGCTCACCCGGCCGGCGCGGACCGCCGCCTCGGGTTCGGCGGCGGCGACGGCGGCGAGCAGCCGCGCGGAGTCGGCGCTGCCGTCGGTGTCGAGCAGGCCGAACCGGCCCGGCTGTTCGCCGGCCGCCGCCCGCAGCAACCCCCACAGGGGGGCCTGGGCCAGGTCGACGTCCTCGCCGGTCGCGGTGGCGACGGACTGCCGGGTGACGACGGTCAGCCGCGCCCCGTCGAGCCGCCCGTCGGCCAGCCAGGACCGCACCGTCCGCAGCGTGTCGCGGGTGACGGCGCGGGCCGCCTCGGCGGGGTCGCCCCCGCCGGTGGGGGCGGCGAGCAGGACCAGGTCGGGGGTGCCGGTCTCCCCCGCGTCGAGCGCCGCGCCGAGCGCGGCCAGATCCGGGTACGCGGGCAGTCCGGTCCCCGGCAGGTCGCCGAGCACGACGGCCCGGCTGGTCGCCGGCGGAACCGGCGTTGGGGTCCACTCCAGGCGCAGCAGCGCGCCGGCGCGGTCGTCCCGCGCGAGCTGCCCGGCGGAGACCGGCCGGACCAGCAGCGACTCGACGGTGGCGACGGGGCGTCCGTCGGGGTCGGCCACCCGGATCCGGCACTCCTCGTCGCCCCGCAGCCGTTCCAGGTGTACGCGCAGCGCGCGGGCCCCGGCGGCGTGCAGGGTGATCCCGGACCAGGAGAAGGGCAGCAGCGTCTCACCGTCCAGCGGGCCGTCCTCGCCGAGCTGGTCGGCGTGCATGGCGGCGTCGAGCAGGGCCGGGTGCAGGCCGTACCGCTCGGCGTCCTCGCCCTCGGGGAGCGCAACCTCGGCGAAGACGTCCTCGCCGCGCCGCCAGGCGGCCCGCAGGCCCTGGAACGTCGGGCCGTACCCGTAGCCGCGGGCGCGCAGGCCCGGGTAGAAGCTCTCCACGGGCAGCGCGGTGGCACCCGGCGGCGGCCACTGGGTGAGGTCCCAGGCGGCCGGGGCGGCGGTCGGCGCGATCGCGCCGGTGGCGTGCAGGGTCCACTCCCCGTCCCCGCCCTCGGGTCGGGAGTGGATCCCGATCTGGCGTACGCCGCTGTCGTCGGGCGAGCCGACCACCACCTGGACGGCCACCGCGCCCCGGCCGGGCAGGATCATGGGCGCCCGGTGGGTCAGCTCCTCGACCCGGCCGCAGCCGACGTGGTCACCGGCACGGACGGCGAGTTCGACGAAGCCGGTGCCGGGCAGCAGCGCCGCCCCCAGGATCTCGTGGTCGGCCAGCCAGCGCTGCCGGTCGACGGCGAGCCGCCCGGTGAGCACCACCCGGTCGGTGTCGGCGGCCGGCACCGCGGCACCGAGCAGCGGGTGCCCGATCGGCTCAAGCCCGACCGAGCCGACGTCGCCGGCGGGCGGCAGCGGGTTCAGCCAGTAACGCCGCCGCTGGAACGGGTACGTGGGCAGGTCGACCGTGCGACCGGTCTGCGGGAGCAGTGCGGTCCAGTCGACGGTGGTGCCGGTGACGTGCAGCCTGGCCAGGGCGGTCAGGGCCTGCCGCTGTTCGTCGTGCCCGCGCCGCAGGGACGGCACGACGGTGACCTCGTCGGTGAGGATGCCCTCGATCAGCGGGGTGAGCGCGGCGTCCGGGCCCAGTTCCAGGAACGTGGTCGCGCCGGCGGCGTGCAGGGCGGTGATGCCGTCGGCGAAACGGACCGCCTCACGGACGTGCCGCACCCAGTAGTCGGGGTCGGTCAGCTCGCCGGTGGCCAGGGTGCCGGTCAGGTTCGACACGACCGGAAGCTGCGGCTCGGCGTAGGTCAGCCCCGCCGCGACGGCCCGGAAGTCGTCGAGCATCGGGTCCATCAACCCGCTGTGGAACGCGTGACT
>NZ_JBAKHT010000048.1:0-27210 GCF_036906755.1 Micromonospora sp. CPCC 206171 | reverse complement strand
CGCCGCCGGCTCCAAGATCCGCCACCCGGATTACCCGTTCAAGGCTGCATGACGGGGCACTAGATCACGCCGACTCGTTGAGTCGATCCTGCAGCCGTCACGGTCAGTAAACCCGGCGCTCGGCATCAAACCGGGCGCCAGTGAGGGCGCCAGCAGACCCGGTACTCCCGGGCGGCGGGCGGCAGGCGGCAAGCTCGCGGATCAGGAAGCGGAACGAGTACCGCCGGGTTGGATCTGTGTCAGCCAGCGGACCGGGTGTGCCGGCAACGATGCCGGGCGGGCGTCTTCGCCGCGGAGAGACCGGGAGTTGGCTTCCCGCTGCGGGTTCCGGGCCCGGTCGCCGCACGTGCAACCCACCCCACGACCGGCCTGGCGGAGTCGTCACGGAACGGGAAACGGCACGGGCCCAGGCTTCGCCGGCGCACCGCCATGCAGCCACCTCGGCTCACGGCTCACCCGTGACCGAAAGCACGAACGGTGCAAGCCGCTTGGCTCGCACCGTCGATGATCTGGTGGCCGAGCGTCCACCCGAACCACTGTCCCGCTGCGGACGACGATCGGGAACATTCCGCGCCCCACCCGGGTCCAGCTGCGTGGTGGCCTCTTCGGGGCCGCCGAAGAGGCCACCACGCAAGACCCGCCGACCCGCCGGAGCCCGCTCAGGCCGCCATGGCCGCCGCCGGCACCACGTCCGGCGTTGCCAGCCGGACGGCGTCGGCGGCCGCGTCGTCGGGCTGGTCGTGCGCGGCCCGCTCGGCCCGGACGCGCGCGACGTAGTGCGCCACCTCCCGGTCGACCCGCTCGTCGTCCCAGCCAAGGACCGGCGCCATCAGCGTCGCCGCCGGCCGAGCGGCCAGCAGGCCACGGTCGAAGGTCTCGATCGAGATGTGGGTGCGCCGGGTGAGCACGTCCTCCAGGTGCAGCGCCCCCTCGGCGGAGGCCGCGTAGACGACCTCCACCCGCAGGTAGTCCTCCGCGCCGTCGAGCGGCTCACCGAGCGTGGAATCCTCCCGCAGCAGCGCCAGAACCTCGTCGACGGCGGCGCCGTAGCGCCGCAGCAGGTGCTCCACGCGCTCGGGGTGCAGGCCGAACTGCTGCGCCAGCCGGCGCCGCTGGTTCCACCGGGCGACGTAACCCTCGGCACCGAGCAGCGGCACCCGGTCGGTGCAGGAGGCGGGTACCGCAGCGCCGAAGCCGCGCACCGCCTCGTCGACCGCGTCGCGCGCCATCACCCGGTACGTCGTGTACTTGCCGCCGGCCACCACCACGAGCCCGGGCGTCGGGCTGACCACGGTGTGCTCGCGCGACAGCTTGGCGGTCGCCTCGGACTCCCCCGACAGCAGCGGGCGCAGGCCGGCGTACACGCCCTCGACGTCGTCGCGGGTCAGCGGGGTGGCCAGCACCGCGTTGACGTGCTCCAACAGGTAGTCGATGTCCCGGCTGGTCGCCGCCGGATGCGCCTTGTCCAGGTCCCAGTCGGTGTCGGTGGTGCCGATCAGCCAGTGCCGGCCCCACGGGATCACGAACAGGACGCTGGACTCGGTACGCAGGATCAGGCCGGTGCTGGACCGGATCCGGTCGCGCGGGACCACCAGGTGGATGCCCTTGGAGGCGCGCACCTGGAACTGGCCCCGCTCGCCGACGAGGGCCTGGGTGTCGTCGGTCCACACCCCGGTGGCGTTGATGACCTGCCGGGCGCGCACCTCGAACACCCGGTCGTTTTCCAGATCGTGCACCCGCGCGCCGGTGACGCGGGCGCCCTCGCGCAGCAGACCCACGACGCGAGCCCGCGACAGCGGGTGCGCCCCGTGCGCGGCGGCGGTACGGACGAGGCAGGTCACCAGCCGGGCGTCGTCGACCTGCGCGTCGTGGTACTGCAGGGCGCCGACCAGCGCCTCCGGTCGCAGCGACGGGCAGGCGCGCAGCGCCCCGCGGCGGCTCAGGTGCCGGTGGGCCGGCACGCCGCGCGCATGGGTGCCGGAGAGGCTCATCGCGTCGTAGAGCAGCACGCCGGCGCCGGCGTACAGGCGTTCCCAGCCCCGGTGGCGCAGCGGGTAGAGGAACGGCACCGGGCGGACCAGGTGCGGGGCGAGCCGCTGCAGCAGCAGACCCCGCTCGCGCAGGGCCTCGCGGACCAGCCCGAAGTCCAGCATCTCGAGGTAGCGCAGGCCACCGTGGATGAGCTTGCTGGACCGGCTCGACGTGCCGCTGGCCCAGTCGCGGCCCTCGATGAGCCCGACCGACAGGCCGCGGGTGACGGCGTCGAGAGCGCAGCCGGCGCCGGTGACGCCGCCGCCGATCACCAGGACGTCCAGTTCCTGGCCGCTGCTGAGGGCGGCCAGGGACCGCTCACGGGCGGCCGGTGACAGTGTCGCGGAGTGCATCCGTCTTCTCTCTCCTGGGAGGGGTGGGGGCGGCCGGCGACAGGCGCCGGCCGCCCGGATCCTTGCGGGGCGGGGCGGGGCGGGCGGTCAGTCGACGTCGACCCAGTCGAGGGTGCGCTGGACCGCCTTCTTCCACCGGGCGTAGCCGGTATCGCGCTGCTCCGGCGACCAGGCCGGCTGCCAGCGCCGGCTCTCGTTCCAGTTCTCGCGCAGCTCGTCGGTGTTCTTCCAGAACCCGACGGCCAGGCCGGCGGCGTACGCCGCGCCGAGCGCGGTGGTCTCGGCGACCACCGGCCGGCTGACCGGCACGCCGAGGATGTCCGCCTGCAGCTGCATGCACAGGTCGTTGACGGTGACGCCGCCGTCGACCTTGAGGACCTCGAGGTGCACCCCGGAGTCCTGCTCCATGGCCTCGGCCACGTCGCGGCTCTGGTAGCAGATGGACTCGAGGGTGGCCCGGGCGATGTGGGCGTCGGTGTTGAACCGGGAGAGGCCGACGATCGCGCCGCGGGCGTCGGAGCGCCAGTACGGGGCGAACAGGCCGGAGAACGCGGGCACGAAGTACACCCCGCCGTTGTCCGCCACCTGGCGGGCCAGGATCTCGCTCTGCCCGGCGCTACTGATGATCTTGAGCTGGTCGCGCAGCCACTGCACGGCCGAGCCGGTGACCGCGATCGAGCCTTCGAGCGCGTACACCGGGGCGTCGTCACCGAACTGGTAGCAGACCGTGGTGAGCAGTCCGGCCTTCGACCGGACGATCTCCGTGCCGGTGTTGAGCAGCATGAAGTTGCCCGTGCCGTAGGTGTTCTTCGCCTCGCCCGGGGCGAAGCAGACCTGCCCGACCGTGGCGGCCTGCTGGTCGCCCAGGTCGCCGGTGAGCGGGACCGGGCCGTTGAACGGACCGTTCACGGTGCTGCCGTACGAGCGCGGGTCGGACGACGGACGGATCTGCGGCAGCATGGCCCGGGGGATGTCGAAGAACGACAGCAGCTCGTCGTCCCAGTCCAGCGTCTCCAGGTTCATCAGCATGGTGCGGCTGGCGTTGGTGGGGTCGGTGACGTGCACCCCGCCCTCCGTGCCGCCGGTGAGGTTCCACAGCAACCACGTGTCGGTGTTGCCGAAGAGTGCCTCGCCGCGCTCGGCGGCCTCGCGGACCCCGTCGACGTTCTCGAGGATCCACTGGATCTTCCCGCCGGAGAAGTACGTCGCCGGCGGAAGGCCGGCCTTGCGCCGGATGACGTCGCCCTTGCCCTCGCGTTCCAGGGCGGAGGCGATCCGGTCGGTACGGGTGTCCTGCCACACGATGGCGTTGTAGTACGGCCGGCCGGTCCGGCGGTTCCACACGACCGTGGTCTCGCGCTGGTTGGTGATGCCGAGCGCGGCCAGGTCGGAGGCGGTCAGGCCGCGCTCGTTCATCGCGGTCTGGATGACCGTCTGGGTCCGCTCCCAGATCTCGAGCGGGTTGTGCTCCACCCAGCCGGCCTGCGGCAGGATCTGCTGGTGCTCAAGCTGGTGGCGGCCGACCTCGTTGCCGCCGTGGTCGAAGATCATGAATCGGGTGCTGGTGGTGCCCTGGTCTACCGCGCCGACGAAGTCAGCCATTCGGGGGTCTCCTTCTGTGTTCCTTGCGGGGATGCGGGTCGGCGAGGTCAGACGCGGGCGAGCTCGTCCTCGGCCGGGGCCTTCTCGGTGGCCAGGGCGCCCGGCTCCAGCTCGTCCTCGCTGGGCAGGAAGCGGCCGATGATCAGCTCGTAGAGGCCGGCGCCGATGACGCCACCGACGAGCGGACCGACGATGGGCACCCAGAAGTACGGATATCCGCTGGTGTCCTGGAAGGCCGTTTCGTAACCGGTCAGGAACGAGGCGAGGCGGGGGCCGAAGTCGCGGGCGGGGTTGATGGCGTAGCCGGCGTTGACGGCGAAGGCCATGCCGATCGCCACCACGATCAGGCCGACGATCAGCGGGGCGAGGTTGCCGGCGGGCAGCGAGTTGCGCGCGTCGGTGACCGCCAGGACGAGGAACAGCAGGATGGCCGTGCCGATGATCTGGTCGCGCAGCGCGCCCCACTCGGTCACACCGGCGCCCGGCAGGGTGGAGAAGACGCCCTGGCTCTTGCTGGTCAGGCCCGGGTCGAACCGGGACAGCACCTCGCTGTAGTTCCACCGGATGATCAGGGCCGCGACGAACGCGCCGGCGGTCTGGGCCAGCGCGTACGGCATCACCTTGCGCCAGGAGAAGCCCTTGAAGACGGCCAGGGCGACGGTGACCGCGGGGTTGAGGTGCGCGCCGCTGATCCGGCCCGCCACGTACACGCCGAGCGTGACGCCGAGGCCCCAGGCCCAGGCGATGCTGTCGAACTCTCCGGTCCCGGCCGCGGCCACCTGGGCGACCACGCCCACGCCGAACAGGATGAGGATCGCGGTGCCGGCGAACTCGGCGGCCAACTCGCCGACGAGCCCGGGGACTTTCAATCGTTGCGCCATGGGTGCCTCCAGAGGTGGTGGGGGTGACGGCCTTCTCCGTTCGGGGGGAAGCGGAGGGCCGGGTCGGTTACGCCGAGGCGTCGGACGTCACCGTGCGGTGAACGCTAGGAAATCCTCGAGGCCGGGTCAACGAACCCCGGTCGACAATGTCGAACACTGTTGCGGCTGCCGAAATGCCGTTAGCATTCCGCCCCATGCCGGGTCAGGTGCAGTCCATCGCGCGGGCCGCGGCGATCCTCCGCCTGCTCGCCAGCAGCTCCGGCCGGCTCGGCATCGGGGAGATCGCCCGGTCCCTCGACCTGCCCAAAGGCACCGCGCACGGCATCGTCCGCACCCTGCAGGACGTCGGCTTCGTGGAGCAGGACAAGACCTCCGGCAAGTACCAGCTCGGGGCGGCGCTACTGCACCTGGGCACCAGCTACCTCGACGTCAACGAACTGCGCTCACGCTCGATCAACTGGGCCGACCCGCTGGCCGCGCGCAGCGGCGAGGCCGTCCGCATCGGCACCCTGCTGGACGGCAAGGTGCTGGTGGTCCACCACGTCTTCCGACCCGACGACACCCTCCAGACCCTCGACGTCGGGTCCCTGCTACCGCCGCACGCCACCGCGCTCGGCAAGGTCCTGCTCGCCTACGACGTCGGCGCCGCCAACACCGTCATGCAGGCCGAACCCGAGCCGTACACCCGGCGCACCGTGGTCACCGCCCGAGCCCTCAGCCAGGCCCTGACCAAGATCCGGGACAACGGCTGGGGCGCCGAGATCGAGGAGATGACCCTCGGCGAGGCCGGTATCGCCGCACCCATCCGCGGCTACGGCGGCCTCGTCGTCGGCGCGATCGGGCTCTCCGGCCCGGTCGACCGCGTCTGCGACGGGCAGGGCCAACCCCGCCCGACGCTCGTCGCGTACGTCCGCGACGCCGCCCGCGCGGTGTCCCGGGATCTCGGCGCCGCACGCTGGTGATCCGTCCACCTGCTCCCCGCCAGGCCAGAGAGGACGAGGAATGACTGACAGCTACGTCGTCTCCATCGACCAGGGCACGACCTCGACCCGCTGCATCGTGTTCGACCGCCGGGGCAACCTCGTCTCGGTGGCGCAGCGGGAGCACCAGCAGCACTTCCCCCGGCCCGGCTGGGTGGAACACGACGCGCTGGAGATCTGGCGCAACGTCGGCAAGGTGGTGCCGAGGGCCCTCGCCGAGGCCGGCATCGTCGCCGGCCAGGTCGCCGCGATCGGCATCGCCAACCAGCGGGAGAGCACGGTGGTGTGGGACCGGCGCACCGGCGTCCCGGTGGCGCCGGCGATCATCTGGCAGGACACCCGCACCGACGCGCTGGTGGAGAGACTGGCCCAGGCGCCCGGCGCCGAGGACGTCCGGCAGCGCTGCGGGCTGCCCCTGACCACGTACTTCTCCGGCCCGAAGCTGCGCTGGCTGCTCGACCACACCCCCGGCCTCTACGAGCGCGCCGAACGCGGCGAGGTGCTCTTCGGGACGATGGAGAGCTGGTTGATCTGGAACCTCACCGGCGGCCCCGACGGCGGTCTGCACCTGACCGACGTGACCAACGCCAGCCGGACCATGCTGATGGACCTGCGCACGCTCGCCTGGCACCCGGACCTGCTGGCCTTCTTCGACATCCCGGCCGCCATGCTGCCCGAGATCCGCTCCTCGTCCGAGGTGTACGGCACCGCGACCGCCGTCCTGCCCGGCGTGCGGATCGCGGCGGCGCTCGGCGACCAGCAGGCCGCCCTGTTCGGCCAGACCTGTTTCGCGCCGGGCGACGCCAAGTGCACCTACGGCACGGGCAGCTTCCTGCTGCTCAACACCGGCACGGAACCGGTGCACTCCAGCCACGGGCTGCTCACCACCGTCGGCTACCAGATCGGCGGCCAGCCGGCGGTCTACGCCCTCGAAGGCTCCATCGCGATCACCGGTTCCCTGGTGCAGTGGTTCCGCGACCGGCTGGAGCTGATCAGTACCGCGCCGGAGATCGAGACCCTCGCCCGCACCGTGGACGACAACGGGGGCTGCTACATCGTGCCGGCCTTCTCCGGGCTGTTCGCGCCGCACTGGCGCAGCGAGGCGCGCGGGCTCATCGTCGGGCTCACGTCGTACATCACGAAGGGGCACCTGGCCCGCGCGGTGCTGGAGGCCACCGGCTGGCAGACCCGCGAGGTGGTCGACGCGATGAACGCCGACTCCGGCCTGGCGCTGACGGCGCTGCGGGTGGACGGCGGGATGACCGCCAACAACCTGCTGATGCAGTTCGTCGCCGACGTACTCGCGGTGCCGGTGGTGCGCCCGATGGTCGCCGAGACGGTCTCCCTCGGCGCCGCGTACGCCGCCGGGTTGGCGGTCGGCTACTGGCCCGACCTGGAGGGACTGCGCAGCAACTGGCACCTCGCCTCCCGGTGGGTGCCCCAGATGGACGACGCCGTCCGGGCCGAGGAGCGGGACAACTGGCAGCGCGCGGTCGAGCGCACCTTCGACTGGATCAAGCCGGGGGCCCGAGCCGGCAACGGATGACCCGTCGCGGCGCAGATCTCCACCTGGGGCCCGATCGCCGAGCCTCGTTGCTCACCAGTACGTGTTGAGCTCCCGGATCAGGTCCCAGGTCGCTCCACCCGCGGGCTTCTGGTAGAAGTCCACCGCGACGTAGTTGGGCTTGCGTCGCGCCGACGGGCCACAGATGCGCCGCACCCGGTCCGACAGCTTCGCGCCGTTGTCGGCGGTGGCCGCCCACTCGGTCGGGATGTCGCGGTAGTGGTCCATCACGTGCAACCGCCGGAATCCCGGTTCCTCCTTCGGCAGCGGGACCTCGTTCCACCGGCTGTAGCAGTCCAGCGCGCCGCCACCCGCCAGGGACCAGTAGTTCTCGGCGGTCCAGTCCCGGTCATACATCACGCCGAAGCCGTCCCGCCCCGGACGCTGAGAGAAGATGAGCAGCCGGCGGTTGCTCGACACCAGCTCGGACAGGCGCGGCCAACCGCGGTCGCGGACGCCGGACCGGTCCGGATGAAAGAGCAGGCCCGGCAGGCCGGGCACCCGCTCGACGGCCGCGCGCAGCTCGTCCACGCTCGTGTAGTCCTCGAGGAAGACGGTGACCACCGCGTCCCGGTTGCCGTCGAGGAAGCCCACCACATCCCGCAGTCCGTCGCTCAGCGTCCGCTCGTTGCCCCAGCACGTCCCGTGACACATCCGCACGTCGCCGCGGTAGGCGTGCACGTCCAGCTGCAGCCCTCGGATGCCGTGCTGGAGCTGGTCGCGCAGCCGGTACGACTGGTTCGGAAAGCGTCCCCAGAACCCCTCGTCGCTGTTGGCCATCGCGTTGTGCGCCACGAGGAAGCTCAGCTGGTCCAGGCGGGGATCGGCGGGCATCGCGCGGCGCAGCACCGCCACGTCGGTGAGGTACCACTGCGCGCCGCTCTCACCATTGGCGCTCACCACCAGTTCCCGCCCGTTCGTCGGCACCTCGTTCCACACGTGCAGGTGCAGATCCCCGGCCGCGTTCGTGATCCGGTAGCGCTCGCCGCCCAGCGCCTGGAAGGCCCAGTCGGTCAGCCCGTCGGCGCAGCGGCGCAGGACGACCCGAGCCAGGTCGCCGTCGTGCTCCCGGCCGAGGCAGAACGCCGGGTCGGTGACGGCTTCGATCTGGTGCTGGCTGCCGGCCCGGCGCAGGCGCCACTGCTGGGCACCGGAGCCGTTGTACGTCCACTCCTGGATCTTCCGGCCGTCTCGCATCTCGCCGCCGTCGACGTCGACCACGCGCCCGTTCGGCACGCTCTGGATCGTCAACGGCCCGGCGATGTGCGGGTCGTCCGACGCCGCCGAGGCCACCCCGGGTGCCGCGTTCAGCCCGACGGCACCGACGACTACCACCAGCAGACCCGCCAGTGCCCTGCGCATGTGCCCTCCACCCGGCCAGCCACCGCACCCCGGCACCGGTGGGCGGCATGAGACATCAACGCATCGGAGCGTATCAATGCAGGAGAGTCGCCCGAAAGATGGAGCTCGGGTGCCCGCTCCTGCCGCTCGCCTCGCTGTGCCCGGAACCGCCAGGCGTGGCCGAGGACCGACGGCCCCCACCCTGCCAGGTGGGATCGTGAGGTAGGCCACTTCTGTCCTTTGAAGACAGTCCTGTCCACATTTGATGGCTACCGTTCGCCTGTCCGACGCCGGGACACGGAGGGAGCAACACATGCGAAGGCGGGCGGCCCTGGTGGCCATCGTCCTGACAGGAATCGCGGTCGCCGCACCCGGCGCCCCGGCGGCGGCGGCGCCCGGTGGCCCCGCGGGCAGGGTCTGTACCGACGTCCGCCTCGACGCGACGCTGCCGGCCCCTCCGGACGGAATGATCACACAGCAGTCGATCACCGTGGACGAGAACTGCGTCGTGCGGGCCGACACAGCCCGGTTCCTTCCCGCGCCGTCGTCACGGGAGAGGAACGGCGACCGTCGGCTGCGGGTGTGGTCGGAGATGTACGACTGCTGCGGCATCCTGATGAACGCGCTCTACGCCACGCACGGTTGGCGCACGGCCGACGGCCGGATCAGCCAGGTAAACACCGGCGTGGACACCGACTGGAACCGCGAGCCGTGGGGCGGTGGCTGGCACCTGGCGCAGTCGTCGCAGGCCGGCGGCTGCGATCGACCGTGCTCCATGGCACGCCTGGAGCAGCACGCCGAGTTCGGTTACCGGGGTGTCTTCGACGTGACCGGCACGTGGTACCGCAACAGCCACGACCTGGGCGTGACCCTGACCGGTGACGGCACCGCCGCGTGCGAGCTGCGCGTCACGGCCCGGCACTGGTTCATCGGGTGGACCTGGATCCGCGGCTGCGGCTGACCCTGCCCCGCCCCGCTCCCGTCCCGGACCTGCGAGTCGACCGGACGGAGCACCGGAAACGCTCGCGGCCTCACCCAACGGTCCGGGGGGGCTTGGCCAGAGCTGTCGCCGTCGGCCGGTCGGTTGGATCCGGACAGGCAGGTCGGGCAGAGAGGCCCCGCTCCGGGTCGGTTCTCCACCGACCGCGGGCGGGGCCTTTCGCCGGTGCCGCTGCGGTGACCCGCGCGACGCCGCCCGCTGGGCTACCGGGTGGTCGCGCAGCTGCCGTCGGAGTCGGTGTTGCCACCGAGATCGACGATGCGCGCCCGGACGGCCCGGCAGTTGCCGGGACCACTCCGGCTGGTGTTTCCGCTGATCACGGAGTTCCTCAGCTCCACCGCGCCGGGTCCGGACCGGTCCTCGGTGCTCCCCGGCAGGTAGGCCAGGGTGATGTTGATACCACCCCCGCCGTCCTCGGCGTAGTTCCCGGTCACCTCGGAGTCGACCACGGTGACGGTACGTACGCCACGGACGTCAATGCCCCCGCCCAGTCCGGCCAGTTCCCCCGGACGGGTGGGGTCGTGCGGATTGCTGACCCTGTTGCGGGTGATCGTCGACCGCTCGACCAGGCCGACCGAGTCGAACCGCAGCCCGCCGGCCTCACCCGCCTCGTTGTCGTCCACCAGGCTGTCGCGCAGGGTGAACGAGGTGAACGGGATGCTCTGGACCGCGCCGCCGAAGCGGGCGCTGTTGCCGGTGAGCCGGACCCGCTCCATCGTGAGGTCGGAGGCGTTCAGCGCGGCGCCTCCGCCGTAGTAGTGGTAAACCGAGGCGACCGGGGCCGACACGCCGCCGGTGATGGTGACGTCCGAGATGGTGGCCGGTCGCAGGACGGTGAAGACCCGGTCGAGCCGACCGCCGTCGATCACCGTACGGTCCCGGCCGGCGCCCACGATGGTCGTCGGCTTGAAGACCTTCAAGTTGCCGTGCGCGGTGTCGGCGAGGGTGTAGTCGGTGAAGGCGCGGCCGGCCAGCGGCGGGATGCGCAGGGTGTACCGCCCGGCGGGGACCACGATGGTCGAGTTCGGCCGCGCGTTGGCCTCCATCACCGCAGCGCGCAACGTGCAGGCGCCGTCGGCGGTGCGGCACCGCCCGTCCCCGGGCGTCCGATCGGGAGCGTCGGAGGTGCTGTCCACTTCGAACGTTCCCGGCGGCGGGGTTACCGCACTGCCCCAGGCGGGGACACCGGGGAGGGCGATGACGGTCAACGACAGGGTCAGCGCGCCCGCGGCCAACCGCGGCGCATTCATCAGGTTCTTCATGCGCCAATAGCTACCGCCGGGTAAGCCCGCTAAACGAGCGAAGACGCCCAAAAGGTGTGAAGCATCGCATCCGACCGGTTAACCATGGCTTCATCACGATGCTCTAGCCAGGAGACATGGACCGCCCGGTACTGCTGCTCGCTGCCGTCGAGTGCAGTGGTGTGAACGCCGCCGCCCACCTGTCTTACGACGGGTCGCCGACGCTGCGCCGGGCTGATCGCGTACCCGCTGTGAACCGGTGGACGGTCAGCGGGCGGCGTCCGGGTGCCCCGGCATGCCGGAGCCGCCGCCGGTGCCGCCGGAGGCGCCACCGGCCACCCCCGACCCGTCGTCCTCGGTGACCAGGTCCGGGCGTGCGTCCGTGTCGTCCGGGGCCGGAACCTCGGTGTCCGCCTCCACCTGGACGAGGCGGGCCTGGCCGGCCTCGTCCTCGGCGTGCTCCGGATCGACCGGCTGCTTTCCTTGCCGCGCCTGGTACCCCACGGCCGTCTCCCGTCGCGGTGGCGGATCTGTCCGGCGACGGCTACCCGCCGCCGTCGGGCCGAAACCTCACCCGCCCGGCCGCTGCCGGGTCGAGGTGCGGCAGCGGATCGAGCCACCGGCGTCCGCGTCGCGGCGGGACGGCGGGCGGAAGCGGTGGGTGGCAGCATGCCGGGCGTGGCTCGTGGGCTCGATGTCCGCCGCCTGGCAGCCATCGACATGTGGGGATCGGCGGGTGCCCGGTGGCGGCGGTGGATCATCCTCGCCGAGTTCCTGCTGCCCCGCGCGTACGCGCCTGCGCCGCCCAGCGCGCCCGCGGCTGCACTTTCAGAGAAAGAGTGGCCCTGGAAGCAGGAATGACCACTCTTTCTCTGAATGAGGCACCGGAAGCGGCGCGGGTGTGCCCACGCCGCGGGCAGAGGCCGGAGTGGCGACTCTTTCTCTGCAAGAGGGCGCCGGGAGGCGGCGGGGTGTGGCGGCGGCGCGAGCGGGTAGCCAGGGCCGCCCGGTCGGCTGCGCCGTGCCCGGGGTCGAATCGCGGATCAGGGGGGTGGGCCGATGCCGCTTTCGCAGGCGTCACCTGGTCAGCGCGTCCGACCCGGCCCGCGCCACCTGCCGCCGCACCGCCGATGAGCCAGGTCCGGAACCTGCGCGTCCGCCCCGACCTGCTGTACGTGGCGAGCGGGTGGAGCACCCTGGTCACCGACGTGCGCGGCCGGATCACCGGCACCGACCCGCAGGGCTTCTTCGCGCGCAACACCCGGGTACTCAGCGCCGAACGGGTCACCATCGACGGCCGGGAACCGGTTGCGTTCAGCACCGCGAACGTGCGGGGTCACGCGCAACTGTCGTACGCGGAACTCGGCGACGGCGAGGCGCTGCCCTCGCAGGCGGCCTACCTGCTGACGGAACGCTTCGTCGGCGACGGGCTGCGGACCCGGCTGACCGTGGTCAGCTACGCCGCCCGGTCACTCACCCTGCCGGTGCGGCTCCACCTCGCCGCGGACTTCGCGGACACCAGCGAGGCCGAGACGGGACACCGCCGGCAGTTCGGCGACGTCGACCGGGCGTGGGACCCGGTGGAGCGGGAACTGTTCCTGACCTACCTGCGCGCCGACCTGGACCGGGCGGTGGCGATCCGGGTACGCGCCGACGCCCCCGTCCGGCACGACGACGGCGCGCTCGCCGTCGAGGTCACGGTGCCGCCGGGTGGCAGCAGTCGGGTGGATCTCCTCGTCGAGCCCGTCTTCGACGGCGAGCGCCTGGTCGCGCCGCCGCCGACGTTCGCCGGTCCCACCGGCGCCGCCACGGCCGCCGGCGCCCGCCTCGCCCGCGAGTTCACCCGGCTGAGCAGCAGCAACTTCGACGTCACGGCGGCCTGGCGGTGCGCGGTCGACGACCTGACCGTGTTGCCGCTCGGCGAACCGGCCGGGCCGACGGCACCGATGGCCGGGCTGCCGATCTACCAGGAGATCTTCGGCCGGGACACGATGACCGCGTCGTGGCAGGCGCTGCTGGCCGGACCGACGATGCTGGCGGACAGCCTGCGGCTCAACGCCCAGCACGTCGGGCAGCGCGTCGACGACCGGCGCGACGAGGAGCCGGGCAAACCGCTGCACGAGGCCCGCCTGGGGCCGGTGTCGGTGCTCGGGCTCGACCCGTTCACCCACTACCACGGCGACTGGTCCACGGCGCCGGACTTCCTGGTCTTCCTCGGGCAGTACCTCGCCTGGACCGGGGACCTGGACACGGTGCGGGAACTCCTGCCGACGGCGCACCGCGCCCTGGACTGGCTCGACCGGTACGGCGACCTGGACCGGGACGGCTTCCTGGAGTACCACTGCCGCGCCCGGTCCGGCCTGAAGAACCAGGGGTGGAAGGACTCGGACACCGCCGTCGTCGACGAGCACGGGCAGGTGGTGCCGAACCCGATCGCGAGCAGCGAACTCCAGGCGTACTGGTACGCCGCGCTGCGGCACGTCGCCGTGGTGTTCGCCGCGACGGGGCGGCCCGCCCTCGGCGCGAAGCTGGTGGCCCGGGCCCGCGCGTTGCGTCGCCGCTTCCACCGGGCCTACTGGATGCCCGATCAGGGCTGCTACGCGATGGCGCTCGGGACGGACGGCCGGCAGGTGCGGTCCGTGAACTCCAACGACGGGCACCTGCTGACCACCGGCATCGTGCCGACCCGGGTCGCCGGCCTGGTCGCCCGCCGGCTGCTGGCGCCCGACATGTTCAGCGGCTGGGGGGTGCGGACCCTGTCGGCGGCGCATCCGGCGTACAACCCGTTCAGCTACCACCGGGGCAGCGTGTGGCCGGTGGAGGCGGGCACGATCGGTCTCGGGCTGGCCCGGTACGGCTGCTGGGGGCAGCTGCACCGGCTGGCCGAGGGGATGTTCGCCGCGGCGGCGCTCTTCGAGGACCACCGCCTGCCCGAGGTGCTCAGCGGCCTGCCCCGCGACGACGCCCATCCGCATCCCGGCGTCTATCCCGACTCGTGCTCGCCCCAGGCATGGTCCGCCAGCTCGGTGGTGGCGCTGGTCCAGGCGCTGCTGGCGCTGCGCCCGGCCGCGCCACTGCGGACGATCTTCGTGGACCCGCACCTGCCGGAGTGGCTGCCGGACCTGAGGCTGGAGGGCGTGCAGGTGGGACGGGCCACCGTCGACCTCACGGTGCGCCGCCGGCGCGGCGGACGCACGTCGATCCGCGCCTGCGGCGACCGGATAGCCGTGGTGCGCCGCCCGACGCTGCAGGCGACGGCGGTCACCCGCCACCGCTCCTGACCGGCGGAACGCCGCCGGCGCCCGTCGGTCCGGATCGCCACCTTCGGGCGGAAGGGGCGGCGATGCCGTCCGGGAGAGCCGCCTACGAGGACCTCAGATGGCCGTGGCCTTGGCGACCTTCCACTCGCCGTCGACCGGGACCAGCGTGAGCACCACGCGGTTCTGGTCGACCTTCTCCCCGGCGGTGTTCACGTTGCGCCGGAACTGGTTGAGGTACACCAGCAGCTCGACCCGGTCGGTGGTCGCGGTCACCACGCCCGTCGCGGACACCTCCGCAGCCACGACCGCCTGCTGCTTCGCGGCGGTCTGCTTCAACGCCGCCGTGGTCTGCTCGTACTCCTTGCCGAAGGAGCCGGTGGCGAAGCTGCGGCCGTTGGCGACGCTGTCGTCGAAGGTGCGGTAGTCGTAGGAGAAGATCGCCTTGGCGGCGGCGGGCGCGGTGGCCAGCGCCTGACGTACGGCGGTGTCCCGCTGCTCGGCGCGGTGGTCGCCCCACCAGGCCAGACCGGCGACGGCGGTCGCGAGCACGATCGCCACGACCAGGGCCGGGACGAGCCCGATCCGGGCGGCGGGCCGCCGGAGCACGCGCGGCCGTCGCGCGAAATCGACCAGGGTACGCATGCGTCCTCCCTCTCTCATCCGACGAACTGCAGGCGGGACACCAGCCACCGGCCGGAGTCCTTGTCGTGGACCATGTCCATCTGGATCCGGTAGTGCGACGGCCGCCCCTCGGGCGACTTGACGTTCTTGACGGTGGCGTCGACCGCCACCAGCACGACCGCCCGGCTACGGTCACCGGAGACCAGCCCGGCCCGCAGCACCGACCCGCGCGAGTCGACCTTGTTCTCCACCACCGCGGCCCGGACCTGGGACTGCCCCCGGCTGAACTCGTCCTTGAAGTCACCGGTCGCCCCGGCCGTGATCCGCTGGATGTCCCGGTCCACGCTGGCCGCGCTGACCGAGACGAAGTTGACGCTGGCCTGCTTGGCGGCGGCGATCGCCTCCTGCCGGGCCTGGTCCGTCGCCCGGTCGACGTACCACCGGTGACCGGCCACGCCGGCGGCGGCGAGGGCCGCGGCGAGCACCACCACGAGCAGGACGATCAGCGGACGCCGCCGTCGCGTCGGCGCCGGGGTGGCCCGCTTCTGGGCGGGGTGGCCATCGGCGGCCTCCTCCGGGAGAGCGTCCGCGTCCGCCGGGTCGTCACCGGCCGCCGGATCCGCCAACTCCGCCGGGTCCTCGACCGGTTCCTGGTCGAGCCGCTTCAGCAGGTCCTCGATCGGCTCCTCCGGCTGGGAAAGCTGACGGGGGACCATCCGGCGTTGCGCCGCCCGGCCCGGCACTCCAGGCTTCGCCCCCTTGATGACTTTCAGCGTGTGGTTCCTGCGTGCCTGCATCGCCACCTCCTTCTTCGCGCCGGTCACGGGGTCACCCCGGCGAGCAGCAACTGCTTCCACGACTGGTCCCCGGCCATCCGGGACTGGCCGCCGGTCCCGCCGAACTGCAACGGTCGACCGTCGGCGCCGAGCACCAGGCCGGTGGTCGGGTCGTACCCACCGGTGGTGGTTCCGGCGGTTGGCGCGGCGCCGGACGACGCCGGGCCGGCCGCCGGTTCCCGGCCCCCCGGTCGGGGGGCGTTGGCGTTGCCGCGCACGCTGGCGCCGGCCGCCCGCTCCCCGGCGTCGCACTTCGCGTTGCCACCCCCGTACACGCAGGACGGCGGGTCGTTGGCATTGACCACCAGACCGAGGTGCACGGTGCCGTCGCCCGGGGTGACGGTGAAACCGCCGGCGACGGCGATCGGATACACCACCAGCATCTGCTCGATGCCGGGCAGCCGCCGGGCGGCGATGCCGTTGACGGTCACCAGGTTGCCGAGCAGGGTGCCGACCGTCGGTTCCAGTCCCCGCAGCAGCGCGGACAGTTCACGCCCGGCGGGAGGTCCGGCGGCGAGCAGCCGCCGCAGGTCCGGGTCGGCCTCGCGGAGAGTGGCCGCCAGCTGGGCCAGGCCCGCCGCCCACCGGCGCAGCGCCTCGGCCGACTCGGCCTGGGTGGTGAGCACGGTACGTCCGTCGTCGATCAGCGCGAGCGTCTCCGGCAGCCGGGCGTCCGCCTCGGTCAGCAGCGCGTCGCCGGCGTCGAGGATGCTGGCCAGCGCCGTCTCGTTGCCCTCGAACGCGGTGCCGAGTTCGGTGATCAGGACGGTGAGGTCCTCCGGGTCGACCGAGCGGACCAGGGCGTCGAGGTTGGTCAGCAGGACCTCCGGGGCGAGCGGGACGCCGGTCCGGTCCGCCGGGATCACCGCCCCGTCGGCGAGGTACGGTCCGCCGTCGCGGTCCGGGCGCAGGTCCACGTACTGCTCGCCGACGGCGGAGCGCTGCGCCACCACGGCCCGCAGATCGTCGGGCACCCGGACGTCGCGCTGCAACCGCAGGTCGGCGCGGACCCCGTCGCCGTGCAGGGCGACCGCGGTGACCTGGCCGACCGGCACCCCGCGATAGGTGACCGGGGCGTTCGGGAAGATCCCACCGGCCCGGGTGAGGTCCATGTGGACGACGTAGCTTCCGCCGAGCAGCCGGTCGCCGACACCGACGTAGCGGACGGCGACGTAGCCGACGCCGAGGACGCTCACCAGCACGAACGCCAGGACCTGCAGTCTCGCGGTACGTCCGATCATGGCTTCAGTCCCCCTCCGAGGATGTCCGGCAGGCTGCCGATCTGTCCGGTCACCGCGCCGGTCACCGGCAGCACGCACTGCGCCGACATGACGGTGCCCGGGGCCAGTTCGGTCCCGGCGGGGAAGGCGGTGCCCGGCGGCACGACGCCCTTGGGCAGGATCAGTCCGCCGACGGGCACCGTCGAGCCGGGCTTGAGCAGGACGCAGCCCTCCGGCAGCAGACAGTCCTTCGGCGGCGTCCAGGTGGCGGGGAACTCCTCCGGGTCGGGCAGGCACTTCACCAGCGGCAGGCCGGCCAACGGACCGGTGCCGGGCAGCGGGACGGTGGGCGACGGTCCGCCGGCCGCGGGCGGCCTGGCCGGAGTGGCCGTTCTCGGCGGTGCCGCCGGGCCTGCCGGCGCGGGGGCCGCGGCGGCCAGGTTCGCCAGGATCGAGGCCGAGTCGAGGTCGGCGGTGACGGACAGGTTGACGAAGTCGCCGACGATCGCGCCGGTGATGTTCGGCGGGAACGGGTACGACAGCATGAAGTCCAGGGACTTCGGCAGGTCGTCACCGGCGCGTACCAGCTCCTGCAGGATCGGTTGCAACGCCCGGAGGTTGGCCACGGTGTCGTCGTGGCTGCGGTTGACGACCCGGGTGCCGACGTCGCCGAGTTTGTCCAGGGCGGTCAGCGCGCCGGTCAGTTGGGCGCGCTGTTGCGCCAGCACGGTCAGGCCGGGGGCGAGGGAGTCCACCGCGTCGCCGAGCACCTGCTTCTGCCGGTTGAGCCGGCCGGTCAGCCGATCGAGGGCGTCGAGGGCGCGGACCAGGTCGGCCTTCTGCTTGTCCAGCCCGCCGATGAACTCGTCGAGCTGGCCCAGCGCGTCCCGGACGGCGGGTTCCCGTCCGGCGAGTGCGGTGCCGAGTTCCTGGTTGATGGTCCGCAGTTGAGCCAACCCGCCACCGTTGAGCAGCAGGCCGAGGGCGGCGAGGACCTCTTCGACCTCGGCGCCGCGGTTGGTGCGGGACAGCGGGATGACGTCGCCGTCGGCGAGTCGGTTGGTCGAGGCTCCGCTGACCGGCGCCGCGACGGTCACGTACTTCTCGCCCAGCAGGCTGCTCTGCCGGACCGCGGCAGTGGCGTTGGACGGCAGGCGCACGCCGGTGCCGATACGCAGGGTGACCCGCGCGGTCCAGCCGGCGAGGGAGATCTTCTCCACGCTTCCGACGGTCACGTCGTCGACCTTGACGGCGGCCTGCGGCACCAGGTCGAGCACGTCGCTGAACTCGGCGGTGACGGTGTACCCGGCGCCCTTCGGGGCGCCGCCGGGCAGCGGCAGGTCGGCGAGGTCGGGCAGGCCGCACCCGGCCGGGAGCAGCGCCACCAGGACCGCGCCGGCCAGGGCGCGCAGCGCCCGGGCGGTCACGGGGTGCCCCGCAGGATGCCGCCGAGGGTGGGATCGCTGGTGATGCCGGAGCCGCCCGGCGCCTGGTCGGGGATCGGCGCACCGGGGGAGCTGATGGGAGGTCCCGGTGAGGACCCGCCGGTCTCCGGGGCGCCGGGCGGCAGCTTGAGCAGCTTGCGCAGCTGGTCGGTCATGGGCAGCCCGCGCTGGTGCAGGGTCTGCGCGAGGGCCATGCACTTCGCGGGCACCTCAGCGGCGGGAAGCTGGTCGACCAGCAGGGAGCACGCGAAGCTGGCTGGGTCGTACGGGCCCATCGCGTTGTCGCGGGTGTCCAGCGTCCCGGAGCGTGGGTTGTACGAGAGGGCGAGGTTGTTCACGGCGAGCGGGGCGACGTCGAGGATCTCGATGACCGCCTTCTGCTGGCGGACCAGCACGCCGGTGATCTCCGTCAGCGCGGCGACGTTGGAGGTCAACGCGGCCCGGTTCTGCTTGACGAACGCGGTGACGTCGGCCAGCGCGGTGGCGAGGTTGCGCAGCGCGGCGGCCAGCTCGTCGCGTTGGCCGGCCAGCTGTTCGGCGACGTCGGCGAGTTGCCGGTTGAAGGCGCGCACCTCCCGGTCGCTGCGGGCCAGCGCGGTGGTGAAGCGTTGCAGGTTGGCCACGGAGCCGAAGAGGTCCTGCCGGCCGTCGGAGAGGGTGGTCAGCGCCCGGGAGAGGCCGTCGAGGGTGTCGTGCAGGTTCTGCCCGTTGCCCTCCAGGTTGGCCCGGCCGGTCGCGACGAGGTCGGACAGGGCGCCGTCGCGGTTGGCCCCCTCCGGGCCGAGGGTGCGGTTGAAGTCGTCGAGCGCCTGGTAGACATCGTCGATCTCCATCGGCGCGGCGGTCCGGTGCAGCGGGATCTCCGCCCCGTCGGTGAGCCTGGCGCCACCGGCGTAGGCGGGGGTGAGTTGCACGTACCGGTCGCTGACCACGCTGGGCGGAACGATGAGCGCCTGCGCCTCGGCGGGGACGTCGATCCCCGGGTCGTAGGACATGGTGACCTTGACACTGCGGCCCTGCGGGGTGACCGTGAGCACCTCGCCGACGCGAACGCCCAGCACCCGCACGTCCGATCCCGGGTACACCCCGACGGCACGCGAGAAGTAGGCGACCACCCGCCGGTCGGGTGTGCCGTCACGGAGGACGACCACGCCGGCGGCGACGGCCACCAGCAGGGCGGTGGCGACGGCGACCGGTCGTCGCCAGCGCTGGATGGGACCGGGCATCAGCGGCCTCCCGTCGTCGGTTGGTACGGCTGGAGCAGACCGGCCACGTACGAGTCGAACCAGCGGCCGTTGCCGACCACGTTGGCGAACGTCGAGACGAAGGGGCCCATCCGCTGGATGGTCTTCTCCAGGTCTTCCTTGTTGCGCTGCAGGATGGCTACCACCTCGCGCAGCTTGCGCAACGCGGGCTCGATCCGGGCGCGGTTGTCGGTGACCAGTCCGGAGAGCTGCGTGGCGAGTTCGTCGGTGCCGACGAGCAGCTTGTGGATGGCGTCCCGACGCCGGCTCACCTCGGCCAGCAGCGCCTCGCCGTCGGCGACCAGCTTGCGGAACTCCTCGTCCCGGTTGGCCAGCACCGTGGTGACCGAGCGGGCGCGGGAGAGCAGGGTCCGCAGTTCGGCGTCGCGGTCGGCGACCGTGCGGGAGAGCCGGGAGAGTCCGACCAGGGAGGTGTTCACGCTGTCGGGGGTGTCGGCGAAGGTCTCGGACAGGGTGGTGAAGGCGGCGGCGAGCTGTTCGGTGTCGATCTTGTCGAGGGTGTCGGCGAGTCCGGTGACCGCCTGCACCACGTCGAACGGCGCCGCGGTCCGGGCGAGCGGGATCTGCCCGCCCTCGCGCAGCTGCCCGGGCCCGGCCGGTATCAGCGCCAGGTACTTCTGGCCGAGCACCGTCTTGATCCTGATCATGGCGCTGGTGTCGCTGCCGAGGCGGACGCTGTCGTCGTCCAGCCGGAACCGGACCCGGACGTAGGGCGAACCCTCTCGGGCGAGCTCCACCGCGGTCACCTTGCCCACCCGCACCCCGGCGACCCGCACCTCGTTGCCGGTGGTGAGGCCGCTGGCGTCGTGAAAGGCCGCCTGGTAGGCCCGTCCGGTGAGGTCGGCCAGCCGGTCGAGCTGGAAGGCGCCCAGCAGCGCGGCGACGATCAGCGCCAACCCGACCGTGCCGACGACGACGGGGTTGCGTTCCCGGAACGGTCTCACTGGCTGCCTCCCGCGCATCGGGCGGCCGGGGCGCTGAACGTGGGCACGTCGATCGGCGCCCGCCCGGCCACCGCCATGTTGCCGTCGAAGTCGCAGAGGTAGAAGTTGAACCAGGAGCCGTAGGAGGCGACGCGGGTCAGGGACGCGTACCGCTCCGGGAGCCGGCCGAGGGTGCCGTCGATGACGGCCGCGTTGCGGTTGAGGTTGCCACTGAGTTCGTCCAGGGCTCGGATGTCCGCGGCGAGCGGTGGTCGTACCTCGTCGATCAACGCGGACGTGGCGGTGGTGAGCTCACCGATGCTGACCAGCGACTCGCCGATGGCCTTGCGGTCGGCGGAGAGCCCGGAGACGAACTGCTGCAGCTGGCTGATGCTCTGGTCGAGGTTGCGGTCCCGGTCGGCCAGCGTGGCGAGGACGCCGTTGAGGTTGGTGACGACCCGTCCGATGACGGCGTCCCGGTCGGCGAGGGTGTTGGTCAGCGACGCGGTGCGTTGCAGCAGGCTGCTCACCGTGCCGCCCTCGCCCTGCAGCACCTGGATGATCTCGTAGGCGAGCTTGTTGACGTCGTCGGGGTCGAGGGCCGTGAACAACGGCCGGAACCCGTTGAACAGGACGGTGAGGTCCAACGCCGGCGTGGTCTGGCCGAGCGGGATGAGGCCGTCGGCCCGCAGCGGCCGCCCCTCCCCCGGCCCCTCGCTGAGCGCCAGGTATCGCTGACCCACCAGGTTGCGGTAGCGGATCTTGGCGCGGACGCTGGTAGCCACCGGGACGTCGCGGGTGACGTTGAAGGCCACCTCCGCGACGGTGCTGTCGACCACCTTGATCCGGCTGACCTGGCCGACCTTCACCCCCGCGACGCGTACGTCGTCCCCGGGGAGCAGTCCGGTGACGTCGCTGAACCGGGCCCGGTAGGTGACGCCGCCGGGCGGGAAGGCACCGAGGGTCTGCGCGAGCAGCGCGGTCAGCAGCAGGGTCACCGCGGCGAAGACCACCAGCTTCAGCAGGGGCGCCATGGTCTTGCTGCTCATCGGGCGTTCACCACCCCTCCGCGTAGCAACGGCCCCCAGAGCAGGACCGCGATGTCGGGAACCTCTGCCGGCGGGGTGCCGGTGACGGCACCGACGAGCGGATTGACCAGGGCACGCTCCTCAGCGGTGCCGGCCCGGCCCATGCCCGGGGACCCGCCGGCCGGCGAGGTCGCCAGCAGGCCGACCGGCAGCGGCGTACGAGGGCGCTCGCCCCGGTAGTCGTAACCGTCGTTGATGGGCACCTCGGGCGCCGGCTTCCCCGGGTCGGGCACGCCCCGGCAGTGCGGGCCGTCGTGCGCGCCGTAGACCGGCTCGTCGCGGCCCTTCTCGTACTTGCCGCCGTCGCGGGTGACCTCGAGGGTGATGTGCATCCGCCCGCCGGCGAAGACCTCCTCGACGCGGGGTTGCAGGGCGACCAGGCCGCTCATCATGCACGCGTACTCCGGGGAGTACGTGGCAAGCAGTTGCAGCACCGGTCGGCTGACCTGGCCGAGGGAGATGAGCTGGTCGCCGTGGCGGTCCAGGAAGCCGCGCGTGAGGTCCGCCGTGTCGGTGGTCTCGATGAGGAACGCCGCCAGCTGCTCACGCTGGTCGGTGACGGTGCGGGAGGTGACGGTCACGTCGCGCAGCAGAGCGAGCAGGTCGGGCAGCGCGGCGTCGTAGCTGTCCAGCACGACCGCCAGTTTCCGGATGTCCTCCGCGATGGTCGGCATGGCCGGGTTGAGCTGCTTGAGGTATGCGTCGAGCCGCTCGACGTTCGCGCCGAGCTGCTCGCCGCGTCCCTCGAGCGCGGTGGCGATGGCGCCGAGCGTCGCGGCAAGCTGGTCGGGCCGCACCGCCTGCAGCAGCGGCAGCGCCTGGTCGAGGACCCGTTCCAGCTCGACGGCCGTACGGCTGCGGTCCTGGCCGATGACCGCGCCGTCGCGGATCGGTGTGGCCGCGCCGCCGGTCGGCGGGACGAGTTCGACGTACCGCTCGCCGAAGAGGGTCTTGGGCAGCAGCCGCGCGCTGACGTCGGCCGGGATCAGGGGCGTCGTGGCCGGGTCCAGGGCCAGCCGGATCCTCGCGCCGGAGCCCTCGCTGCCCACCGAGCGCACCTCGCCGACGACCACTCCGCGTACCTTGACGTCAGCGCCCGGGCTGAGCTGCAGCCCGGCCCGACCGGCGTGCAGGGTCACCCAGGCGACCGGGGTGAACGCCTTGTTGTACTGCAGCACGGAGGCGGTCAGCGCCGCGGTCAGCAGGGCGATGAAGACGATGCCCAGGATGCGATTTCTCATGTTCACCCCGCGATCCGGACGGTGGTGGTCGCGCCCCAGATGGCCAGCGACAGGAAGAAGTCGACGATGTTGACCGCGACGATCGCGAGCCGGACGGCCCGGCCGACCGCGACGCCGACGGCGGCGGGTCCGCCCCGGGCGGTGTAGCCGTAGTAGCAGTGCACCAGCACGACGATCACGCTGAAGACCAGCACCTTGAAGAAGGACCACAGCACGTCGACGGGGGGCAGGAACAGATTGAAGTAGTAGTCGTAGGTGCCGGCCGACTGATCGAAGTAGAAGACGGCGATGGTGCGGGTGGCCAGGTAGCTGGTGAGCAGCCCCACCACGTAGAGCGGGATGACCGCGATGAAGCCGGCAATCATGCGGGTGGTGACCAGGAACGGCAGGGACGGCACGCCCATCACCTCGAGGGCGTCCACCTCCTCGGAGATCCGCATCGCTCCGAGCTGGGCGGTGAAACCGCAGCCGACGGTGGCTGACAGCGCCAGCGCCGCCACCAGGGGGGAGATCTCCCGAGTGTTGAAGTACGCCGAGACGAAGCCGGTGAAGGCGCTGCTGCCGATCTGGTTGAGCGCCTGGTAGCCCTGCAGGCCGACCTCGGTGCCCGTGAAATAGGTCAGGAAGCAGATGACGCCGACCGTGCCGCCGACCACGGCGAGCGCGCCGGAGCCGAAGCTCACCTCGGCCAGCAGCCGGACCACCTCGCGCTTGTAGCGGCGCACGGTGCGCGGGGTCCAGGCGAAGGCGCGCAGGTAGAAGGCGAGCTGGCCGCCCAGGTCGTCGAGGTACCGCAGGCCCGGCATGTCAGCTTCCCTTCTGCGGTACAACCTGGAAGTACACGGCCGTCACGACGAAGTTCAGCGCGAACAACAGCATGAAGGTGATCACGACGCTCTGGTTGACCGCGTCGCCGACGCCCTTCGGGCCGCCCTTGGCGGTCATCCCCTTGTAGGAGGCGACCAGCGCGGCGGCCGCACCGAACAGCAGGGCCTTGACCTCGCCCACCAGCAGGTCGGGCAACTGCCCCAGTGCCTGGAAGCTGGCCAGGTACGCGCCGGGCGTGCCGCCCTGCATGACCACGTTGAACAGGTAGCCGCCGCTCACCCCGACCACGCTGACCAGGCCGTTGAGCAGGACGGCGACCAGCATCGAGGCGAGCACGCGCGGCACCACCAGGCGCTGGATCGGGTCGATGCCCAGCACCTGCATGGCGTCGAGTTCCTCGCGGATCTTCCGGGAGCCGAGATCGGCGCAGATGGCTGAGCCACCCGCGCCGGCGATGATCAGCGCGGTGACGATCGGGCCCGCCTCGCGGACCACCGCGAGCACCGACGCGGCTCCGGTGAACGACTGCGCGCCGAGCTGCCGGACCAGCGATCCGAGCTGCAACGCGATGACCGCGCCGAAGGGGATGGAGACCAGCGCGGCCGGCAGGATGGACACCGAGCTGATGAACCAGGCCTGCTGGACGAACTCGCGGACCTGCACCGGCCGGCGGCCGAGGCCGCGCAGGGTGTCCAGGCAGAAGGCGAAGAAGTCGCCGGTGGCCCGGACGGCGGCGACGGGGGCGCTCATCCGGCCACCTCCCGGTGCTGCCGCCCGTCGGCGGCGAGCTCCCGGCCCAGCTCGATGGTCGGCTGCGCGGTGTCGCGGCGGCCCTCGAAGGAGCCCGGAGGCGGGGTGACGCCGTTGTCCCGGCACCACTGCCCCGGCGGGCGCTCGGCCTGGCGGGGCAGCCCGTCCGAGGGCGGCAGCTGCAGCGGGATGGGCGGCAGCGGGGGCAGTTCGGCCCCGGCGTCCGCCTCGGCCTGCAACTCCTCGGCGTCCTTCTCCTCGGCCATCCCGATCGGGCCGACCCGCTGGGCGTTGAGGAACTGCCGCACCACCGGCTCGGTGCTGGACAGCAGCATCTCCCGGGGCCCGAACATGGCCAGGTGCCCGTGGTAGATCAGCCCGATGTTGTCCGGCACCGTACGCGCGGTGTTGATGTCGTGCGTGACGATCAGGAACGTCGCCCCGGTCCGCTGGTTGAGGTCGATGATGAGCTGGTTCAGGTACGCGGTGCGCACCGGGTCCAGCCCGGAGTCGGGCTCGTCGAACAGGACGATGCGGGGGTCGAGCACGAGCGCGCGGGCCAGCCCGGCCCGCTTGCGCATGCCGCCGGATATCTCCCCGGGGAGCTTCTTCTCGGCGCCGACCAGGCCGACCATGTCGAGCTTCTCGTTGACCACGTCGCGGATCTGCGACTCGGACTTGCGGGTGTGCTCGCGCAGCGGAAAGGCGACGTTGTCGTAGATGTTCATCGAGCCGAAGAGCGCGCCGTCCTGGAACAGCACCCCGAACAGCTTGCGCACCTCGTACAGCGCGCGTTCGGAGAGCCGGGGCAGGTCCTTGCCCTCGATCCAGATCGAACCGGCGTCGGGCCGGAGCAGCCCCACCAGGGTCTTCAGAAACACCGACTTGCCGGTGCCGGACGGGCCCAGCAGCACGGAGATCTCGCCCGCCGGCAGGGTCAGGCTGACGTCCGACCAGACGGGCTGCCCGCCGAAGGACTTGGTCAGTCCCTGCACCGCCACTTCGACACCCATGCGCCCTCCCTCCGTCGACATCACTGACATCGCGCCGGCCGGACGGAACGCAACACACTTCTTTGCGCACGCCAGCGGCCACAGAGGGTGACCTATGCAAAATGGCCCGCGTCTGGATAGCGTGCCGTTAACCCGCCGGTAATGAAGGTGCCTCGCAATCCATGACCACAGCGATCGAGCAAGAGCTCGTCCGCCGGGCCGCCGATGGCGACCCGACGGCGGTGTCGGCCCTGCTCACCGACGTACGGCCGCGGCTCGTCCGCTACTGCCGGGCGCGGCTGGGCCGGGTCGGTGGGGCGTACACCACCGCCGACGACGTCGCGCAGGAGGTCTGCCTGGCGGTGCTGAAGGCCCTGCCCCGCTACCGGGAACAGGGGAAGCCGTTCGCGGCGTTCGTCTTCGCCGTCGCCGCGCACAAGGTCGCCGACGCCCAGCGGGCGGCGGTACGCGACTCCGCCGTCACGATGACCGACACCCCGGTGGAGCACCCGGACGCGGCGCCGGGCCCGGAGCAGCAGGCCGTCGCCACCGACCTGGCCCGCCGCCTGTCGGTGCTGTTGCAGCGGCTGCCCGACGTCCAGCGGGAGATCATCACGCTGCGGGTCGCGGTCGGCCTGACCGCCGAGGAGGTGGGCACCATCCTCGGCATGTCGGCCGCGGCCGTCCGGGTGGCCCAGTCCCGGGCCCTCGCCCGGCTCCGTACCCTTGCGGGCAGCGGACTTGACGAGGTGGCGGCATGACGGGGCACGAGCCGGACAGCGGCGAGCAGCTGGACCTTGGCACGGTCGCCCGCGACGACCTGCTCCTCGACGCGCTCGGGCGGAGCGAGGAGGGCACCGACGGCGACGACCTCGCGGCGATGCTCGCCGCCTGGCGGGCCGACGTCACCGCCGACGTCGACGAGACCGGGACGAGTGACCGCTTCCCCGCCGTCGGCACCCACGCCGGCGGGCGGGGCGGGGCGGACCTCCGTTCCGGGCCGTACGACGCCCGGGCCGGCCGCGCCCGACCGCGCCGGCCCCGGCCGTGGGCACTGCGGCTGGCCGCCGCCGTGGCCGCCGTCCTCGTGCTGGCGACGGGACTGGGGGTGGGCAGCAGGAACGCCGGGCCGACGAGCCCGCTGTGGTCATTGACCAAGGTCCTGCATCCCGAGCAGGCCGCGGTGCGCACCGTCGAGCAGAGCATCGCCCGCGCCCGCGACGCCGTCGCCGCCGGCCGGCTCGACGACGCCCGACACTGGGTCGACCAGGCCCGACAGGACCTGGCCTCGGTCACCGACCCCGCCGACGCGGCCCGGCTGCGCGCTGAGATCGACGCTGTCCTGCGCGACCTGGCGGCGGCGGGCTGCCCCGGCTGGCCCCAGTGTGCCCCGCCTGCGCCGCCCGCGCCGGCCGCCTCGACGACCGGCAGTTCCCCGAGCGCTCCGGCCCCGGCTCCACCCCCGACCGCCCCGGCGTCGCCGTCGGCGCGGCCCTCGCCGCGGCCCAGCTCCGGATCCGGGCTCCTGCCGTCGCTGCCGTCGCTGCCGAAGCCTCCCCTGCCGCCGGCGCCGAGCCCGTCGCTGCTGCCGCCACTGCCGGGGCTGCCGCTGCCCACCGGGGACCTGCTCGGCTGACTGTGAGCATGGCGGGGTCGGCTCAGTGGTGGTGAGCTGATAGCTGGCTGTAGCGGGCGTGACCCATCGTCTGACTGGCCTTTGTGCCTTCGGCCGGACTTGTCCGCCTGCT
>NZ_JBAKHT010000047.1:0-28184 GCF_036906755.1 Micromonospora sp. CPCC 206171 | reverse complement strand
GTGAGTCCTTCCGTCAGGTCGTCGGCGTACCGCCCCGGGTCTACCGCGCCGCGTTTCCACCCGCCGAGCGGCGACCATCGCGGTTGGCGCAAGCAAGGTCTCGGTCCGCCGTCTATGACAGTTCCCGGAAGGAGAGCGCCGCGGCTTCTGGTGAATGAGGGTGAACTTGTGCAACGTTTCCAATAACAGCGAGCGGTTCGCTCCCGGCTCCGCGATGGTGCGCTGGCGTACCCAGCCGAGGAAGCGTTGGCGCAGCGGTACGGGCGGGGTGGCGAGGTCACGGCTCGCGGCCGCCAGGCAGGAGCCAAGGTGTACAGCCAGATTCGTTCGTGCCTGGCGGTACCACCGACTGCCGCCTGCGGACTTGCCCGCTGCCAGGTCTGACGTGCTGATCATCGGCGCGTGGGCGGCTCTAGCCCGTGTGCTGTGCGGCAACTCGCTCGGTCATCACGGCGAGGTCGGCGAAGGGCCACCAGGGGCCGGACGTGAGCGACACTTCTCGGCAGCCTTGCCAGCCGGGGGTCGGGGTGGTGCCGAACGCGGTGCGGTAGGTGTCGATGGCGGCGAGGACGACGAGGTCGGGGTAGAAGTGCCAGGCGGGGTCGAAGAACTGGTCGTTGGCGTCGGGCAGGCAGTACTGCACGACGGCGCGTGCCTCGTCGTTCTGTTCGACCATTGTGTGGTAGTCGTGCCAGTACCAGGCCGGGTGCAGGGCGTAGCGGCGGACTGCTTGACCCAGCGCGTCCCAGGTCGGGCGTAGGACCTGCTCATAGGTGCTGCGCACGGCGGTCAGGACCAGTTGCAGGGCAGCCCGTTCTGTGGGCAGGACGGGTGAGCAGAGGTAGGGGTGTTCCATCAGGTCGTAGCGTTCCTCCATGCCGTCGTAGCGTTGTTCGCCGTAGTAGCCCTCCCACTCGAAGAATTGGTGGAAGTCGCCGTGTGCGGTGATCTGTTCGAGGTCGGATGCCTGCTGCCACAGCGGTGCCCGTGCCGTGGACAGGGCCTGTTGGAGAACGTCGCGGCGCACCTGGCGCACCACCGGCGTGTGGCCGTCGCCGATGTGGTGTTCGAGCGCGTCGATGGCCTCGTGCAGTGCTGTGCACCAGATGAATCGGGAAGGCGCCGGGAGGCCGGCAGCGCGGTAGGCCGCCCGGGCGGCGGCTTCGGCGGCTTCTCGGTCGACGGGATCGGTCGCGGTAGCGGCTGCCGTCCAGAGGGCGGCGACATCGTCGGGGGATACGGGCCTCATTCGTGGGTGCACGGTTCCATCCAATCCATGGCGGTCAAGGTAACCAAGTGGGTGAAGCGATTCAGGGTGGCAGGCAAGAACTCTGTGTCTTCTCCGGCCGCTGCCTGGTGGTGGCTGTGCGTGATTCATGGGTGACGTGACGGTGATCCTCATGTTTGACTGGGGTCTATGCGATCGGGGGAGGCGCGGCTGGCGATCGACTGTGGAAGTGCCACCACGACCGCGGTCGTCGCTTGGCCGGACGGTAGGTGGTTTCCGCTGCAGTTCGACGGCGGGCCGGCACTGTCCAGCGCGGTGTTCCTAGCCGATGACGGGAACGTCCTGACCGGGCAGAAGGCCTGGCAGGCGGCGGTTGCGGACCCGCGACGGTTCATCCCGGCGCCTCGACGCTCTGCCGAGCAGACGCTCACCGTTGCCGGCACTGAGGTCGATGCGTTGGATCTTGTCGTGGCGACTCTGCGCCGGGTGGCCGCCGAGGCCCACGCGGCGGTGGGCGTCGCGGTGGAGGATGTGCGGGTGGTGGTGCCCGCGGGGTGGGGGCCCCGGCGGCGGACGTGGATGCGGCACGCCGCGCACCGCGCTGGCCTGCCGCAGCCTCGCCTGGTGGAAGCCCCGGTGGCCGTGGCCGGCCAGCTGCTGACCGAAGGTGTGCAGCTTCCGGTGGGCTCGTTCTTCGTCATCTGCGATGTCGGCGCCGCCGCGGAGGTCAGCGTTGTTCGGCGGGGCCCGGCAGGATTCGAGACCCTGGCAACCCTCACCGACCCGGACGCCGGCGGCAGCGCCATCGACGACGCGTTGACGGCCATGCTCCTCCCAGCGGCAACCGAAAGCACCGGCGAGCAAGCAGACAGGTGGGGCCTGACCGCCAGCGTGCAGGCGGGAAAACACGCCCTTGCCCACCACCCGGCGGTCACCGTGCCACTGCCCAGCGGCCCCGCCGCGGTGTTGAACGCCGCCCTGCTGGACCAGGCCGCGCGGCCCGCGCTGGACCGGGTCGCTGAGCTGACGGTGGAAGCGATCGCCGCGGCGGAAGTCGACCGGACCCATGTCGTGGGCATCTTCTGCGCCGGCGGGGTCGCTCACATGCCCCTGCTGCAGAAGACCCTCAGCGAGGCGACCGGCATCACCCCGGTCGTGGCGGCCGATCCTCACATGGCCGCGGTCCGTGGTGCCGCCGACGTCGGCGCCGTCGCAGTCGGCGGCGATGCTGTCGCCCAGGAGACGGCGGTGGTGCCGCCGGTGCGCAGGGCTGCCGCCGTCGCGGTGCCCGGCTTCGCGTCCCTAGCGTTGGTGGCGCAGTTCCTCCTCACCCCGGAGTGGATGGGAGGGATCCTCGGTGTCATTCCCGCCACGGCGATGCTGAACTGGGGTGAACTGGCCATGGCCGCGGTGTTCGCCCTGATCGCCTGCCTCGGCGCCGGCACGGTCATCGCCTCAGCCATCGCCGCCCGCAACGCAGCCGACCACAGCCCACCCGGCGTTCAGACCGGCACGGGCATCCTCGCCGCCGCCAGCATGGGCAGCGCGATCGCCGGCATGTACGCGGTCGTCGGCGGCCTCTACATCGAGACCGCCGTCGGGCCGTTCCTGCGGTGGGCGCTGCTGCCGATCGCCCCGATCATCGCGGTCGCGGCGGTGATGGCACTCATCGCCGCCCGACAGTGGCGCACACCTGACGGCGGCTGGTCACAGCTCCTGTCCTTCCCCACCAGCTCGGTGGTGACGGCGGCCGCGGGCATGTTGTGCATCCAGTACTCCCTGACCGCGGACCGCTGGCCCGACATGATCCTGTTCATCGACATCACCGGCCGCCTCGGCGGGCTGCTCCTCGGCGCCGGCACCATCATGGCGTTAGTGCGACAGCCGCTGCTCAGGTTGATCCTGGGCGCGCCCATGGCGGTCATCACCGCCGCGCTGGTCAGCCCCCGCGCATCCGGGATCCTCGGCGTCATCTACGCGATCGCGGTCGCCGTGTGGTGGATCCGCCAACTGTGGACCCGGATCCTGCGCCCGCACCCCCGCCCTCACACACATGAGCGTCTCCACTGAAATGAACCTCCGTCGCGCTGGAGGCGAAGCGACCGGGTGGTGGTGGCGGTGAGATGGTCACAGCGCTTGGTAGGCCTTCTTGCGCTGTCGCTGCTGTTGGTCGTCCCGCCGCTGGTCCTGTTCAGGACCACTCGGTGGCCCATCCACGGCATGCCCACCGCTGAGCAGGTACAGGACTGGGTGGCGCAGCCGCTGACCGAACGCACACTGACCGCTGGGTTGACCCTGCTGGCCTGGCTGATCTGGCTGTTCGTCGCCTATACCGCCATCGCGGCCGCCGCCCGCCGGGTGCGCTCCGGCGCGCGGTGGCTGCGCCGCCTGCCGCTGCCCACGCCGCTGCAGGCCACCGCCACCAGCGTCGCCGGCGCAGCGGCCCTGGGCGCAGGTCACGCCGCCGTTGCCCAGCCTGCCGAACCGGTGGCCCCGGTCACCGCCTCCGCCGTTGACGGCTCACCCATCAGCCCCGACACCGCTGACACGGTGGACGTGGGGGAGGGGGTCACCATCGCGGGAGGGTGGCTGCCCCGCGAGACGGCTGAACAGGTGGCGGCTGCGTCGGCGCTGGTGTGGCTGCGTCGCCGCCGCGACTATGAGCCCCTGACCGGGTCAGGACCGCCGCGCCATGATCTGGCGCCGCTGTCGACGACCGTCGCGGCTGTCCGGGCGGCCCTGGACGCCACCACCCACCCCGACGACCCGGCTGAACGGCCACCACCGGCCGAAGCTAGGGCGGCGGGCCCGCTGACCGTGCTGCCGACGACGGTCGCACTGACCGGGCCCGGCGCCCTGCCCGCCGGCAGGGGAGTCTTAGTCACCGCACTGCTTGCCGCTCTACGGCAGCCGGCGGACGGAACCCCGACCGTGATCACCCGCAGGGCGCGGGCGATGCTGCTCGGCCCAGCCGCCGCCGTCGCACTGCAACAAGGGCTTCCCGGCCTGCAAGTGACGGCCAACCTCGACGACGCGCTGACGCTGGCGCACGGCACCGCACGCAAGGTGCTGCTGATCAGCGAGACTGTGCCCGCGGCGGTTGGCAGCCGATTGGCCGCTGTGCTTGATACCGGCACTGTCACCGCAGTGGTTCTCGGCACCTCGCCAGTCGGGGCGACGTGGCATGTCGACGTCCACGGTCGCACCAGCCAGGTCGGGCGGTCGCAGGAGGGCGCGGCGCGGCTGTGCGTCCTGGACCAGGTCGCCGCCACCGATTTGCTCGCGGTCCTCACCCTCACCCGGGCAACGCTGCAGCGCCAGCCAGCCGACGCCACGGCCGTTCCCCGCCCGCGGCCCGCCGTCGATCCGGTCACCCTCCGCGCAGCGACGCCCGAAGTCGCGAAGCCGACGCCGTCGGTTCACCTGCGGATTCTCGGCAAGCCCGCCGTCCTCGTCGACGGGCGACCGGTCGCAGTGCGCCGCAGCGCCGCCTGGCAGGGCCTCATCCTCCTCGCTGTTCACCCTGAGGGCCTGGGCGCCCGGCAGTTGACCGACGCCATCTGGCCGGGCATACCGGCCCACACCGTCACGGGCCGCCTCTACACCACCCTCAGCGATCTGCGCCGCACCATCGGCGCTGCTGCTGTTCACCACCGTGACGACCGCTACCGCCTTGACCCGGACCACGTCGACGTCGACCTGTGGCACCTACGCACGGCAGCCCAGCACGCCGCCACCGCCCTCACTGACCACACCGGCGCCTGGCAGAAGGTCATCGACGCCTACACCGGTGACCTCGCCGCCGGCCACACCTGGGCGTGGGTCGACCCGCCGCGCGAGACGACCCGCCGACTGGTCATCGACGCCTACGCCGCCGCGGTCGACGCCCAACCCGACCCACACCGCGCCTTGGAACTGCTGGAAGCCGCGCTGCGCGTCGACCCCTACAACGCCCATCTGCACCGCCGCGCCGCCGACGCCCTCACCGCCACAGGTGACCACAGCGGCGCCGCCCAGCTCCTGCACCGCTACACCCATCGCCTCGCCGACGCCGGGCTCGCACCCATCCCCCTGGACGAGACCACACCCTCCTCGCGGTGAGCCACCCACTGTCGTGGGTGGCTCGGCGAGTGGAACTTGCCGCGCGTCGCTGACCTGCGCGTGTAAGCCCGTGTGAGGTGGTGTGAGGGTCTGTCAGCCGCCGGCCCCTGCCCCCACACCCGGCCCGCTCCTAGCGTCGATCACGAACCCCGCCGACCACATGGCAGGGGGGGAGGAGGCTGAGGTGCGATCCACGTCGGGCGTTCTGGGCGCCATCAGCGCCGTGACTCTCGTGTCCGCCGGCTACGCCGCGTTGCTGCACGCGAATCTGTTGCCGGCACTGCGGCTTCCGTCCGCGGCACAGGCACGGGCCTGGGTCGCGCAGCCCCTGACCGAAGGCTTCATCGTCTTCCTCGCACAGGCCGCATGCGCTGTTCTCGCCGTCTACCTCGTCACCGCGATGACCACCCGCATGGCCGTCCGGCTCACCCGCGCCGCCCGTTGGCTGGCCGCACTGCACCTGCCCGGCCCGCTGCAGAGCCTGGCCGCCGCGCTGCTCGGCGCCACCGCGGCCACCGCCACCGCAGGGGCCGTCCCCGCCGCCGCTGCCGCCACGAACACCGCCGACACCGATGGGCAATCGGCCGGGCGCGGCGCAAGCACGGACGCCGGGAACGCCGCTGAGGCCCCGCAGCAGCCGTCGGCGGCGGCGCACGACACCGGGCTGACACGCCCGACCTATACCGTGCGGCGCGGTGACACCCTCTCTGCGATCGCCGAGCGGCACCTCGGCGACGAGCACCGCTGGCCCGACCTGTACCACCTCAACCGCGGCACCCACTTTCCCAACACCGGCGGCACGCTGCGCGACCCGAACCTCATCCGCCCCGGCTGGACCCTCACCCTGCCCACCAACGCCACCCGCGCACCGCAGCGCACCGCCCCACCGCCGCAGCAGCCCGAAACCGCAACCCCTGGGCCCGCCCCCACGACCGCACCGTCGACCAGACCGGGCACCACCACCGGCGCACCCAGACCGGCGGCCACGAGCGCATCGGCAAGTTCCACGCCCGCCACACCCAACTGTGCCGACGACCGCGCGGGGGGCGGTGTGCCCGACCGCCGCAGCGACACCGCGCGGCGCGGGATCAGTCTGCCCAGCGGCAGTTGGGTCGACCTCGGCCTCGCCCTCGCGATCGCCGCCGCAGTCGCCGTGGTGTGGGCACACCGGCAACGCCGCTACGTCCCCCACACACCCTCGACACCGCGCCGCCTGGACACCCGAGACCTGGCACCGATGCCCCGCGTCATCGCGCAGATCCGCCGCGGCCTACGCCGCGCCTGCGCCGGCCACCCCGACCGCCACACGTCGGCGAACCAGCTCGGCACCGACCACGACGACGTGGACAACATCGACAACGGACTTCCGCCCATCCGGCCGGACGCCAGCAGCCCACACATTGAGGGCAACGACGACGGCCAGGACCACGACAGCGGCCACCACCCTCCTGCCGCCGTCGGCGCCGCCGACAGCGGCGCCCCGCTGCCGGTGGTGCCGGCGTTGGACAACCCGCTGTCGGCGCTGTGGCCTCCGGCCGGGCTCGGCCTGACCGGGCCCGGCGCGGACGCCGCCGCCCGCGGACTGCTCACCGCCGCCCTCGCCACCAGCGGTGTGGACCGTCCCGAGGCGCGCACCGAAGTGGTCATCCCGACGGTGACAGCGACGAGACTGCTCGGCGACGCGGCCCTCACCCTGCCCCGCACACCCCGGCTGACCGTCACCGCCGACCTCGACGAAGCCCTGAACATCTGCGAAGCGCAGACGATGCGCTGCACCCGCCTGACCTGTCAGCACGAGGTCGACACCGTCGCCGACCTGCGCCGCGCCGACCCCTACGAACAGCCCCTCCCGCCGGTCCTGCTGATCGCCGAGGCCACCAACCGCCACGACCGCGCCCGCGTCGCGGCCCTGCTCGCCCAGGGCCAACGTCTGGACATCCACGGCGTGCTGCTCGGCGACTGGCCCGACGGCAGCACCGTCACCGTCGCCGCCGACGGCACCACCACCCCCGCCGACGGTGAAGGGGCCCACCAGGGCAGCCACCCCGCCGACGTCGGCCGGCTCGCCGTCCTCAACCCCGCAGAGACGACCGACCTGCTGACCACCCTCGCCGAGTCCCACACCGGCCAGCCGCAACCCCCCGCACCATCACCAACGGCACCTCAGCCACAGGCCGAGATGACCGGCTGCACCGCGTCCGCCGCTCCCACCGACCGCAGCGCGGCGGCAGTGACGGCTCAGGCCGACAGCAATGCCGGCGACCCCGTCGACGGCACGGCAGCAGCGCACCGCGTGCACCGCGCACCCACCGATGTCGCATGCGGTCCCGAGAGCGACCAGCCCCTTGCGATAGCGGAATCAGCCACGGCCGGCGGTGGAGTCGCGACCGGGCAGCAGACAGCGGACGACCCGCACGACGGCACGCTCAGGCGTCCGGTGCGGGTGCGGGTGTTGGGCACACCCGGCGTCGTCGACGGCGACCCGCAGCGCACCCCACGCGCCAAGTCCCTGGAACTGCTGGTCTACCTGGCCGTGCACGACGCAGCGGCCTCGACGGAGGCGATCCTCGACGACCTGCTTCCCGACGCCCCGTCCAGCAAGGCCGCCGGCCGGCTCTACACCTACGTCTCCGGGCTGCGCGCCGTCCTGCGCGACACCGGCGGCCCCGGCAGCTACGTCACCCACCCCGACCACCGCTACCTGCTAGACCGCGACGTGCTCGATGTGGACCTGTGGCGGATGCGGGCGGCGATCCGCGAGGCCGGCCAGGCCACCGACGCGCAGACCCGTATCGACGCGCTGCGCCGCGCCGTCGACGCCTACACCGGGCCCCTGGCCGAGGGCTGCGACTACGAGTGGGTCGAGTCCTACCGCGAAGCGATCCGCCAGGACGCCCTCGACGCCCACCTCGCCCTCGCCGACGCCCTCGCCGCCCAACCCGCGCAACAGATCGCGGTGCTCGACGCGGCCATCGCCCACCACCCGCACCACGAGCCCCTGTACCGGTCGGCGATGCGCGCCCACGCCCAGCTCGGGCACCTCGACGCCATCCGCGCCCTGCGCCGCCAGCTGACCCACGCCCTCGCCGAAATCGACGCCGAACCCGACGACGACACCCTCGCCCTGGCAGACCGGCTCGTCACCCAGATCAAACGCACGCGACCCAGTCCGCCGCCCACGCCCCGCGCCGACGGCGAGACCCCGGCATGAACAGCGCACCCGCACCAGCCACCACCGCAGAGGCGGACCGGCGGCACCTGCGGCGGCTGCGGTGGGCGGTGCGCGCCGTGCTAGCCCTCGGCGTCGCCGCGTCGATCGCGGCGAACGTGCTGCACGCCCGACCCAACCCGATCAGCCAGGTCATCTCGGCGTGGCCGCCGCTGGCGCTGATGCTCACCGTCGAGCTGATCTCCCGCGTACCCACCCACCAGCGGGTGCTGGCGGTGCTGCGGCTGGTCGCCGCCGCCCCGATCGCCGTCATCGCGGCGTGGGTCAGCTACTGGCACATGGCCGGCGTCGCCGCCCGCTACGGCGAAACCGAAGCCGCCGCCGCCTACCTGCTGCCGCTGTCCGTCGACGGGCTCGTCGTGGTCGCCAGCGTCAGCCTCGTCGAAATCACCGGCCGGCTGCGCGCCACGCCACCGCGCCCTGCGGCTGCCCCCGGGCCGGCCGCGGCCGGCCACCAGTCGCGGCCCGGCAACGCCACACCGGACGTTCCGCTTCCAGCCGAGACCGAGGCCGAGGCTGCGAGCGGCGGGACTGCCCTCCATCTTGCGACTCCGGTTATCCCGGGGCGGACGCAGGGATCGCAACCCGTTGCGCCCGTCGCCGTAGCCGCTCACACGCGGCGCCTGCCCGAGTCGCCACCGGCCACCACACATTCGCGTCAGCAGCCTTATCGCAACGGCACGCACACGGGTGACGACAGGCGAGCGGCGCCAGCGGACGATGACCGCACCAGCGCCGAAGCCGTCGGACAGCGTGGCAGTGGTCAAGTGAGCGGCCACCATCCTGCCGACGCCCACCCCGGCCTGCACCCCGTCGCGGCCGGGGTAACCGATTCTGCCGCGCAGACACCCGGACAGCCCCCCGTGGACTCCACCGACGCGCAGCACCGGCCGGGTGAGGATGCGGTGCCGACGGACACCGCCGCAGCGGTGGCGTACTGGCACGGTCGCGATCCGACGCTGCACCCGGCGGAAATCGCTGCGCGGATCGGCCGGTCCGAACGCACCGTCCGCCGCTACTGGCCGCCACGGCCCCACAGCAGCGGGCCGCAAGTCAACGGTCCCCTCGCCGGCAGCCACAGCCGCTGACACCTCCACCCCGGCCGATGCTCTCACCGATGACCTGATGTGCTGCGCTGCTCCTGCCGCCGGCCTCCATGCGGCCAGGCCATCGCCAGACAGGAGTGTTTGGTAGCGGCCCGAGCGGCGTGCTCGACGCCAAGGGCCGGATCTTCTTTCTCTCGGAGAATTCCGCCGGGCGACGCGTGCGCTGGAGCAGACGGCTGATGCCTCCGAATCTTCGCCGTGGTGTCGGCGTACGGGTCAACGTGCACAGCCAGGTACAGCTGAACGTGCACAGCGTCGTGCAGATGGCGGCGCACGTCCGAGCCTTCGACCGCCCGCGAGCCAGCCAGCGGATTCAGCGAGACCCGCAGGAACGGGCGGGCGGCATCGTGACGTCCCGTTACCAGCGAGTCGGCATTGACCGTATCGCGCATCCGCTTCTGCCGATGAGCGATCACCCGATCTTGTTGCACGGGATCCACACATCTCGTTGGCGTGGGCTGATGCCCGGCCGAACTATGGTGGTCCACGATGATTCCAGGCGGGTACCTGCGTTGGCTCCCGGTCGTGGCGACAGCGGTGGCTCTCGTCCTGGCCAGCCTGGTCGGCACGCGTCACCTCGTGGCCTGTTACCGGCAGCGCGGCGTCCCAGCGGGGCTGGCGGTCCGGCGGGCACTGGCCACGACGGCCATGGCGGTCTGGACGCTGCCGTGGCTGATAGTGGTCCTCACCCCACTCGACGCCCCCCGAGAGGTTCGGCTAGTGCCGCTGCGCGACCTTCTAGAGATCCTCGCCGACCGCCCGCTGACCGCGTTCTTCCAGATCGTGGGCAATCTGCTGGTGTTCGCGGCGGTCGGGTTCGGTCTGGGCATGGGGTGGCAGGTCCGGTTCGCATACGTGGTCGCCGCGGCTGCGGGCATGTCGACCGCGGTGGAAGCGCTGCAGTACGCCCTGGCACTCGGACGCGTCTCGTCGATCGACGACGTGCTGTTGAACGCGACCGGTGCAGGCCTGGCCGTCCTCGCGGCGCGTCGGCTGCCGGTTCCCGATCGCCTGCTGTCCCTACTGCCGCCGCGATGAGCCCCTCCCGGTCGCGGAGCCGGACACCCGCCACCGCGTGGCCATCCGCTACCACCGCTGGTCGCGTCGCAGCCGGGCTGGAGTAGCTGCAGCGATTAGAGGTCCGCTGGGGACCACAACGTGGCAGTTATGATCTTGGCGTCCGGATTTGCCGCGATCCGCGCGCTACACAGCGTCACGCCGAGCTGGCCGGGTGCCGCCCGGACGTGCCGAGATCAGCAAGTCGATCGTTGTGGGAGGCTCCGTAGGTGACGAGCCTTCAGGAAGCCCTGGATGCGGCCGCAGCCGACCCCGGTTCCCCGGCGTGGGATCTCATCTGGCAGGAGTCGTGTCACCAGGGCACCTGCGATCCCGCGAGCGCTGTTCTGCTGCCCTGGTTGGCCCGGACCTGCGCCACCTTTCGTCCTCAGGACCGCGAGCGCGCCGTAGTACTCGCCGGTTTCATCGCCGTAGACGCCGACGACAAGAGTCGTGGTTTGTACGCCGATGACATCGCCACATTGCGTGCGCTGACCCTTGAATGCCTGGCGTCCGGCGGGTCCAGCGACACGATGTTCGTCTACCTGCAGCAAGCCGTGCTCGGCTTCGACGGTGACGAGGTCTGGGGCAAGGAGCTCGACCGCATCAACGACGGGGAGGTCGATGTGCAGTGTCCGGCGTGCGCTGAGGACCTGCTTATCGACCTGCAGTCAGACGGTTCCTCGATCGAGCCCGGGCTTTCCTCGCAGCAGGCCACGCGTCTGCACGCCGAGGCGTTGCGGGTGGGCCACGAGTCGGTGGCGACCGCACTCACCTACTTGTTTGGTCGGATGAGCTGTCCCATATGCGGTGCCACGTTCAGCGTTGCGGACGAGGTGACCGGCAGTTCTCCCGGATGACCGCAGGCGTCCGCTCACTCATAGCCGCGAAGTGCGCGGTCCTGTCATTGACGGTAGTGCCAGCGGAGACGTCAGTTTCTACACGCCGGCCGAGTCCCAGACGCGCTCGAAGGCGTCTCGCGCAATCATGTAGCGGTTCCAGTCCTCGTCCGGGTCATCGAGGCTCGCCTGCCCCAAGCCTCCGTACTGGTCTGCCTCATGTCCCGGCCCGTAGCGGAGGACCGGCCCGTTGTCATACGCCTCAATCTGCCGAACCGGCCAGCCGTCCTCACCGACTTCGAAGTACCAGACGGAGTGTCCCCAACCGTGAAACCCGTCGCCTCGTGACTCATCCCAGCGACGGCGGAAGAAGCGACTCGGCATAGCGAAAGCCTACGGCTTTCGCACGCGCACATCTGCCGCTCCGGGCGTGCTGGCGTTCATTGCCGCTGGTGACGCACGGTGACGTATGGCTGCCTTTCCTGCTCCCGCTTCCGGTGTCGTACCTACCGATCAGCTTGTCTTGCGCGCCGCGGTGTCCGCCTTCCTGGGCCGCTACCGCGGCCAGACTCGCGTCCATACCGAGTCCGACCTGCGAATCTTCCTCCGCTGGTGCACCGACCAGGACCTCGACCCGCTGGCTGCGGCACGGGCGGACGTCGAGCGGTACGTGCGCTGGCTGCAGGACGTACGCCGGTACCAGCCCTCGACGGTCTCGCGGCGCCTGTCCGTCGTCGTCGGGTTCTATCGGGTCTGCGTCATCCTGGACCACTCGCCGGCCGACTACGTCCGCCGGCCGACGGTGCCGGCCGAGTCGCCGACCCTCGGGCTGGGTCACCTGCAGTTCGAGGCACTGATCACTACCGCTCGACTGTGGGCCAACCCGAACGACTTTGCCCTGGTCGCGCTTCTGGGCCTGCTCGGTCTGCGGATCTTCGAAGCGTGCGGGGCCAGCATCGCCGACCTGGGTGAGGAGCACGGCCATCGGGTACTCGCGTGCGCGGCAAGGGTGGCAGAGTCGTGCTCGTCCCGCTGCCACCCGCGGTGGCCCGAGCCATCGACCGGGCCGTCGACGACCGCACCAGCGGGCCGATCCTGCGCAACACCCTCGGGGCGCGGATGGACCGACACGCGGCAACCCGCCGACTCAAGCACCTGGCGGCCACTGCAGGGATACGGATGCCAAGGATGCACCCGCACATGCTGCGCCATACCTTCGTGACAACCATGCTCGACGCTGGCGTGAGCCTGCGCGACGTGCGGATCGCCGCCCGTCACGCCGATCCGCGGACGACCATGCGCTACGACCGTGCCCGCAAGAACCTCGACCGGCACCCCAACTACATCCTCGCCGCCTACATGGCCTCTGGAACGTAGCGACCACAACGAGCGGATCTGCCGATGACAGTGTGTGTCGGGGTTGCCGTGGACGCATACCCGCCCAAGGCGTCGATGTAGCGCTGGTCAGCTGGGGCAGCGAGCACGACCGGTGCGTCGCTACATCGACCGCCGAGCCCCTTCGTTCGGCTCACGGCCGCGGGATGGGTAGTTCACGAAGCGGATCCCCGCCGTCGATGAAGAGCCGGGCGTCTGCCTTGGTCGCCCCGGCGATACGCTGCAGCACCCGCTGACCGATCTCGGGGTGGCGCCCGTCGAGGGCGCCAACGCGGACGGCGAACACGATCTCGTACGGCTCTTCCTGGGTCTGCAGGACGAAGTCTTCGGCGCCAACGCGGCGGACACCCATACGGCCCGACCTGATCTCGTCCACTGCGGCGGCCTCTGCCTGGGCGATAGCGGTGGCAGACCGGTCGATGGCCAAGATGTGGCCGGTGGTGAGTCGGGCTGCGACCGCTCGTGCGGCCGCCCCGGGCCCGCACCCGATTTCGAGGACGCGGGAGTGCGGCTCAAGCGGAAGCGCGTTCACGATCGCGGCGAGACGGGGCGACAGAGATCCCGGCACGGCCATGAGGATAAGCGACGACTCGCCCACACGTGCGCGGCAGCAAACACAGTGATCGCCTGCCCACTCCCTCGCAGCCTCTTCTCTGCCTCGCGCGGTGTTCGAGGCTTCTGCCTTGCCCTTGGGCGGCAGTTCACTCCTTATCTGACCCGTCGGCGTGGCCTGGCGGCTGCGCCGGCACGGGCTTGGCGGTAGAACCGGAACGTGACACTTAACTTCTGTCGGGAACTGTCGGCCGCCGACTGGATCGCCCACAGCGACCTGTCGTGGCAGCGTCTCGTGGGCTTCGGCCCTGCGGGCTTCGACGCCTACGCGCGGCTTCGGTTTCTGCCCGATCCGGCACGCCCCGGCCAAAGCGAGAACGACGCCGCCGCGGACTGGCCCACGGACCAGCTGCCCACTCTTTTCGAGGTGCTGGCCACCCACACCACGACCCCCGAAGACTGCTACTTCTGCGTCTGGGAAGGCTTCGGCGACGCCGACGTCGCAGCCGACGACAACGCTGTGTACATCGACGAAGAAAACAGCGGAGCCCCGCTCGAGCGGTCCGGCGGCCAGCCGGGACTGGCGCCCAGACCCGCTGCCCAGCCCTCGATGCCGCGTGCACCCAAGGTTGTGGTGCCCAACCGCGCGTACTGGTTGTTTCGAGGGCCGTTAGCCGACGTCGGCACATGGGACACCGCTGCGGGGTGGCCGGGCCAGCGTCGTCTCAGCAACGCCGAGCCGGCGTTCGCCTGGCCCGCTGATCACGCCTGGTGCGTGGCCAAGGACGTCGATCCGCACTGGGCCGGGATCGGCGGGACCCGGGCGCTGATCACCCAACTCACCACCGACCCGCGCCTCGACGTGGTCCCCGCCAACCCCACCCAGGACCAGCCGCTCTACCGATAACAGCCCGTGCCCAGTTGACGAGTGCTTTGCGGACCGCTGACGGGCCTGCCGCTCTCAGGTCGGAACGCACGGATCTGGCCGCGATACGCGCGCTACGCAGGGTTACGTGACCGCTCGCGGCTCGTGGTGCGGATCTGCCGATGTGAGTGCGTGCTGCTGCGGCGAACGGCTAGGCGGCCGGACCGGCGTTCGAGGAGATGTAGGCATGGAACGCTCCTACTTCCTCGTCAGTCGCAACCGGCGCGAAGTCGAGGTGCTCGCTGGGGTGGACACTGGTGCCGGCGCCGGTCACCGTCACGAACCAGGCGGCTTCATGACTGGACCAATACGCCTGCGCCAGGACGCCCACCTCCGCGGCCTCCGAAGGGTCGCTGGGATCCTCCGCCGCGATGATGCGGACCCACTGTCCGTCCTCCCCGTAGGGCGGCTGCGGAAAGGTGAGAGCGATGTCGTCCGGCTGGACGCTTTCCTCCGGCACGCCCAGCATGCGTGCGGCACCTACACGAGCCAGGGTCAGCACCTCCCTGGTCCTGGAGGTATGACCGACCTCCACCTCACCGTCGGGCCCGTCGACCATTACGAGGTAGGAACGGTCCGGCTGGTGGAGCACCCGCGCCCGCACTCTGATCGGCTCATCGTTCATCCGTCGATGATGCCGCATCTACGCGGCATGGTTATCGGGCATCTAACGCGCGCTCATGCCGCCGTGCGTGCGCGCCGGCCGTTGGATCGTTCGTCACCGCCCATAACTGGCGTTCGTAGGCGTGAGCATCCTACTTTGCCGATGTGAGTGCGCGTCCTGACCGCCAGTGCGGCCAGGCAATGTACGGGGTATGCCAGCCGCAGGGCCTACTGGTTGACTACCGGCGTGGAGGATCGGCCCGATAACTTGTCAGCTCGACTGACGCGTGTGGCGGCCAAGTTGAAGGCTGCCGCGGCGATGCCCGGGGATCCGGTGATGTTCGGCGCAGACGCCCACCGCTTCCGAATCGGGCCGCCATTGCCGGAGGACGCGGTCGTAGCCTTTGAGGAGCGGCGCGGCGTCAGGCTGCCAGCTGACTATCGAGGGTTCATCACCACGGTCGGGCATGGCGGACCCGGCCGGTTCGGTGGCGCCGGCCCCTTCTACGGTCTGCACTCGCTAGAGGACTGGGACTCGGGTCTGTGGGGCATGCCGGACACCACCACGTTGGCCAGACCGTTTCCCGCCGAGCCAGGGCGGGTGTACGAGGATTGGCTGGCCGAGGTGGCGCCAGGTGATGAGGACGAACCGTACTGCGGAACGTTGGCGCTCAGCGACCAGGGCTGCGGCTACCTGTCGCTTCTCGTCGTCAGCGGACCCGCGCGTGGACGCGTCATCGACAACTACAAGGGCAAGGAAGGTCCAGTCTTCACTGCGGATCAGGACTTCCTGTCGTGGTATGAGAGATGGCTGGACGCTGTCCTCGCAGGCGAGCGACATTTTCGCTAACAGCGCGCTAATTCCGGCGACTGAGGCATAGCGCTTCACGGCATCCGCACATGCCGCCACCCGTGCGCGTCCCCTCCATGGCCTGTCTGTGCCGGCTGGAGGCCGTTAGGCTACACATATGGTCCGGGATGAACTGCTGCGGCTGCGAGCGAGGGCGGAGGCTGGGGCGGCGACGCTGGCCCAGGATCTGGAGGCGCTATTCCTGGCATCGCGGGATTCGAATGCCGACGACGAGCACGACCCGGAGGGCGCCACCATCGGCTTCGAACGCGCCCAGTTGACCGCGCTGCTGGCCGGGGCGCGAGAGCGGATCGCCGACGTTGACGACGCGCTGCGTCGGGTGGACGCGGCGACCTACGGCGTCTGCGAACGATGCGGGCAGCCGATCGGCGATGAACGGCTCGCCGCGCGGCCGTTCGCCCGCTTCTGCATGGCATGCGCATAGTGCATCAAGGAGAGTGAACACTGGGGGCGCTCACTAATTCCAGCGAAGCGTTTACGCGGGCCACGACCAGATGCGCTCAACTGCCGCGATCAGCGCGTCGATCATCGCTGGGCTGGGACTGCATCTGACTGTCCTGCCGTCCAGGCCTCGTTGTTAGCCTGACCGGATGCGCAGTGAGCTGCAGGCGGCGGTAGATGATCTGTACCGGGTATTCGGCCGGTACCAGCTGGTCGAGAGTGTCGAATACTGCGACCACTGCGTTGACCCGGAGCAGGTCGAAGCGCTGCACCGAACGCAACTGCGCCAGGTTACTGCCGAGCAGCTCGGTCTGCTGCTGTTCAACTCGACGACGACGTGGGGTGATCAGAGGTACCTCAACCATTTCATGCCCCGGCTCCTAGAGCTGGTGGCGGCCGGCGAAATGAACGACTGGAGCTACCACATCTTCTTGCCGTCTCGGCTCGCGGGCCTGTGGCGGTCGGGTTCGGCCGATGAACGGCGTGTGATTAGCGACTTCGCGTGGGCCTGGTGGCGGGAGACCACCTCGACGTGGCCCAGCGTGTGCGAGCCGCGGGAGGTGCTGGACACGATCGCCGAATGCGGACAGAACGTTTCGCCCTATCTCGCGGCGTGGCCGGTGCACGTTGGGAAACCTGCGGCCCGGCAACTCGCCGTACTCGTCAGCGACCTTCTCGTCTCATCGCGGCAGGACAACGGCTTCTGGTGCGAAGCCAACGACTGGCTGTCCGGCCCGATACCCGCGGACGTGCTTGCCGCCGAAGTTTCCGCGACCGCTGATCCCGACATCGCTCGGCAACTGAGCGATGCATTCGAAGACCTGGCCCTATGGCGACAGTCGCACACTTCTACCACCACCAGACGGTGACCAGAGGCGTACCCACATACCCGGCTCCGGGTGGTCCACGACCTGGCCGGGCGCCGCTGCAGGCCGACGCCGGTCGACGCGACCGCGCTCATTTGCCGCCGAGCGCGCGTCACCATCCGTAGTTGTCACGTGTGCTCACGTACGCCCGGACGTGCCGATGAGCGCGCGGGCGAACGAGGCTGCTACGCCGGGTATGGCGCGCTACTGCCTGGGAGCGAATTCGGGGTTGATGCGGGCCACCAGTGGCGGGTCCTGGATACCGCGTTGAACGCTTTCCACGCCCTGGGTTTCCTTGCCCGGGTCTGGGCAGTTCAGGGGTTGCGAGTGGCAGATCGGACCAGCCCGCCGAACGACCGGTCGCGTGCAAGTTCTGCGTCGTCGGGGGAGAGCCCGAACTCGGCGGCAGGTTGTACATCGATCTCTTCGGCTGTTGTGCCGCGCAGGGCCGACTGCCGGGGGACGAGCCGCGACCGATTGCCGGGTTCCGGTTTGAGGGCGGCTCCAACTCAGCCCGCGGAGCCGTACGCCCGCAGGAACGCGCGTACTCCGGCGGAGGTCAGCCGGTCGGCCTCCTCCGGCGGGAGCGGGCTGACCCCCCAGTAGGACCGTTGCGTGATCTCGGTTGAGATCAACGCCATGAAATGGGCGGCGGCCTGGGCCGGGCTGCCGTGGACGTCGATCAGGCCACGATCGCCCAGCGCGGCCATGGCAGACGCCACCTCGCGGCCCACCACGCGCGGTCCGGCATCTTGCCAGGCATCCAAGACCTCTGCCGGGATGTGCCCGGCTTCCGCGTAGATGTGCCGCACCAGCGAGAAGTGGTCGCGGGAGTCCGTTATCAGGCCGACCCAGGCGCGGGCCAGAGCGAGCAGGTCACGTTCAAGGTCGTCCGGATGCGGCGGACGCTCCGGGTCCAGGTACCTCCGCAGCTGCGCGAGCTGCTCGTCCCTGACCCGCTCTGCGCTCAACCGCACGATGGACCGGAACAACTCCTCCTTCCCACCCGGGAAGTGGTTGTAGATGGTGCGAGTCGAGGCGCTGGCCTCGGCGGCGATCGTGTCGATGCTGGCCCGGGAGTATCCGTCCCGTCCGAAGACCTCGCACGCGGCCTGCACGATTGCCGTCGCCTTGTCCACCCGGCCCCGCCGCGGCTGGGCCGTCCTTGTCTTGTCCTCTGAGCCCATGCCGGTCATCGCGTCATCTTCCCACATGTCGATCAAGGCGTCTACAACGGCCGTTGTAGCTTCTGCAACGACCGTTGTATGCTACCTGACGTGCAGCGAATCGTGGCAATGAAACGAGAGAACGAGGGGAGACCGTGATGTCTGACTTCGCACCTTCGAACGACCCCGCGCTTCGGGTCGCCGTCATCATCGGAAGTGCTCGTAGCGGCGGCGCCGGCCTGTCGGTCGCCGAGTGGTTCACCGGCCATGTGGGCCACCGCCCCGACATCGATCTGGACGTTGTCGATGTCGCCGGCCTGAATCTTCCCGTATCCATGCCCGGGCGGGACGGCCTTCCCGCCCCCGCGCCGGGGACTCAGGCCGTGCTCGCCGACGTCAGCCCACGGCTGGCCGCCGCCGAGGCGTTCGTCGTCGTCACGCCCGAGTACAACCACAGCTTTCCGGCCTCGTTGAAGAACCTCATCGACTGGCACTACACCCAGTGGCAGGCCAAGCCGATCGGCTTCGTCTCCTACGGCGGGTTGAGCGGCGGGATTCGCGCCGTCGAGCAGCTTCGTCAGGTCTTCGCCGAGCTGCACGCCGTGACTGTGCGCGACTCCGTCAGCCTGCACGGGCCCTGGTCCGGTCTGGGCGAGGACGGCAGACCGCTCGACCCGGCGGTCCTCGAGAGCGCCGCCAAGAACATGGTCGACCAGCTGTTGTGGTGGGGCCGCGCGCTGCGCACCGCTCGCGCCGAACACCCGTACGGTCTGTGACGGGGGATGAGCACCGTCACCGGACCGGCACGGACCGCCGGATCCGCCGCCACTCTCGCCCGTACCGCTGGTGGTCGTCGTCATCGGCTCGATCATGGCCGTGCGCGACGTGACCATCGTCAACGTCGCTCTCCATCCGCTGGCGACGGAGTTCGACGCGCCACTCACCGTGCAGTGGGTCGCCACCGGCTACACGCTCGCTCTGGTGCGGCGTGACCCCGCTGGCTGCCTGGGCCATAAGCCGCTTCGGTGCCAAACGCGCCTACCTCACCGCGTTGGCCCTGTTCACCGGCGGCTCCGCCGCTAGCCACCCGGGCCGGAGCCCGGTTTAGACCATCCCGCCACATGACAACCTCACCACCAAAGGAATGATCTCGTGATTGACGTACCTCTCTCTGTCCTCGATGTCGCTCCGGTCGCCGCCACCGGATCCTCCGCCGAGGCCCTCCGGCACACCACGGCGCTCGCGGTCCGCGCCGAGGAGCTGGGTTACCGGCGGTTCTGGGTGGCCGAGCACCACAACACGCCGTGGGTCGCCAGTTCGTCCCCGGCTGTGCTGATCGCGCATTTGGCGGCGTCGACCTCGACGATCCGGGTCGGCTCGGGCGGCGTGCAGCTACCCAACCATGCCCCGCTGGCGGTGGCCGAGCAGTTCGGCACCCTGGAAGCGCTGCACCCGGGCCGGGTCGACCTGGGCATCGGCCGGACGTCCGGCACCGACCAGGTCACCGCGCTGGCCCTGCGCCGGACGACGAAGGGCCTGTCCGCCGAGGCGTTCCCACAGGAGCTTGACGATCTCATCGGGTACTTCACCAGGCGCGAGAACCGGATGGGGATCACCGCGATCCCTGCGCTGGGCAACATGCCGAAGATCTGGCTGCTCGGATCGGGCGGGTTCAGCGCGCAGATGGCCGGCATGCTGGGCCTGCCGTTCAGCTTCGCGCACCACTTCAGCTCCGCCAACACACTGCCGGCACTGAACCTGTACCGGCAGCACTTCCGCCCGTCGGAGTACCTCGACAAGCCGTACGCGATCGTCTCGGTCAACGCGATCTGCGCGGATACCGACGAGCGCGCGGAGTACCTAGCCGGCCCGGCCATGCTGTCCTTCCTGCGCATGCATACCGGCCAGGCGCAGCTGCTGGCCAGCCCCGAGGAAGCGGCTCGGTACCCGTACACGCCGCAGGAGCTGAAGCTGGCGCGGAAGCGGTTCGAGGGGCAGGCGCTCGGCTCCCCGGAGACCGTGGCCCGCCAGCTCGCCGAGCTGCGCGAGCGCACGGGTGCGGACGAGCTGATACTGACCACCCAGGTCTACAACATCGAGGACCGGATCCGCTCGTTCGAGCTGATCGCCAAGCAGGCGCCCACTCCCTGACCCAACGGCCGGCCGCGGGCGAGGCCGGGGGAGTCTGCCACCCGGCCTCTTCGAGTTGACTTCTCGTCCGCACCGAATTCCAGGGCGTCACGCATGACGCCCTCGACGTCTTCCACAGTGGCGTCGTCGAGGCCGGTCGGGCATGCGGGCGCGTACCACAGGGTGCGGCGGTCTCTGTCGAGGACGGCGCGCAATCCCCCGTTGATGACGTCCACGGTGAGGGTCGCCGCGGTGGGCAGGTGGGGCCGGATGAGATGGGCGGCGTAGGCGGCAGCGGCGGTCAGGGCTGCCCGGCGGGCCCGCTTCGCTTCGAACCATGCGGCGAGCCGCCTCATTGGTGATGCCCAGCTCAAGCGCGATCGCCCGCTGGACTTCCCCGACGTGCGCCACAACTCCACCGCGTGGGCACGAAACTCAGCCGGGTACTTCGATGCTCTCGGCATCTCGACATCCTCTCCCGAGGGCTACCACCCTCGCCATCGATGAATGCCAATGCAATCGGGTCGACTCATCAGGACCTGGGTGACACTCCGCCACCTGTAGCACCTGCCGGGGGCCTGGGCCAAGGTCGACGACCTGATCCGCGGGCGGCGACGGATGGAAGGAACTCACCGACCTCTATCGCCGCCCGGCGGATAAAACGGAGCCGCTCGAACCCGGGCCACCGCAGCACATCCGCATCTGACGGCACTGCCGTGTGGTACGACTGGCGGAAAGCTAGACAGAAGCGGCAGAAACGGGCGAGCAGATGACGAGTGGGGCAGCCGGGCTCCTGCGACGACCCGAGGAACCACGAGCGACGTACCTGGAACTCTTCTTCGACCTGGTGTTCGTCTTCGCGCTCGCACGGCTCTCGCAGGGGCTGCTGGACCATCTGACCTGGACCAGCGCCTTCCAGACGCTGGTGTTGCTGCTCGCCCTGTGGACGGTGTGGATCCAGACGGCAGGGCTCACGGACAGGCTGGACCCGCAGCAACCGCTGATACAGCTGCTGGTGATCGCGACCATGTTCGGCACCCTGCTGATGGCCGCCGCAGCGCCGGAGGCGTTCGGCGAGCATGGTCTGGTCTTCGCAGGCTTGTACGTCGCCACCCAGATCGGTCGCAGCGCCGGCGCCCTGCTTCTGCTGCGGGGCCACGAGGCGCGGGGCGCCTTCGCGCGGCCACTCTTCTGGTCCTGCGTGTCCGCGGTGCCGTGGATCGCGGGTGCTGTCGCGCACGACACGGCACGTGGGGTGCTGTGGGCGCTGGCGTTGGCCATGGAGTACGGGGGAATCGCATTCGGCCTTCCCACACCGCGGCTGGGTCGCGCGCGTGCAGCCGAGTTCGCGATCTCCGCCCCACATCTGGCCGAGCGCTACCGGCAGCTGTTCATCATCGCGCTCGGCGAGCTCATCCTGGTCACCGGGCTGACGTTCAGCAGCGGCAGGTTCGAGCCCGACCGGATAGCCGCGGTGGTGGCCGCGTTCACCACCACGGCGCTGCTGTGGCGGATCTACATCCACCGCGCCGGGAGCATGCTGGCAGAGGCCATCGCAGCCGCCCCCGACCCATTCCGCGCCGTCATCCCGGCGACATACGCCCACCTGCTCATGGTCGCCGGCATCGTCGCCATCGCCGTCGGCGACGAACTTGTCATCGAGCACCCGCTCGGACACACACCACCGGCCTGGATCACCGTCATCCTCGGCGGACCCGCGCTGTTCCTCGCCGGACGGGCCATCTTCGAGTACGAGGTGTTCGGCCGGGTCTCCCGCTCCCGGCCGATCGGGGTCCTCGTACTCGCCGCCATCTCACCGGCGGCGTACTTCCTGCCGCCACTGCTGGTCGCCATGGCACCTGCCCTCGTCCTGGCCGGGATCGCCATATCCGACGCAGCCCGTGCCCGAGGACGCCCACCCGAGCAGCCCTCACCACCTGGCTAGCCGGAAAGCGTCACCCACATCCCGATGATGTTGACCCGGTTGCATGGACATTTGTTAGGCGGCAAGTGTCAATCCCCTCGAAGTGTGGAGACTTCCGCTATGCGGCCGTGGAGCCCCTAGCCTCTGCCATGTATCGCTCGTAGTCGATGGGTCGGTCCCCCGCTTTCGCGTAGCATCCTGCCCCCGATCTTCCGGGACTCATCAAGCAGCCGTCACCGACGATTCCGCGAGACTCCGCGGCAACGGGGGCGAGCCGCGTCACCGGGCTGCGTCGTCCGTCCTGATCGGCAGCCGCGCGGCGAGGTCCCGGACGGCACGCCGGTATTCCTCCTGCGTGTGGTAGGCCCAGTGCCCTTCCACGGGTGGGGGCACGGTGTCGTCGGGGTCCACGGTCAGGCTGCGGGGGTCACGCAGCCGTTCGTCCACGGTCTGCGCGTCCCCGTCCGCTCCGCGGCTGGCTCGACCGGGAAAGATCGGCCCGCTGATCGGGTCGGTGTACCGCCACAGGTTCCGCCACCGCCAGCCGATCCGCTCGCCCACCTCATGCAGCGTCCGCTCCCCGAGGTAGGCCGGACACAACCGGGCGTAGAGCCGGTACAGCGGCGAACCGTGGGTGAGCAGGGCAACCCTGCTCACCGTCGCGGGCGGCAGTTGCAGCAGCGTGACGACCGCCAGCACCGACCCCTGGCTGTGCCCGGACAGGACCACGCCACCCTTGCGGGCCAGGACGGACACCCGCTTGCCGAGTTCGGGTATGGTCCGCCGTCCATAGGACGGCGGCGCGAAGGGGTGGATCGTCCGGGGCCAGAAGGTGCCCAGGTCCCACAACACGGCCAGCACGCGACGGGTATCGGGGGAGCGGTAGGCCTGCGCGCCCAGTATCGCCAGCCCGACGACGAGCAGGCTGATCACGTAGATCCCCACGTCGGTCAGGTACGCGACGACCAGTGCCGGCTGACCCGTCCGCCCGCTCAGCTCCTCGGCGAGCCGCGTCGGGCCGATGTCGGCCAGGTCGAGCGCGACCGCGCCGAGGCCCGACGCGGTGATCGCCAGGAATGCGACCAGTACCGGGCCGAGCCGGTCGACCAGGTGCGACCGGGCGATGATCTCCCGGAGCTCGCGAAGCCGGGGCTCGGCCTCTGGCTGCGCTTCCGGATAGTCGGTCCTGATGTCGCGCTCGGCGCTCGCGCGGCGGCGGGCGCGGCTGAGCAGCATCGACCAGATCGCCACCGCTGCGGTGGTGAGCAGGGCGACGAATCCCGCGAGCGCTGCCCACCAGTAGGACACCGGTGGCTCCAGGGGCGGCAGGCCCGGCGGGTCGAGCCGGGCCGGATCGGGGATGATTCCCCGGTCGAGCCAGTCGGCGACCCGGTACACCAGCGTCGCCGCGAACGCGGCGGCCACGGTGGCCGCAGCCGCCCCGACGACCGGGGTCCCCAACCCGAGCAGGGCCGGCCGGCCCGGCCCGCGGCGGGTCCGCAGGCGGCGTACGGTGACCACGGCGAGTGCCACGAGCAACGCGGCCTGCGCAGCGACCAGTCCGGCGGTTTCGGACTCGAACCCGGGCAGCTGCGCGGGCTTCGGATCGGCCGCGGGCAGGGTCACGGCGTAGCCCAGGGTCAGGACGGTCAGGACGTTGGTGACTGCGCGCAGCAGCCGCCCGGACCGGGCCGGCGGCAGCCCGCCGAGCGCCGTACGCCGGCACAGCAGCAGCGCGCACCACCCCAGGACCCCGATCGCGATGCTGAGCAGCGGCATCCCCACGGCGCCGCGCCCGAGCGGCACCAGGGCGGTGAGCAGCACCGCATCCAGCGTCGCGGCGCCGAGGCAGAAGTGGATCCGGCGCAGCCACACCACCGAGGGACCGTCGTCCCAGAATCCGGCCGCGTCGAGCGAATCGGCGGTGGGGCGGCCCTTAGTCCCCCCGAACGCGGCGAAGGTGCGGGCACGTCGGGCACTGATGCCCCAGACGATCTGCAGCGCCACCAGCGGGACGATCGCGAGCACGGCCAGTCGCGGGCCGACCGGCAGCGCCGACAGCCAGGACAGGTACGGACGACCGGCGATGCAGGGCTGGTAGGAGGCGCACTGCCAGCCGATCAGGTCCACCGAGACGCCGGCGATCGCCAGGACGAAGCCAGCGGTCAGGGTGCCACCCAGGAGTCGGCACAGTGTGGCGAGCAGGCCGAATCGGTCCGGACCCGCCGGCCGGAGCCACACCGCCAGGTTGCACAGCATGAACGGCAGCAGCAGCAACGACAGCGTGCTCACCAGCGCCGCTCCGCCGGTCAGGCCACCCCACCGGTAGCCCTCGACCGTCATCTCGGCAGCCCCGTCCGCCGCCCCGGCTCCCGGCCGCGGACGGTAGAAGCCCGCGTGGCGGTCGCCCGCGACCTGGACCAGGTTCGGGTGGCCGACAACCTTCGTCGCCGATGCCCCGGCGACACCGTGCACCCGCAACTCCACCACGTCGTCCATCGCCCTCTCCAACGGCAACCCGCCGCAAAGGATGCTCGACGCCTGGCCGCCGGCGCCGCCTGGCCGCCCCCCGGATGGCCCTCGAGCTGCGCAAAAAGGGCCATGTGGTGCTGCTGCACTGCGCTGCCGGTCAGATTCGCACACCGACGGTCGCCGCCCGCTACACGACCCTGACCACCGGCACACCGGCACGCTCCGCGCTGGCCGAGCTGCGCGGACTGCTCGGCGCGCACGGCTGGACACTCAACCCGGAACTGCGGCAGGTCGTCGAACAGCTGTGACGGGCCACGCCGCGGCTGCTGTAGGCCGCACAGGACCAGGAGAGAACCCGGCTGAGGAAATAGTCAACACCTGTGGATCGGGGTGCTGTCACGAATGCCAGGACCCGGGGTTTCGGTCTGTGGGGGCGTCATCCCGTGACGTTAGGAAGGCGCGGCCTCCGGGGGGGTGACGCCCCGCCCGACTCACCATGTCTTGCCGGCCTGCTCCCGGACGGTGCGGTTGATCCGGTTGAAGAAGTTGGTCATTGTGATCTCCAGGATGATCGCGCCCAGCTGCTCCTCGCTGAAGTGGTCGGCGGAGGCGTCCCAGATCTCGTCGGTCACGCCCGGTGCGCCGTCCTGGAGCCGGGTGGCGGCCTCGGTCAGGGCGAGGGCCGCCCGCTCCTCCTCGGTGTAGAAGGACGTCTCGCGCCACGCGACCACGTTGTGCAGCCGCTCGTCTGTCTCACCGGCCTTCTGCGCCGACTCGATCGAGGCGAAAATGCACGGGCTGCAGCCGTTGATCTGGCTGGTACGCAGATGGACCAGCGACAGCAGGAGCTTGTCGACGCCCCCGGCGTGGTCCAGGGGCCTGGCTGCGCCTCTCCCGCCAGGACGCGGCGACCATCCACAACCTCGCCGACCACCACGCTGCCCGGCCGCAACCCGTCCAGCAGCCGCCGGTGTTCGAGCAGATCGGCGGTGTCGGCGTCGTCACGCAAGCAGAGCAGCAGCACGTCCACGGCTGCGGCCAGTTCGGCCACGCTGTCGTGCCCGGTGTACGTGGTTCCGGTCAGCGCCTCCAGCGACGCCGGCCGGCGCGCCCACACGTGCAGGTCGTAGCCGCCGTCGGCGACGGCGCGCGCCATCGGGGCGCCTGGTCGCCCAGGTCGATGAATTCCGCTGCGGTCATTGTCGTCTCCTTTCGTGCGGAGTATCCGGTTCAGCCGACCAGCTTCAGCGACTCGTCCCAGAGCCGCTCGGCGTTGCCCGCGTCCAGCGCGTACGCGGCCACGCCCCGGAAATCCGCGGACCGCGCGGTGACCACGGGCGCCTCGGCGCAATCGTCGAAGTACCGGCCGCCGACGCCGTCCAGCAGCGGCGACGCCGCCAGCAGCACCGAGGTCGCGGCCCCCTGCTGCGGGGTCTTGCGCCGCTCCGGCGGCGTCTTCAGCCCGCCGGTGTGCTTCTGCAGCCCGGTCGCGATCGCGCCCGGGTTCAGAGCGTTCGCCCGGATGCCCTCCCCCGACCAGCGCCGATCCGCCTCCACGGCCAGCAGGACATCCGCGGTCTTCGACTGGGCGTACGAGGTCAGCGGGTCGTAGGGCCGGAAGGCGTAGTGCAGGTCGTCGAAGACCACCGGCGAGAACAGGTGCCCGGTGGAGGCCACCGAGACCACCCGGGCGCCGCGCGCGGCGGCCAGGGCCTCGTGCAGTCCGACGGTCAGCGCGAAGTGCCCGAGGTAGTTGGTGGCGAACTGCAACTCCCAACCTTGCCGGGTGCGCTCCAACTCGGGCAGCGCCATGATCCCGGCGTTGTTGACCAGGATGTGCAGCGGCTGGTCCCAGCGGGCCACGAAACGGCGTACCGAATCCAGGTCGGCCACGTCCAGCTCGCGGACTGTGACCCCAGGGTTTCCGGTGCTTGCGGTGATGTCGGCCGCGGCCTGCTCCCCCGCGCCGACCCGGCGCACCGCCAGCACCACCTCGGCGCCGGCGCGGGCCAGCGCCCGCGCGGTCTCCACGCCGATGCCCGCTGCGCCGCCGGTGATGATCGCGCGTCGGCCGGCAAGGTCGACGTCCTTGATCACCTCGGTGGCGGTCGAGGAGAACCCGAACGACGTGGTAATCAGCTCGGTCATGTCACTCCGATCTCTGTTGGTCGTTTTCGTCTCCACCACCGTGCCGCTTCCCGGCGGCGCTATCCGGAGTCCCGGTTTTCCTGGTAGTGGTAGGACCAGGCTGGGCGCGCCCGGTCGACCCCTACGATGGGCGGATGGGCAAGGCCGGTCCGCTCGGCGACTACCTGCGCGCCCGGCGCGAAGTGGTCAGTCCGGACGACGTGGGGCTGCCCCCGCACGGGCGGCGCCGGGTGCCCGGGCTGCGCCGGGAGGAGGTGGCGCTGCTCGCCCGGATCAGCGCCGACTACTACCTGCGGCTGGAGCAGGGCAGGGACCGGCACCCTTCGGCCCAGGTGCTCGATGCGCTGGCACGGGCGCTGCGGCTGGACGGCGACGCCACCGCCCACCTGCACGGGCTGGCTCGCTCCGCGCCGCCCCGCCCGCCCCGGCAGCCCGAGCGGGTGCCGGTGGGCATCCGGCAGCTCGTCGACTCCTGGCCCGACACGCCCGCGTTCGTGCAGGGCCGCTACGCCGACGTGCTGTACGCCAACTCGGCGGCGACCGCGCTGTCCCCACTGTTCGCCGCGGGGGTGAACGTGCTGCGGGCGATCTTCCTCGACCCGGCGTCCCTGCGGGACTATCCGGTCACCGAGAACATCGTGGCGAATGCCGTGGCCAGCCTGCGAGCCTTGGTGGCGGTGGACGCGGACGACCCACGGCTGACCGAACTGGTCGCGGAGCTGTCGTCCGGTAGCGACCGGTTCCGCCGGTTGTGGGACCGCTACGACGTCGGGGTCCGGTCGGGCGGCGGCGTCCGGACCCTGCGCCACCCCCGCGTCGGCGAGCTGCGACTCCGGTACGAGAAGCTGCAGATAAGCGGCACCAGCCAGACCCTGGTGGTCTACCACGCCGATCCCGGCAGCCCCTCCGAACAGGCCCTGCGCAGGCTCACCCGCGGCCCGGGGTCCTAAGCTCAACCGGGACTGCGGGACTTCGCGTCCGGCGACTGACCTTCCACCTCAGTGTCAGCCTGACCAGACGGCACGCGCGCGACTCACACGCACTCTGAATCGGCGCATTGGGCATCCGGATCTGGCACCCCTCTGTGTCAAGTGATGATCAAGAGGGGTGTTCTAGGCTGGGGTTCGGCGGG
>NZ_JBAKHT010000046.1:0-28565 GCF_036906755.1 Micromonospora sp. CPCC 206171 | reverse complement strand
GGGTTGGGGCACGGTCGAGCAGATCACCGACCCCGAGTACTCGACCAAGGCGTTCCTCAAGGGCCTCAAGCAGGTCGACGGGTGGAAGGACATGCCGCTGACCAAGGCCGCCCAGACCGTGCAGGTCTCGGCCTACCCGGACCACTACGCCCAGTGGGAGCAGCAGGCCGCCGACCTCGTCGCCAAGCACTGGAACAACTGACCGCACGCGAACGACACGCTGGCCGGCACCCCGAACCCGGGGTGCCGGCCAGCGGCATGTCTAGGGCGGTCCACCTGCCCCGCAGGCGGCGACGGCGGCGGCGAAGGTGGTGAGGCGTACCGACGGCGGCGGGAACGGCTCGATCCAGCCCGGCCCCGCGCCGAAAAGGCGTACCCGCGGAAAGTCGCGCCCGAAGCGGACCAGGCGGTACGCGCGGCCGGTGAGCGGGGTCTGCGACCAGACCAGCACGGTGTGCGGGCGGACCCGCACCACGGCGGCGGCCAGCGCGGCCCACGGCAGCGCGGGCCCCAGCAGCAGGCAGCCCCGGCCCTGCTCGCGCAGCGCGGTGGCGAGGGCGTGCAGCCCGAGGCAGTGCGCCTCCTGTTCGGCCCCGGCGAGCAGCACTCCGGCCGGCGGCAGGGGGCGACCCCGGTCCCGGCGGTAGCCGTCCAGGCCGATCCGGACGCCCTCGGAGAGCGCGTGTTCGATTGCGATCTCGGTGGGGCTGTGCCCCCGCAGTCCGCCGAGCAGCGGTCGGCAGACCCGCTCCCAGACCGGCACCACGCCGGCCTCGGCGGCGAGGTCCCGCACCAGCGCGGCGATCCGGTTGGCGTCGAGGTCCTCAGCGGCCACGGTGAGCCGCTTGCGGGCGGCCTCGACGGCGTCGGCCGGCATCGGTTCGGTCAGCACCAGACGTACCCCCGGGTGTGTGATCACTACCAGGGGGTTCGCTGGGACGGCGCGGTTCGGATGCGCCGTCGCGGGACGTCATCTGCGGCGGGCGGCCATCCAGCGCAGCGCCAGGGCGGAGACCGTGCCCCACAGCCCACGGCGGAACAGCAGCACGACGAGGACGAAGATGCCGCCGGTCACCAGGCCGATCGCCTCGAATCCGGAGAACGACAGCCAGTCCTCCAGCCGGACCACCAGGGCCGCGCCGAGCACCCCGCCCCACAGCGTGCCGATGCCGCCGAGCACGACGACGATGACCGCCTTGCCGGAGGTGGTCCAGTGCAGCACGTCGAGGGAGACGAACCGGTGCCCCACGGCGAAGAGCCCGCCGCCGAGACCGGCGATGAAGCCGGAGAGCACGAACGCGGTCAGCTTGTAGCGGTGCACCGGGTAGCCGAGCGCCCGCGCCCGGGCCGGGTTGTCGCGGATGCCGACCAGCACCCGGCCGAACGGCGAGTGCGTGATCCGCCAGGCGGCGGCCAGGCCGAGCAGCACGATCGGCAGGATCGCGTAATAGAAGTAGTAGTCGTCGGTCAGGTCGAGGCCGAACAGCGACCGGGGCACGCCCTGCAGGCCGTTCTCGCCCTTGGTGACCGAACGCCACTCGTTGGCCACGTAGTAGACCATCTGCGCGAAGGCCAGCGTGACCATGGCGAAGTAGATGCCGGTCCGCTTCACCGCGAGGTAGCCGATGGGCAGCGCGAGCGCCGCCGCGCCGAGCGCCCCGGCCAGCACGGCGACCGGGAACGGCAGGCCGGCGTGGATGGCGACCAGGCCGGTGAGGTACGCCGAGGTGCCCCAGAACGCCGCGTGCCCGAAGGACATCAGCCCGGTGAAGCCGAGCAGCAGGTCCACCGACACGGCGAAGAGCGCCCAGCAGAGGATGTCCACCGCCACCGCCGGGTAGAGCCCGTTCGGCAGCCAGAGCGCGGCGGCCAGCCCGGCGGCGAGCAGCGCGTACCGGACCCAGCCGGGCGCGCGGGCGACGGCGAGCAGCCCGGACGGCGGGGCCGGCCGGCTCGCCTCGGCCGGGGTGTCGACGGTGCTGGTCATGCCGGTGCCTCCTCACGGCCGAACAGCCCGGCCGGCCGCCAGAGCAGCACGGCGGCCATCACGACGAAGACGATCGTCTGGGACACGATGGGGAACTCCGACAGGTACGCCTCGCCCCACGCCTGCACCAGACCGATGCCGAAGCCGGCGGCGACCGAGCCGAAGATCGAGCCGAGACCGCCGATCACCACCACCGCGAAGACCACGATGATCAGGTCGGCGCCCATCAGCGGGTTCACCGCCCGCATCGGGGCGGCGAGCACGCCGGCGAGCCCGGCCAGGCCGATGCCGAAGCCGAAGACCGGCGTCACCCACCGCCCGACGTCGATGCCGAACGCCCGGGTCAGCTCCGGCCGCTCGGTCGACGCCCGGACCACCATGCCGATCCGGGTACGGGTGAGCACCCACCACACCGCGACGCAGAGCAGCACCGCGAAGCCGAGGATGAAGACCCGGTACGTCGGGAAGTCGAAGAGTCCGAAGTCGACCGAGCCGCTGAGCTCGTCCGGCGTGGCGTACGGGCTGGACTGCACGCCGTAGCGGGTCTTCACCAGGTCCTGCAGGATCAGCGTCAGGCCGAAGGTGAGCAGGAAGTTGTAGAGCGGGTCGAGCCGGGTGAGCCGGTGGATGACGGCCCGTTCCAGGATCATGCCCACCACGGCGAGCGACACCGGCATGATCACCAGGGCCGCCCAGAACGGCACGCCCGCCTCGGCCAGCAGCACGTACGCGCCGAAGGCGCCGAGCATGTAGAACGCGCCGTGGGCGAAGTTCACCACCCGGAGCATGCCGAAGATGACCGCGAGCCCGAGGGCGAGCAGGGCGTAGAACGCCCCGCTCACCAACCCGTTGAACGTGTTCTGGAGGAAACCGGTCACAGCTTGCAGTCCGGGGACGGGGCGCGGAACGCCTCGGCGGCGGGGATGGTCTTGAGCACCTTCACGTAGTCCCAGGGCTCGGCGACCTCGGCCTGCGGCTTGACCTGGGCCAGGTACGCGTCGTGGATCACCCGGTGGTCCTCGGCGCGGATCTTGCCGTTGCGCAGGAAGACGTCGTTGACCTCCTTGCCCTCCAGCCCCTTGACCACGGTGTCCGCGTCGTCGGTGCCGGCGGCCTGCACGGCCTCCAGGTACTGCATCGCCGCGGAGTAGTTGGCGGCGTGCGCGAAGGACGGCCGGGTGCCGGTCTCCTTCTGGAACCGGTCGGCGAACTCCCGGTTCTGCTGGTCGAAGTTCCAGTACCAGGCGTCGGTGTAGGTGGTGCCGGCCAGCGCGGCCGGGGTCAGCGAGTGGATGTCGGTGATGAACATCAGGCCGACGGCCAGCCCGACGCCCTTGTCCCGCAGCTTGAACTCGTTGTACTGCTTGACCACGTTGACCAGCTCGGCGCCGGCCTGCATGGTGCCGAGCACCTGCGGCTTGGGGTTCAGCGTCGGCGCCTTGAGCAGGAAGGTCGAGTAGTCACCGGTGGTGTTCGGGAACGGCGCGCCGTCCTTGCCGACGACCGTGCCGCCGGCGGCGGTGATGGCGGTGGAGAAGCTCTTCTCCATGTCCTGTCCGAAGGCGTAGTTCGGGTAGAGGATGTACCAGTTCTTGCCGACCTGCTCGGTGGTGGTCTTGCCGGTGCCGTTGGCCAGCATGTAGGTGTCGTACGCGTAGTGGAACGTGTACTTGTTGCAGCTCTTGCCGGTCAGGTCGGTGGTCGCCGCGCCGATGTTGAAGTAGAGCTTCTTCTTCTCCTTCGCCACGTCGGCGACCTTCAGCGCGGCCGACGAGGTCGGCACGTCGAGGATCAGGTCGACGCCCTTGCGGTCGTACATCTCCTGGGCCTTGGCGTTGGCCACGTCCGGCTTGTTCTGGTGGTCGGCGGTCTCGACGGTGATGTCGGTGGTCACCGCCTTGTCGCCGTGCTTGGCCTTGAAGTCGGCGATGGCCATCTCCACGGCCTTGACCGAGTTCTTCCCGGACAGCTCCGAGTAGGCCCCGGACTGGTCGTTGAGCACGCCCAGCACGATCTTGTCGCCGGTCAGCTTCTGGTCGCCGCCGGACTGGGGTCCACCGCCGCCGCAACCCGCGGCCAGCAGCACCGCCGCCGACGCGGCGGCCACACCCACGCTCCTACGCATGTCAATCCCCTTCGTACCGCGCGGGCACCGCGCGGGTCAGCCGTCGAAAATTCAGATACCGAGGTACGCCAGCAGCTCGCGCTCCCGCGAGCGCACCTCGGAGTTCGCCATCGCCTCCACGACGCGTCCCTCGGCCAGCAGGTAGTGCCGGTCGGCGACGCCGGTGGCGAAGTGCAGGTTCTGCTCGACCAGCAGCACGGTCACCCCGTGCTTCTTGGCCTCCCGCAGCAGGTCGCCGACCTGCTGCACGAGCAGCGGCGACAGGCCCTCGGTGGGCTCGTCGCAGAGCAGCAGCCGGGCGCCCATCCGCAGCACCCGGGCCAGGGCGAGCATCTGCTGCTCGCCGCCGGAGAGCATGGTCGCCGCCGAGTCGCGCCGGGAGTACAGGGCGGGGAACGCCTCGTACACCCGCTCCAGCGGCCACGGGTCGGGGCCGACCCGCGGCGGCAGCGTGAGGTTCTCGGTGACGCTGAGGGTGGCGTACGCGCCCCGGTCGTCGGGCACCCAGCCGAGGCCGAGCCGCGCCCGCTTGTACGCCGGCAGCCGGCTGATGTCCCGCCCGTCCAGCTCGACGGTGCCGCGCTGGCCGGGGTGCAGCCCCATCACGCAGCGCAGCAGGGTGGACTTGCCGGCGCCGTTGCGCCCGACCAGGGTGACCACCTCGCCGGCGGCGACCTCCAGGCTCACCTCCCGCAGCACCTGCGCCTCGCCGTAGAAGGCGGAGAGGGTGTCAATGCGCAGCATCAGCGGCTCCCAGGTAGGCGGTGATGACCCGCTCGTCGGCGCGGACCTGCTCGTACGGGCCCTCGACCAGCACCGTGCCGGCCTGCAGCACGGTGACGGTGTCGGCGAGGCGGCCGACGACGCTCATGTTGTGCTCGACCATCACCACGGTCCGGCCGGCCCGGACCCGGGCGATCAGCTCCACCGTGCGGTCGACGTCCTCCAGCCCCATCCCGGCGGTCGGCTCGTCGAGCAGCAGCACCTTCGGGTCCAGGGCGAGGGCGATGGCCAGTTCCAGGGCGCGCTTGCGCCCGTACGCCAGCGCCTCGGCCGGGGCCTCGGCCAGCGCGCCGAGCCCGACCATGTCCAGCAGTTCGTCGGCCCGCTCCCGGTATCGGCCCATCAGCTTGGCCGACCGCCAGAACCGCCAGCCGAGCCCGCTCGGGCTCTGCAACGCCAGCTCGACGTGCTCGCGGGCGGACAGCTGCGGGAACAGGCTGGTGATCTGGAACGAGCGGGCCACCCCGAGCCGGGCCACCTGCTCCGGGGGCAGGCCGGTGACGTCCCGGCCGTCCAGCTCGATCCGACCCTCGGTCGGCGGCAGGAATCCGGTGAGCAGGTTGAACAGGGTGGTCTTGCCGGCACCGTTGGGGCCGACGAGCGCGTGCACGCTCTCCGGGGCGATGTCGAGGTCGACGTGGTCGACCGCGCGAAAGCCCCGGAAGTCACGGGTCAGCCCGCGCGCCGACAGGAGCGCTTGCCCGGCCATCGCCTCATCCTCCGCAGGTCACTGGCGGCGGCCGGGTCGGTGACCGGGGTCACAGGGCCGTCGCGTGGAGGAAACCTACGGGGAACGGCCGGAGTGCAGCCATGTCGGTCCGCCACACTTTCCGGCCGGTCGGCGCGGGGCCGGCCGACATGAGCACCCGTCGGGAGCGGCTCGCAGGGGATCGACAGGCGTGAGCGGATGGTCTGGGAAACCGCTCCCATGTGGCCCGGCCACCTGACCGGCGGGGGCGCGGCGGGCGTGGCCGGCCACGCCCGCGGGGCGGCCGGCCAGGCCCCCCGCAGGGTCACCGGGCCGCGACGGCGGCCGGCCGGGTCAGTCGGGGAAGGTGACCACCCAGCGGGCGCCCTCGCCCCGGGCGAGCCGGTCGAACGCCGCCGGCGCCTCGTCGAGGGTGACCAGCCCGCTGATCAGCGGAGTCAGGTCGAGCGTGCCGTCGCCGACCTCGCGGGCCAGGCCCGGCACCTCCCGGTCCGGATCGGACGAGCCGTACACCGAGGAGCGCAGCGTCCGGGCGGAGTGGAAGATGTCCAGCGCGGAGAGGCTGACCAGGTCGTCCTTGCCGCCCATGCCCACCACGGTGACCGCTCCCCCGCGCCGGGTGAGCCGCCAGGCGGTCCGGATGGTGGCCGCCCGCCCCACGCACTCGAAGGCGTGGTCGACGCCGCGCCCCTCGGTGAGCGCCCGGATCTCCTTCGACAGCCGGTCGTCGGGCGGGAGGAAGTGCGTCGCCCCGGCGGCGAGGGCCAGGCCCCGCTTGGCCTCGGCCACGTCGACCGCGACGATCGGGGCGGCGCCGGCGGCCCGGGCGGCGGTGAGCACCGACAGGCCGACCCCGCCGAGGCCGATCACCGCGACCGACTCGCCGGCGGCGACGCGGGCGGTGTTGCGGACCGCGCCGGTGCCGGTGAGCACGGCACAGCCGAGCAGGGCGGCCCGCTCCGGCGGCAGGTCGTCGGGGACCGCGACGACGGCGGCCTCGGGCACCACCACCTCCTCGGCGAACGCGCCGAGCCCGAGCGTGACGTGCAACGCCTCGCCGTCGGCGGTCTCGCCGCGCGGCACCGCCGGGGCGGTGTTGGCGGCGCAGAGCCACGGCTCGCCGTGCCGGCAGTGCCAGCACCGCCGGCAGGCGGGCGCCCAGTTGAGCACCACCTGCGTGCCGACCGGCACGGCGGCGCCGGGACCGGCCTCGACCACCACGCCGGCCGCCTCGTGCCCCAGCACCAGCGGGTACGCGGGCGCGAGGGTGCCGTTGACCATGGACAGGTCGGAGTGGCAGACGCCGGCGGCGCGGACGCGGACCCGCAGCTCGCCGGGGCCGGGCGCGGGCAGGCGGATCTCCTCCACGCGCAGCGGCGCGCCGGGCGCGCGGGCGACCAGCGCCCTCACCGCTGGATCGCCTTGATCTCGCGGAACTCGTCGAGGCCGTACGGGCCCAGCTCCCGGCCCAGGCCGGACTGCTTGTAGCCGCCGAACGGCGCCCGCGGGTTGAACCCGCCGCCGTTGACGTCCACCTGGCCGGTACGCAGCCGCCGGGCCACCGCCAGCGCCCGGTCGGCGTCGGCGGACCAGACCGCGCCGGCCAGGCCGTAGCGGGAGTTGTTGGCGATGGCGACGGCCTCGTCGTCGTCGCCGAACGGGATGACGGCCAGCACCGGGCCGAAGACCTCCTCCTGGGCGAGCGCGCTGTCCGGGTGCACGTCGGCCAGCACGGTCGGGGCGACGAAGTGCCCCCGGGGCGGCAGCGGGGCGTCCGGGCCACCGCAGACCAGGCGCGCCCCGTCGGCGAGGGCGCGGTCGACGTGGCCGCGCACCCGCTCGGCCTGGGCGGCGGAGACCAGCGGGCCGAGCCGGGTGTCCGGGTCGAACGGATCCCCCGGCCGGTACGCCGCGGCGGCCCGGACGACCAGGTCGAGTGCCTCGTCGTACCGGTCGCGGTGGACCAGCATTCGGGTCCACGCGGTGCAGGTCTGCCCGGAGTTGAGCAGCGCGTTGCCCACCCCGACCTTGACGGCGGTGGGCAGGTCGGCGTCGGCGAGGATCAGGTTGGCCGACTTGCCGCCCAGTTCCAGGGCCACCCGGGCGATCCGGTCGGCGGCGAGGTGGGCGATCCGGCGGCCGGTGGCGGTGGACCCGGTGAACGAGACCATGTCCACGTCCGGGTGGGCGGCCAGGGCCTCGCCGACCACCGGCCCGGTGCCGGGCACCAGGTTGACCACACCGGCGGGCAGCCCGGCCTCGGCGACCGCGTCGAAGAGCAGGTACGCCGTCAGCGGGGTCAGCTCGCTGGGCTTGAGCACCACCGTGCAGCCGGCGGCCAGGGCGGGTGCCAGCTTGGCGATGACCTGGTGCAGCGGGTAGTTCCACGGGGTGATCGCGCCGACCACGCCGACCGGTTCGCGGACGACGAGCGAGTTGCCGATCGTCTCCTCGGCGGGCGGCCGGGCGGCCAGCTCGACGCAGTCGCGCAGCACGGTCAGCGGCAGGCCGGTCTGCACCCGGGCGGCCAGCTTGAGCGGTGTGCCGAGTTCGAGCGCGACGGTCCGGGCGATGTCGTCGGCGCGGGCGGTCAGTGCGGTGAGCAGCCGGTCGAGGTGGGCGGCGCGCTCGGCCGGCGCGGTGGCCGCCCAGCCGGGAAAGGCGGCCCGGGCGGCGGCGACGGCCCGGTCGACGTCGGCCGGGGTGCCGGCCGGCACCTGCCCGAGGGTCTCCCCGGTGGCCGGGTTCTCCACGTCGATCGGCTCGTTCCCGGACACCTCGGCCCAGGCGCCGCCGAGGTAGAGGTGACGGCGGACCAGGAGCGCGGGGGGCGCGGCGGCGAGATCCATGTCGTCCTTCGAGGGTGAGGAAACTAGCGCTGGGAGTTTTGACGCTACCCGTTCGCCCCGGGTGGTTCCACCGCGAGTAGGCGCCGGTGTTCGGCGGCGAGGCCGTGCAGCAGCGCGTCCAGGCCGAGGGCGAAGGCGCCCTCGTCCACGCTGCGCTGGTGCTCGGCGAGCCGGTGCGCCTGGCCCAGGTGCGGGTAGTGCGCGGCGTACAGCTCGGGGTCCTCGACGAAGCCGCGAGCGAACGAGCCGAGCGCCGACCCGGCGACGAAGTACCGCATCGCCGCGCCGACGTGGGTGGCCCGGGCCGGCGGCCAGCCGGCCTTGACCAGTGCCCCGTAGACGGCGTCGGCCATGGCCAGCGCGGCCGGCCGCCGCCCGGGGCCCTGGGCCAGGTAGGGCACGACGTTCGGGTGCGCGGTCAGCGCCGCCCGGTACGACCAGGCCCAGCGGCGCAGCGCCTCGCGCCAGTCGTGACGGCCGAAGAAGCCGATGTCCACGGCGACGGTGACGCTTTCGGCGACCGCGTCGAGGATGGCCTCCCGGTTGGCGAAGTGGTTGTAGAGCGAGGGACCCCGCACGCCGAGCGCGGCGGCGAGCCGCCGGGTGGAGAAGGCGGCCAGCCCGTCGGCGTCGATCAGGGCCAGGGCCGCGGCGACGATCCGGTCCCGGGTGAGCACCGGCTGCGGGGGTCGGGGCACGTCGACTCCTCGGGGGTCTGGACGACAGAAAACTTACACCGCTAGTTTAAGCGGGACGCAGCCACGACGGCGGAAGGGATCAGCATGGACTTCTCACTGACCGACGAGGAGCGGGCGGTCCGGGACACCGTCCGGTCGTTCATCACCCGCGAGGTGATGCCGCTGGAGCAGGAGGTACTGCGCCGCGAGCGCGCGCACCAGCCCGGCGTGACCCGCGACGAGTTGCGCGAGCTGCAGCAGAAGGCGAAGAAGTTCGGCTTCTGGGGGCTGGCCACCCCCGAGGAGTACGGCGGGATGGACCTGCCCGCCGTCATGCAGTCGCTGATCTGGACGGAGCTGGGGCGCACCTTCGTGCCGTTCCGCTTCGGCGGGGAGGCCGACAACATCCTCTTCCACGCCACCGAGGAGCAGAAGCGCGAGTTCCTGCTGCCCACCATCGAGGGCGAGCGGATCTCCTGCTTCGCCATCACCGAGCCGGGCGCCGGGTCGGACGCGGCGAACATCCGGCTGGCGGCCCGCCGCGACGGCGACGACTGGATCCTCGACGGCGAGAAGACCTTCATCACCAACGGCAACGACGCCGACTTCGCCATCGTGGTCGCGGTGACCGACCGGGAGAAGGGCGCGCGCAACGGCGGGGCGACCGCGTTCCTGGTGGACCGGGCGATGGGCTGGCGCTCGGAGTTCATCCAGACCATGGGCGAGGGCGGGCCGGCGTCGCTGATCTTCGACGGCGTACGGGTGCCGCACCGCAACATCCTCGGCGAGATCGGCCAGGGCTTCACGCTGGGCATGGAGTGGATCGGCAAGGGCCGCTACACCATCCCGTCGCACGCCATCGGCATCGCCGAGCGGGCGTTGCAGATGGCCATCGACTACGCCAACACTCGGGAGACCTTCGGCGCGAAGATCGGCACCAACCAGGCCATCCAGTGGATGATCGCCGACTCGGAGACCGAGTTGGAGGCGGCCCGCTGGCTGGTGCTGCGCTCCGCCTGGACGGTCGACCAGGGCCTGGACCCCCGGCACGCCTCCTCGATGGGCAAGCTCTACGGCGCCGGCATGGTCAACCGGGTGGTGGACCGGGTGCTCCAGATCCACGGCGGCATGGGCTACACCCGGGAACTGCCGGTCGAGCGCTGGTACCGGCAGGTGCGGCTCTACCGGATCTTCGAGGGCACCGACGAGATGCAGCGCCTGATCATCTCGCGGGACCTGCTGCGCGGGTACACGAAGATCGGCGGTCACCTGGCCTGAGTCCGCGCCTGGCTCCTCACTTCTTCCGCCTGGCCCGGTGCCTGATCGGCCAGGTCGAACCGGGACGAGGGTCGAGGAGCCGGGCGGCTCGGGTCGAGGTTGGCGGTCCGGTGAGCCGGACTGCTCGGGTGGGCGGCGACGACAGCCGCCCGTCCGCACGCCCGCCCGTCACGTGACCTGAGCGGGCTCAGTCGGTCAGCGCCGTCAGGGCGGCGTCCACATCGGCCTCGGTGGAGTACACGTGGAACGAGGCGCGGACCCGCCCGGCGCGCACCGCCGCCCGGATTCCGGCCCGCTCCAGCCGCCGCTCGGCGTCGGGCACGTCGACGGCGACGATGGCGCTCTCCCCCGGCGGCCGGCCCAGCCCGGCCAGGAACCGGTTGGCCAGCGCCACGTCGTGCGCCCGGATCGCCGGCACGCCGATCTCGGTGACCACCTCCAGTGCCGGCGCCGCGCCGACCCAGCTGAACCAGGCGGGCGAGATGTCGAACCGGCGGGCGTCGTCGGCCAGCCGCAGCGGCGGGCCGTAGTAGGAGGCGTGCGGGTCGGCGCCCGCGTACCAGCCCGCGGCGTCCGGACGCAGCCGCTCGCGCAACTCGGGCGCCAGGTAGGCGTACACGCAGCCGCGCGGGCCCATCAGCCACTTGTAGCCGGCCACCGCCACCACGTCGGCCCGGCTCCCGTCGAACGGCAGCCAACCGCACGCCTGGGTCGCGTCCACCGCGACCAGCGCACCGTGCGCCCGGGCCGCGGCCACGATCTCGTCGTACGCCGCCACGGCGCCGTCGGCGGACTGCACCAGGCTGAACGCGACCAGATCGGTGCCGGCGTCGATCGCGTCGACCAGCCCGGCCAGCGGCACGGTGCGGACCGTGACGCCGCGCTCCTGCTGCACCAGCCAGGGAAACAGGTTCGAGGTGAACTCGACCTCGGGGACCACCACGGTCGCGCCCGGCGGGAGGGCCGCCGCGACCGGTGCGAGGAGCTGGGACACGGCCGCGCCGACCGCCACGTCCCCGGCCGGTACGCCGACCAGGCCGGCGAACGCGGCCCGGGCCCGGTCCACCGACTGCCCCCAGCCCTCCCAGGAACTGCTCCCGGTCCGCCAGGCGGCCAGCGCCTCCTGCAACGCCGTCCAGGCCGGCTCGGGCGGGAGCCCGTAGGAGGCGGTGTTCAACCAGCCGGGCTCCGGCTTCCACAACTGCTGCGCCTGCTCGATGTCCACGGCACCGACGCTAGGCCCGGTGGCGTCGAACGGGCACGGCCAATCCGCGACCGGCGGCCTGCGGCACATCGGCACGCACCGACCGGTCCGGCGACTGCTACGACCGCCGCAGCTCGTTGGTCGATCCGGTGGCGGCACGGCGCCGGAACAGGCCGAGCCGGAGCGCCCGGAGCAGGGTGCCGGGCCGGCTCAGCGTCGCCGGATGGTCGAGCATGGTGGTGACCCGGCCCAGCCGGGCGCTGAGCACCGGATCGGTCAGCGAGGTCCGGAAGAGCAGGTCACCGAACCACTTGGTGACCCGGTACCCCGGCGGGTACGGCCCGTCGACGTGCGGCAGCTCGATGTCGGCGGTGGTGGAGGTCTGCCAGGCGGCATCGACGATCACCCGGACCCGCTCGAAGTAGGCCCGCGCCGGCTCCTGGTGCGGGTTCGGGCCCGACCGGAGGTACGCCGACAGGCAGGAGGCGTGCAGCATCGCGGAGGTCATGCCCTGGCCGTACACCGGGTTGAAGGAGGCGATCGCGTCCCCGGCGGCGACCAGTCCGGCGGGCATCCGGTCGAGCTTGTGGAAGTCCCGGCGTCGGCTGTCGGCCTGGTGGTACGTGACCACGCCGCCGAGCATCTCGCCGTGTTCGGCGATGTCACCGAACATTCGCGGATAGTGCTCCCGGCAGCGGGCGGTGAAGTCGGCGACGTCGCGGCTGGGCCGGTCCTCGTCGTAGCCGGCCACCAACATGATCCAGCGGTCCCCCTCGACCGAGTTGATCCCACCGATCCGAGCGGTACGACCCTTGCCGGCCATGGTGTGGTAGACCACCACCCAGGCGTCGCTGACCTTCTCGTCCTGCTTGAAGAGGGCGGTCGCGTAGTTCAGTTTGATCGGCATCCGCTGCATCGGCGGGCGGGGCCACCCGTTGCCGGCCAGCCAGTCGCTCAGCCGGCTGGACCGTCCCATCGCGTCGACCACCAGGTCCGCCGGTTCGACCACCGGCTCACCACCGCCCTCGGGCACGTACCGGGCGCCGGTGACTCGCCGGTCGGCGAGGACCAGGCCGTCCGCACGGCCGTACACCATCCGGATGTTCTCCACGGCGAGGGTCCGCCGCCGGACCAGCGCCTCGAGGAACGGTCGCGTGGTGATCAGCGTCGGACCGGTGCCGGACGGTGCCGGCGGCAGCCCCAGCACACCGTTCACGAAGATCTTCGCCGCGCCCTCGTCGCTCGGCGGCGGCGGGGCACCGAGCGCGTGCGCCTCGTCGACGATGCCGGGGAACCACCGTTCCAACTGGATCTGACCGGCGGGCAGCAACGCGTGCACCTGGCTGCCCTGCGGCACGCCCGGCCGGGGCCCGTCATCCACATCGGACGGATCGCGTTCGATGATCAGCACCTCGTCGGCGTGGTCACTCAACACCCGAGCCGCCATCAGTCCGGCGATGCTGCCGCCCAGCACCACGGCACGACGCATGACCACTGCCGTCTGAGCCGGCCGCTCGGCGGTCGCGATCTCCGCGAAGAGCCGGGACGGAGAGGGGGGCATGGGATCTCCTCGAGTGGTCGGGAAACGTCGGCACCCACGACCGTAGCCATCCGGAGGAAGACTCTGGCGGCGTGCTCGGATCGTTACACCCTCGGAGCCTTCGATCTACCTACGACAACCAGGCTGGATTCATGGGGCCGGGGATGCACACGACATTGGCGCGGGGTGACCGACGGGCATCGGCTCCAACGGGCCGGGCGCTCGCGTGCGTCCTGATTCTGCTGTGCTGCCTACTCACGTCCGGATGCTCGCCCATCCAGATCGCGATCACCGCCGTCTTCCTCGACGATGGCCACCCAGCGGCTCTCTTCGACCCTTGTGGCCGGTCCGACGTCGTTGGGGTGTCGATCGTTGAGACCTGGACCGGATCCGCGCCAGCCACCGGCCTTCCGCTCGGGTGGAGTGTTGCCGACACCAAGGGCGGTGACCCCATCACACAGATTCGACTCCTGGAGACTCCGCCGGGTTGGAAACTGCGGCTCACGGAGCCGGGCGGGGAGGTGCGCTTCAAGAATGTCGAGCCGGGAGCCAACCTCCTGACCGCTTTCGCCGAGGATCAGCGGTATCTGGTCTGGGCGGACACCGACGGGACAGAGCGGCGGGACGCCATGGTTCAGTTCACACTCGGCGACCTGCGTTCCCTCGCCGAGGGACAGGTACGGGCGATACCGGACCCGTCCGGAGAACCACAGACCATGACCCGCGAGGAGTTTCGCGCGTACGCGGCTGCCAGTTGTTGACAGCCACGTTCGGGAACCGCACTCATCGCCTCGGCGACGCCGCCCGCGCTGGACAACCGCGCCCCGCTCACTCCACCCGCTCCACCACCTGCACCCCCTCCACCAACATGCAACCAGTGGTTGCGCAACGACGAGTGGTCGGCTAGCGTGATGTGCAACCAAGGGTTGCATATCAAGGAGTGGCGGAACATGGAGTACGGCAGCATCGAACGAGAGATCCACGTCGACGCCTCGCCGGAGGTGGTCTTCGAGGTCGTCAGCAGCCCCGAGCACATGTCGCAGTGGTGGACCGACGACGCCGACTTCGAGGCGACCCCCGGCGCGGTCGGTGAACTGGTCTGGGGCGACCGGGCACAGGTCGTCCCGATGGTCGTGGTGAACGCCGAGCCGCCTCGACTCTTCTCGTTCCGCTGGTGCCACGCCGAGGGCCAGATCGACGACCCGGCCGCCTCGCTGCTGGTCACCTTCGAACTCACCCCGTCGGGCACGGGCACCAGGATCCGGCTCACCGAGACCGGGTTCCGGGAGATGGGTTGGGAGGCCGCGAAGCTGGAGGAGGTGTACCGCGACCACGTCGCCGGCTGGGACACCTTCGTCCCCCGGCTCGGGGAGTACCTGGCCCGGCTGGTGTCGACCCGGTGACCGCCGCCGTCGACGACGACCTGTGGTCCGCGGTGGGGGATCCGACCCGTCGGCGGATGCTCGACCTGCTCCTGGCCGATGGGGACGGCACGGCCACCAGCCTCAGTGAACGGCTGCCCATGACCCGGCAGGCGATCGCGAAACATCTCGGCGTGCTCGATCGGGTGGGCCTGGTGCGCTCCACTCCCGCCGGGCGCGAGCGAAGGTACCGGGTGGACGAGGTGCAGCTCGCCCGGGCCGTCGCGCAACTGTCCTCGGTCGGAGCGGCGTGGGACGCCCGGCTCCGGCGCATCAAGCGGATCGCCGAGGCTGTCCAGCGCACCACGGACCAGCGCGGCACCCAGCAGTGACGTCATGAGATTCATCCGAGAACCGACACCGGAAAGAAGATCGAAGATGGTAGACATCCTGCACAAAGTCGGAATCACGTCGTCCACGGCCGAGGTCTACCCGGCCCTGACCACCGTCGAGGGACTTGCCGGCTGGTGGACGACCGACACCCGGGCCGTCGGCGACGGCGTCGACGGCGTGCTCCAGTTCCGGTTCGCGGCCGGCGGATTCGACATGAAGGTCCTCGAGCTCGACCCGGGCAGGCGCGTGCTGTGGGAGGTGGTCGACGGACCGGACGAGTGGATCGGCACGCAGGTGGACTGGCGCCTCGCCCAGGTCGACGACTACGCCGTCGTGCTCTTCAGCCACCGGGGCTGGAAGGAGCCGGTGGATTTCATGCACCACTGCAGCACCAAGTGGGCGGTCTACCTGCTGAGCCTGAAGTCGCTGATCGAGACCGGCAAGGGCGCTCCGCATCCCCACGACCTCAAGATCGACAGCTGGGACTGAGGGGTCCGCTCGGTCCTGACGGGTCTCGCACCGGCGCGAAGCCACGACGCCACCTCCACCGGCCGCATCGCGACCGGTGGAGGTGGCGCCGGCGCGGCCCCTGGTGGGTCCGCGACGGCGGTGTCAGGCCGGTACGCCGACCGCGGCAGCCGGCTCGTCGGCCGGCCGCCGGCTCGCGGGCTCACCCTCGTCGGCGTCCTCATCGAGCATGGTCGACTCGTCGAACGGGTCGTCGCCGCGCAGCACCCGCTCGGCCCGGTCCCGGTCGAACTCCCCCGTCCACGTCCCGACCAGCACGGTCGCGACCGCGTTGCCGGCGAAGTTGGTCAGCGCCCGCGCCTCGGACATGAACCGGTCGATCCCCACGATCAGACCGACCCCGTCGACCAGGTCCGGACGGTGCGACTGGAGCCCACCGGCGAGCGTGGCCAGCCCGGCGCCCGTCACCCCGGCAGCCCCCTTCGACGCGATGACCATGAACAGCAGCAGCGACACCTGCTCGCCGATCGACAGCGGCTTGCCCAGCGCGTCGGCGATGAACAGCGATGCCATGGTCAGGTAGATCGCCGTGCCGTCGAGGTTGAACGAGTACCCGGTCGGCACCGTGATGCCGACCACCGGCTTGCTCACCCCGACGTGCTCCATCTTCGCGATCAGCCGCGGCAGCGCCGACTCCGAGGACGAGGTCGACAGGATCAGCAGGAACTCCCGGCCCAGGTAGCGCAGCAGCGAGAAGATCGAGATCCGGGCCACGAACCACAGCAGCGCACCGAGCACCACCAGCACGAAGATCAGACAGGTCGCGTAGAAGCCGAGCATGATCTGCGCGAGGCTCTTCAGCGCGTCCATCCCCGTGGCGCCGACCACGGCGGCGATGGCGCCGAACGCGCCGATCGGGGCCAGCCACATGATCATGGCGAGCACCTTGAAGACCACCCGCTGGAGCAGGCCCACGGCGTTCAGCACCGGCTCGCCGCGCCGGCCCAGGCTCTGCACGGCGAAGCCGACCAGCAGCGCCACGAGCAGCGTCTGGAGCACCTCCCCCTCGGTCAGCGCGGAGAAGAGCGTGGTCGGGATGACTCCGAGCAGGAAGTCGACGGTCCCCCCGGCCTCGTCGCCGGCGGCGGCCCTGCCCGAGCCGGCGAGGTCCTGCCCGAGGTCGAGCCCGGAGCCGGGGTGGATGAGGTTGCCGACCACCAGGCCGATGGCGAGCGCGACGGTCGACATGACCAGGAAGTAGCCGAGGGCGAGGCCGCCGACCCTGCCGACCTTCGCCGCCTGCCGGACCGACCCGACGCCGAGCACGATGGTGCAGAAGATGACCGGGCTGATCATCATCTTGATCAGGTTGACGAAGCCGGTGCCGAGCGGCTTGAGCTCCTTGCCGACCTCGGGGGCGGCGAGGCCGACCACGACGCCGGCCAGCACGGCCACGATGACGGCCAGGTAGAGGTAGCGGGTACGGTCCCGACGGACCGGAGGTGACGGCGTGGTGGTGGATGTGGTGGTGTCCATGTCGACAATGTGAAGCGCGTCTCACCACGAGGCAGCCTTGCGGTCATTCTGTTCATCCCGTCGGAGCACGGGCGACCCGTGCCGGTGACGACGGCGCGCACGAGGAGGGAACACGTGGCCCGGCGGCAGTGGAGCATCGCGGGGCAACTGTTCGCCCTCCAGGCCGTGGTGGTGACCCTGCTCGTCCTGGCCGGCGCCGCCGGAGCCGTCTGGCTGGCCCGCAGCGACTCGCGGCAGGCGGCGCAGGAGGAGGTGCTCGCGGTGGCGCAGACCGTCGCCCGCTCCCCCGACGTCCGCGCGGCGCTGCGCAGCGCCGACCCCAGCGCCGCCCTGCAGCCGTACGCGGAGTCCACCCGGGTGGCGACCGGCACCGATTTCGTGGTGGTGATGGCCCCCGACCGCACCCGTTACTCGCACCCGCACCCGGAGCGGATCGGCCAGCCGTTCGTCGGCGACATCGCGCCGGCTCTGGCCGGCCGGCCGTTCACCACCACCAACGTGGGCACGCTCGGCGAGTCGGTGCGCGCGGTGGTGCCGGTGTACGACGACGAGCGGATCGTCGGCCTGGTCTCGGTCGGCATCACCACCGAGGCGATCGACCGCAAGCTGCTCGGCCAGTGGCCGGTGCTGCTCGGCGTCGCCGCACCGGCGCTCGCCCTCGCCGCCACCGGCTCCTGGCTGCTCAGCCGTCGGCTGCGTCGGCAGACGCACGGCCTCGGGCCGGCCCAGATGACCCGGATGTACGAGTACTACGACGCGGTCCTGCACTCGGTGCGGGAGGGCTTGCTGGTGCTGACCACCGACCGCCGGGTGGCGCTGGTCAACGACGAGGGCCGCCGGCTGCTCGGGCTGGACGCCGAAACGCCGCTGACCGACCGGCCGGTGGTCGGGATCGACCTGCCGCCCGCGGTGGCCGAGCTGCTGACGTCGGGCCGGGACGCCCGCGACGAGCCCGTCCTGGCCGGCGACCGGGTGCTGGTCGCCAACCAGCGGACCGCCCACTTCGAGGGCATCGCGCTCGGCACGGTGCTCACCCTGCGCGACCAGACCGAGCTGCGCACGCTCGCCAACGAACTCGACTCGGTACGCGCGTTGACCGAGGCGTTGCAGGCACAGACCCACGAGTCGGCCAACCGGCTGCACACCGTGCTGACTCTCGTGGAGCTGGGCCGTACCGACGAGGCGGTGCGGCTGGCCACCCGGGACCTGGCCGCGGCGCAGCAGCTCACCGACCGGGTGGTCGGCGCGGTGACCGAGCCGGCGCTGGCCGCCCTGCTGCTCGGCAAGTCGGCCCAGGCCGGCGAGCGCGGCGTGGACCTGGTGATCGACCCGGAGTGCCGGCTCGACGGCAGCCCCCTGCCCAGCGCCGACCTGCTCACCGTGGTGGGCAACCTGGTGGACAACGCGCTGGAGGCGGTCGCCGGCAACACGCCGCCGCGGCGGGTCCAGGTCTTCGTCGGCGCGGTCGACGGCGAGCTGGTGGTCCGGGTCGGTGACAACGGCCCGGGGCTGGACCCGGAGCGGGTGAGCGACGCGTTCCGACGCGGCTGGTCCACCAAGAGCGCCGGCCGCGGCCTCGGCCTGGCGCTGGTCGGGCAGGTGGTCCGCCGGCACGGAGGGCGCTCCGAGGTGGGGCGTTCGGGCGACGGCGGGAGCCTGTTCACCGTGCGGCTGCCGGTCGGGGGCGGCGAGGCCCGATGACCGACATCCGGGTGCTGGTGGTCGAGGACGAGCCGCTGCTGGCCGAGGCGCACACCGCGTACACCGAGCGGGTGCCGGGTTTCGTGGTGGCCGGGGTGGCGCACACCGGCCGGGAGGCGATGGCCGCGCTGCGCCGGCGCGGCGGCGCGGACGTCGACCTGGTGCTGTTGGATTTCCGCCTGCCCGACGTGCACGGCCTGGACGTCTGCCGGGCGTTGCGAGCGGCGGGCAGCGGCGTCGACGTGCTCGCGGTGACCTCAGCCCGGGACCTGGCGGTGGTCCGTACCGCGGTCTCCCTCGGGGTGACTCACTACCTGCTCAAGCCGTTCACCTTCGCCGCCTTCCGCGACAAGCTGGAGCGCTACGCCGACTACCGCCGGCAGGCGCTCGCCGACGGCGAGGTGGCCGCCCAGCACGAGGTGGACCAGATGTTCGCCACCCTGCGCGGCGCCGCCCCGCACACCCTGCCCAAGGGGCTGGACGTGCACACCCTGCACCGGGTGCTCTCCGCCCTGGCCGACCGGCCGCGAGCCACGCCCGCCGACGCCGAGGCCGGGCTGTCCGCGACCGAGGTGAGCCAGCGCACCGGCATCTCCCGGGTGACCGCCCGCCGCTATCTGGAGTACCTGGTGACCATCGACCGGGCGGTCCGCAGCCCCCGCTACGGCACGCCCGGGCGCCCCGAGGTCGAGTACCGGCCGACCTGACCGGCACCCGCCCCGATCAGCTCACGTTGGCCGGGCCGAGCACGCTCTTCAGGTCGCCCATCAGCGCGGTGGTCGCCGCCACCCGGAACGGGCCCAGCCGCAGCGTGGTGGTCTTGCCGCCGTTGAGCAGCTTGACGTGCACCTCGGTGTCGCCGGGGTGCAGCACCAGGGTCTCCTTGAGCCGTTCCACCAGCGGCGGCGTGCAGCGGTGCACCGGGATGGTGAGGGTGACCGGCTTGTTGGCCGGGTTGCTGCTGACGTCCGGCATGGACATGTCCATCGCCATGATCCGCGGCGTGTCGTCGCGACGGTCGACCCGGCCCTTGACCACCACGATGGCGTCCTCGGCGATGTACTGCCCGATCACCTCGTAGGTGTTCGGGAAGAACAGCGTCTCCACACCGCCGGCCAGGTCCTCCAGGGTGGCCGAGGCCCAGGCCCGGCCCTGCTTGGTGACCCGGCGCTGCACGCCGGAGAGGATGCCGGCCAGGGTGACCACCGCGCCGTCCGGGACGGTGCCCTCCTCGGAGAGGGAAGCGATGGTGCAGTCCGCCGCCGCGCCGAGGACGTGCTCCAGGCCGAAGAGCGGGTGGTCGGAGACGTAGAGGCCGAGCATCTCCCGCTCGAAGGCGAGCTTGTCCCGCTTGTCCCACTCGCTGTCGCCGATGGTCGGCATGACCGTGGTGCTGGCGCCGGTGTCGGCGTCGCCGAAGCCGGCGCCGAAGAGGTCGTACTGGCCGACCGCCTCCTTGCGCTTGACGTCGGCGTACGCGTCGATGGCGTCGGCGTGCACGGCGAGCAGGCCCTTGCGGGTGTGCCCGAGCGAATCGAAGGCACCGGCCTTGATCAGGGATTCGATGGTCTTCTTGTTGCAGGCCACCGCGTCCACCTTGGCCAGGAAGTCGTAGAAGTCGGCGTACTCGCCCTTCTCCTCCCGGCACCGCATGATCGCGGCCACCACGTTCGCGCCGACGTTGCGGACGGCGGCGAGGCCGAAGCGGATGTCCTTCCCGACCGGGGTGAACGGCCCGGCCGAGGTGTTCACGTCCGGCGGCAGGACCTGGATCCGCATCCGGCGGCACTCCGACAGGTAGAGCGCCATCTTGTCCTTGTCGTCACCGACCGAGGTGAGCAGCGCCGCCATGTACTCGGCCGGGTAGTGCGCCTTGAGGTACGCCGTCCAGTACGACACCAGCCCGTACGCGGCGGAGTGCGCCTTGTTGAAGGCGTAGCCGGCGAACGGGACCAGCACGTCCCACACCGCCTGGATCGCCTCGTCGGAGTAGCCGCGCTCGCGGCAGCCGTCCCGGAACGGGATGAACTCCTTGTCGAGGATCTCCTTCTTCTTCTTGCCCATCGCCCGGCGCAGCAGGTCGGCCTGGCCCAGGGTGTAACCGGCGAGGATCTGCGCGGCGCGCTGCACCTGCTCCTGGTAGACGATCAGGCCGTGGGTGGGCGCCAGGATCTCCCGCAGCGGCTCCTCCAGCTCCGGGTGGATCGGGGTGATCTCCTGGAGGCCGTTCTTGCGCAGCGCGTAGTTGGTGTGCGAGTCGACGCCCATCGGGCCGGGCCGGTACAGCGCCAGCACGGCGGAGATGTCCTCGAAGTTGTCCGGCTTCATCAGCCGCAGCAGGGAGCGCATCGGCCCGCCGTCGAGCTGGAACACGCCGAGGGTGTCACCCCGGGCCAGCAGCTCGTAGGCGGCCTTGTCGTCCAGCGGCAGGGCCAGCAGGTCGAGTTCCCGGCCGTGGTTGAGCTGGATGTTCTTGACCGCGTCGTCGATGATCGTCAGGTTGCGCAGGCCGAGGAAGTCCATCTTCAACAGCCCGAGCGACTCGCAGGTCGGGTAGTCGAACTGGGTGATGATCGCCCCGTCGGCGTCCCGGCGCATCAGCGGGATGTGGTCGATGATCGGCTCGGCGGACATGATGACGCCGGCGGCGTGCACGCCGGTCTGCCGGATCAGCCCCTCGATGCCCTTCGCGGTGTCGATGACCTTCCGGACGTCCGGGTCGGACTCGTAGAGGCCACGGATCTCGCCGGCCTCGGCGTAGCGGGGGTGCTTCGGGTCGAAGATGCCGGAGAGCGGGATGTCCTTGCCCATCACCGCCGGCGGCATCGCCTTGGTGATCCGGTCGCCGACCGCGTAGGGGAAGCCGAGCACCCGGGCCGAGTCCTTGATCGCGGCCTTCGCCTTGATCGTGCCGAAGGTCGCGATCTGGGCGACCTTGTCCTCGCCCCACTTGTCGGTGACGTACTTGATCACCTCACCGCGCCGGCGCTCGTCGAAGTCGATGTCGACATCGGGCATCGAGACGCGCTCGGGATTGAGGAACCGCTCGAAGATCAGGCCGTGCGGGATCGGGTCCAGGTCGGTGATGCCCAGGGCGTACGCGACCAGCGAGCCGGCGGCCGAGCCACGGCCCGGGCCCACCGCGATGCCCTGGCTCTTGGCCCACTGGATGAAGTCGGCGACCACGAGGAAGTACGAGGGGAAGCCCATCTGGTTGATGACGCCCAGCTCGTACTCGGCCTGCGCGACGTGCCCCTCCGGGATCCCGTTGGGGTAGCGGCGGGCCAGGCCGGCGAAGGTCTCCTTGCGGAACCAGGACTCCTCGGTCTCCCCCTCGGGCACCGGGAAGCGCGGCATCAGGTTGTGGAACTCGAACATGCCGGTCGGGTCGACCTTCTCGGCGACCAGCAGGGTGTTGCGGCAGCCCTGCTGCCACAGCTCCGAGGAGTCGACCGCGCGCATCTGCTCGGCGGACTTGATGAAGTAGCCGCCGCCCTCGAACCGGAACCGGTTCGGGTCGTCGATGTTGCTGCCGGTCTGCACGCAGAGCAGCACGTCGTGCGCGGTGGCCTGGGCCTCGTGGGTGTAGTGCGAGTCGTTGGTGACCACCGGCGGGATGTCCAGCTTGCGGGCGATCTCGGTGAGCCCGTCGCGGACCCGGCGCTCGATCGAGAGGCCGTGGTCCATGATCTCCAGGAAGTAGTTCTCCTTGCCGAAGATGTCCTGGTAGCTGGCGGCGACCTTGAGCGCCTCGTCGAACTGGCCCAGCCGCAGCCGGGTCTGCACCGCGCCGGAGGGGCAGCCGGTGGTGGCCATGATGCCCTCGGCGTGCTCGGCGATCAGCTCCATGTCCATCCGGGGCCACTTGACGTAGTGGCCCTCCATGGAGGCGCGCGAGTTGAGGGTGAAGAGGTTCTTCAGGCCGGTGGCGTTCTTCGCCCACATGGTCTTGTGGGTGATGGCGCCGTTACCCGAGACGTCGTCGCTCTTCTGCTCCGGCCGGCCCCACTTGACCCGCGCCTTGTGGAAGCGCGACTCCGGCGCGACGTACGCCTCGACGCCGAGGATCGGGGTGATGCCGGCGGCCATCGCCTGCTTGTAGAAGTCGTTCGCGCCGTGCATGTTGCCGTGGTCGGTGATCGCCACCGCCGGCATCCCGAGCCGGTTCGCCTCGGCGAAGAGGTCCTTGAGCCGGGCCGCCCCGTCGAGCATCGAGTACTCGGTGTGTACGTGCAGATGCGCGAACGAATCGCCCATGCGTGGCGCCCCCCCGGGTCGGTCTCATGGGTGGTCGGAAGTCGGTCGGCCCACCCTATCCCCGGGCCCACGGGCGTCTCCAGCGCACCGCGCGGACAGTCCGCCGCCGGGTGGTGTGGATCTCCCGGGTGCCCGTCCGAGGAGGTCGTGGCCGGGTCGCCTGCCCGACTCGGGGATCCCGGGAAGGCCGGTGCCGCCGTAGCCTGGACGGCACGGCGCACCGGCGGACCGGGGACGGTGTGATGCTTCTCGCGGACGACATCGACGACCTGGCCAGGGCGGCCGCGCGCGGCGAACCGGGCGCGGTCGACGCGCTGCTGGCCGCCGTGCGTCCCGAGGTGCTGCGGCTCTGCGCCCGCCTGCTGCCGTACCGGGAGGACGCCGAGGAGGCGTGCCAGGACGCCCTGTTCGCGCTCGCCCGGGGCATCGGCCGGTTCGAGGGCCGGTCGTCGTTCCACACCTGGCTCTACCGGCTCACCGCCAACCGGGCCCGCTCGACGTACCGGGCGCTGCGCCGGCGCTGGCTGGTCGAGTCCGGCGGCGTGCCACTGCCCGATCCCCCCGACCCGCGGCGCACCAGCGTGGTCGCCGGCACCCGGCTGGACCTGCTCGACGCGCTGGACGCGGTGCGCCCCGAACTCGCCGAGGCGGTGACGCTGCGCGACGTGCTCGGGCTGAACTACCGCGAGATCGCCGCCCTGCTCGACGTGCCGGAGGGGACCGCGAAGTCCCGCGTCCACCTGGCCCGCCGGCAGGTCCGGCAGCGGATGTCCGGTGACTGAGACCGGGCACGCCCTGCTCGCGTCGGCCCGCCGGTGGGTGGTTCCGGTGGCCACGCTGGGCGTGCTCGCGGCGGTGGCGGCCTGCGGGCAGACCCCGGTCGCGCCGCTGCCGGTGCGACCGCCGACCCCGGCGGCCACCCCGTCGACCCCCGCCGCGCCGGCCCCGTCCACACCGCCCGGCCCGGCCACCCTCGCCGCCACGCCGCGACCGCCCGCCCCGGTCGCACCCGCGCCGACCCGCGGCAGGGGTACGCGCTCACCGTCGCCGAGCCCGCGGTCGAGCGCCTGCCTCGGCCCGGTCCGCTACGACCTGGTCCTCGCCGAGACCGAGGTGGCCCTGCTGAAGTCGCTCTGTCTGGCCGCCGGTGGGGTGCTGCGCATCCAGGGCATCGGCCCGGGCGAGGTGACCGTGGACCGGGAGGAGCTGGTCTCCCGCAGCTACGAGGCCGGGGTGGTCGACATCCGGTTCCTGCGCGCCGGCACAATCCGGGTGACCATCCCCCAGGGCGGCGAGTCCCACACCGTCGCGGTGGTGGTGGTCTAGTCGCCGGTGGCGCGGACCCGCACCCCGGCCAGCAGCGCGTCCACGAAGTCCGTCCCGCCGCCGGCGGGCGGCGTGACCTGCACGTAGAGCAGGGCGTCCCGGCCGGCGGCGAGCCCGGCCGCCTCGACGAGCACCGGCCGGCCGGCCGGGCAGGCGTACCGGGCCACCACCCAGTCGACGCCGGCCTGCCGGGTACGCCGCACCGGCGCGGCCACGCAGTCCGCGTGCGGGCGCTCGGCGACGAAGCCCTCGGGCGTGGTACGCCGGGCTGCGCCGGCGGAGAGGCCGACGAAGGCGCCCGGCACGTCCGGGTCGGCGGCCCAGCGGTCCGGGTCGGCCGCGACGATCAGCGCCGGTTCGAGCCTGCCGTCGTCGCCGTACTGTCCGGCCCAGCCGGCGCCGGTGGCCCGCCACCCCGCCGGCAGCGCGACGCTGAGCGGTCCGCTGGTTCCCCGGGTGCCGTCGGCGTGGGGCAGGCCGCCGTCACCGGCCAGGGCGCCCAGCGCGACGAGCGTCAGGGCGCCCACGCCGGCCAGGCCGAACCGGCGGGCCGGCCGCGGCCCCGGGCGGGCCGGGTGCCCGTCGTCCACGTCGGTGGCGGCCGGGGACATGGCGCGGCGCAGGGCCGCCCGGAAGGCGTCGGCGTCCGGGTAGCGGTCGGCGGGACGGACCGCGGTGGCCCGGCGCAGCACCGACGGCACGGCGGCCGGGACGCCGTGGCGCCACCGGGGTGTCGGGCCGGGACCGCCATCGGGGTCGCCGAGCAGCCGCAGCCCGAGCCGGCCCAGCCCGAAAACGTCGCTGCGGGTGTCCACCACGGCCAGTGGGTCGTCCTGCTCGGGGGCCATGTAGCCGGGCGTCCCGGCCCGGGCGGTCAGCCCGGACGCGGCGGCCAGGGCCTTGGCCAGTCCCAGGTCGGCGATGAGCACCCGCTCGCCGGTCGGACCGGAGGCGAAGAGGATGTTGCCCGGGGTCAGGTCGCGGTGCACCACCCGGTGCCGGTGCAGGACCGCGACCCCGGCCGCGATCTCGCCGAGCAGGATCAGCGCCTCCGCCGCCGGCAGCGGCCCCGTGGCCAGCCGGTCCCGCAAGCTGCCGCCGTCGGCCCAGGCCAGCACCGCGTACGGGCGGCCGTCGGGCAGCTCGCCGACGCCGTGCACCCGGACCAGCCGGGGGTGGTCGAGCCGCCGCAGCAGCCGCGCCTCGTCCAGGAACCGTTCCCGCACCCGCAGGTCGTGACTCCAGTTCTCGGCCAGCACCTTGATCGCCACCCGGGAGTCCAGGACGGGGTCGTGGCCCAGCCAGACGGTCGCGAACGAGCCCGCGCCGAGCAGTCGCTCGATCCGGTAGGAGCCGATCCACGCCGGAGTGCTCATCGCCCCACCCTCGTCGGCAGTCCCCGCTGCGACGGTAACCGGTGCGCACAGGTGGCGCGGACCGCCGGGACGGGGGTCCGTCCGGCCCAGGGCGGTCCGGTCGGAAACCCGACGAACCGATCTGGCCGGCGCGGAGACGAACAAGACGACAGGACAGCACCACCACGAAGGAGTTCCGTCATGAACCGTCTGTCGTCCACCGTCCTCACCGGCGCGCTGGCCCTCTGCGCCGTCGTACCCGCGCTGGCCGGCCCGGCCGCCGCGCGGCCCGCCGCCGACGCTCCGACCGCCGTGCGCCCCGGCGCCGCCGCCGACGCTCCAACCCGCCCCGGCGCCGCCGCCGGGGCCTCGATCGCCACGGCCCTCGGGGCGACCGGCCGCGCCGACCGGCGTCGCCCGGCGCAGGCCACGATCGTCCAGGTCGCCGGTTCGGTCGATCTGCTCAGCGTCCGGGGCGCCGGCCCGTTCCGGATCGGCGCGCGCCTGACCCGACTCTCGGCCGCCGGCCTGATCGACTGGACGGCCGCCGGCTGCGCCGGCGTGGTCCACGCGGGCGTCACCGGCGACTGGGCCGGGAAGATCATGCTCGCCTTCCGGGACGGGCGGCTGGTCTCGGTCGGCACCGCCACCGCACCGCCCCGCTCGCCGGCCGGAGCGAGCGTCGGCATGTCCTTCGCCGAGCTGGAGGAGATCTACGGCCGGCGCGGCGAGCTGATCAGCAACGACGCCGGCGACGCCACGGCGTACCTGGTCCGGTTCGGCAGCCGGGTGGAGCTGTTCACCGGACACCCGATCCGCCCCGGCGTCGGCTGGTTCGAGGCCGGGCGCGCGGACTTCGTCGAGCGCGGCTTCCGGCAGGGCCGGTCCTGCTGAATCCGCCCGCATCGAGGGGCGCCGGCATCCCGCCGGCGCCCCTCGTCGACCGGAGCGACACATCCTTCTCCTCCGACACGACGTTATCTGGTCAGACAACACTGTGTGGCACACACTATGGTGTGACGCATGGTTAGCGAGGAGATCCTGCGGACCCATCTCCAGGAGTTGCGCCGCGGCACGGTGGTGGTGGCGAGCCTGGTCGCCCTGCGTCACCCCGACTACGGCTACGCGCTGCTGCAACGGCTGGCCGCGCACGGCTTTCCGGTCGACGCCAACACGCTCTACCCCCTGCTGCGCCGACTGGAGGAGCAGGGCCTGCTGACCAGCGAGTGGAACACCGAGGAGAGCCGCCCGCGCAAGTTCTACCGCACCAGCGAGGAGGGCGAGGCCGTGCTGCGCCGACTCCTCGACGACCTCGCCGCCGTGCAGACCTCCGTCGCCGGGCTGATCGAAGGAGTGGACCGATGACCTCCCTGACCGACCGCTACGTCGCCGCCACCCTGCGGGCCGTGCCCGCGCCACGCCGGGCGGAGATCGCCACCGAGCTGCGCGCCTCCATCGAGGACATGATCGACGGCCGGACCGCCTCCGGTGAGGACGCCGCCGCGGCCGAACGGGAGGTGCTGACCGAGATGGGCCACCCGGAACGGCTCGCCGCCCGCTACGCCGACCGCCGGCTCCAACTCATCGGTCCCACCTACTATCTGGTCTGGCAGCGGTTCCTGAAGGGGCTGCTCGCCGTCGTCCCCGCCACCGTCGGCGTGGTGGTGGGCGTGATCAAGGCGACGGTCGAGGGCGAACCCGGTCCGGCGATCGGCGCCGGCGTCACCGCCGCCCTCCAGACGGCGGTGCAGATCGCCTTCTGGGTCACCCTGTGCTTCGCCGTGCTGGAACGGACCGACACCTCGCTGAACCTGCCCGACTGGACCGTCGACCAGCTGCCCGACGGCCCGGTCGAGCGGGACGTACGCCTCACCGACACCTGCGCGGCGGTGGCGATGCTGCTGCTCACCCTGGCCTTCCTGCCCTGGCAGCACCTCCAGTCCTGGGTGACGGGCACCGACGGCGGGCGGATCGCCCTGCTCGACCCGGCGCTGTGGCGCTCCTGGCTGCCGGTCCTCGCGGCGGTGCTGGTCGCGAGCCTGGCGGTGGAGATCGCGAAGTACCGCGCCCGGCGGTGGACCTGGCCGCTGGTGGCGGTCAACGCCGCGCTCGACCTGGCCTTCGCCGTGCCGGTGGTGATGCTGCTGCTCACCGACCGGCTGCTCAACCCGGACCTGGTCGCCCGGTTCGGCTGGCTGCGCGAGGGCGAACACCTGGAGACCGTCGCCACGGTGTCGGTGGTGGTGATCGCCGTGATCACGCTCTGGGACGTCGTCGACAGCGTGCTGAAGGCCCGCCGCCACCACGCCTGAGCAGCAACATCCGGCCCGGCGCACACGGGGGCGCCGGGCCGGGCCGTTTCAGCGCCCGCCGGCCCGCCACTCGCGGGCCAGCAGGGCGTACACCGCCTCGTCGGTCCACTCCCCCTTGACCAGCTCGTTCTCCCGCAGGTGCGCCTCCCGGCGCATGCCGAGCCGCTCCAGCACCCGGGCCGAGGCGGTGTTGCGGGCGTCCAGCCGGCCGACGATCCGGTGCAGGCCCAGCTCGTCGAAGCCCAGCCGCAGCATCTCCCGGGCCGCCTCGGTGGCGTACCCGTGGCCGGCGTGGTCGGGGTGAAGGACGTACCCGATCTCGCCCTGCCGGTGCGCGACGCTGGTCCAGATCAGCAGCACGTCACCGATCACCGCGCCGGTCTGCCGCAGCACCAGCGCCAGGTTCAGCACGTCGCCCTCCGCGCGCAGCGCCACCCGGGAGCGCTTGCGGGCCAGCGCCTCCCGGCTGGCGGCCTCGTCGTTCGGCCCGAAGTAGAGGTAGCGGGTGACGTCGGCGCGGGACTGGTAGCCGTGCAGGGCGGCGAAGTCGTCGGCGGTGAACAACCGCAGGTCGAGGCGGTCGGTGCGCAGCGGGAGGTCGGGGACGAGCATTCCGGCAGGCTACGGCGGGAGCGGGCGGCCGGACGCTCCTATGCCGCGTCAAGTGGTTGGGGTGGGGTTTCGAGGCGTCGGTAGAGCTCTCG
>NZ_JBAKHT010000045.1:0-30081 GCF_036906755.1 Micromonospora sp. CPCC 206171 | reverse complement strand
CCGGTCGCCGCCCCGACGAGCGTCCCGGCCCGGGCGGCGGGCGCCACCGCGGCGGGCGCCACCGCGGCGGGCGCCACCGCGGCGCGGCGCCGCCACGAACGGGCCGCCGCAACGGTGGCGGCGAGGAAGAGCAGCCAGGCGGCGGCCACGGCCGGCAGGGTCAGCGCGCGTAGCGCGCCCAGCAGTTCCACGGTGAGTACGGCGAAGACGCCGGTCAGCAGTGCGGCGCGGACCACGGCCAGGCGCAGCGGGGCGACCGCGTCCGGGCGGCGGGTCCACAGCACCGAGGTGAGCACCACGAACGCGGCGACGGGCGCCACTACGACCATCCAGCCGGCTGCCGACATGGGCGGAAGTTAACACCATGTTCTGCGAGGGGTGGGTACCCCCTGGCCGTGGTGGCGGCCTCCCTGGCGCTGAGCAGCCAGGCTAGGCTAGGGCCGACTTACTGTCGCCACCGTGGAGATCCCCGTGAAGCTCTCGATCCTCATGCCGGTCTACAACGAGGAAGAACGCATCGCGGATGCCCTCAAGCAGGCATTGGCGGTCGATTACCCGTGCGAGATCGAGCTGGTCGTGGTCGACGACGGCAGCCGGGACGGCACCGGTGAGATCCTCGGCCGGGCCGACGACGCGCGACTGCGGGTCATCACCCACCAGCGCAACGCGGGCAAGGGCGCGGCCATCAAGACGGCGGTGGACAGCGCCGAGGGTGAGTACATGGTCATCCTCGACGCCGACCTGGAGTACGACCCGCAGGACATCCCGCGCCTGCTCGACCCGGTGCTCGACGGCCGCGCCACGGTGGTCTACGGCAATCGCACCTTCGGCAGCCACAGCGCCTACAGCTTCTGGTACGTGATGGGCAACAAGGGCGTCACGATGGCCGCCAACGTGCTGTTCAACTCCTACATCGGCGACCTGGAGACCTGCTTCAAGCTGATGCCGGTCGAGCTCTACCGCTCCCTCGACGTCCGGTCCCGCGGCTTCGGCATGGAGGCGGAGGTTACCGGCAAGCTGCTGCGCCGCCGCATCCGTCCGTACGAGGTGCCGATCAGCTACCGGGCGCGCGGTCGCGAAGAGGGCAAGAAGATCACCTGGAAGGACGGCGTCGAGGCGCTCTGGATCCTCGGCCGGGAGCGCACCCGCCGCCGCCCCGCCGGCTCAGCCCCGCGCTGACGCCGTCCGCAGGAAACCGTCGACCGACCGGCGCAGGCCGTCGGCGTCCAGCCCGTGCCAGCGGGTGTGGTCCTCCGCCGTGCCGTAGCGCCGCAGGTCCGACCGGCCCACGCCGAGGCTGAGCAGCCGGTGCGGACGGTCGGCCAGCGCCTCCGACACCACCCGGGCCGAGGTGCCGGCCAGGTAGGGCTCGACCAGGATCACCTCCGTGCCGGCCAGTTCCCGCAGGCCGGCGGTGTCGAACGGCCGCGGCCGATGGGTGTAGGCCACCGTCACCGGCAGGTCGGCCACCGCCGCGAGCGCCGCGTCCAGCACCGGCCCGACGGCCACCAGCAGCGCCGCGCCCGGCCCGGCGTCCCGCAGCACCCGCAGCGCACCGTCCCCGCCGTACGGACGGCTGTTCTGCTGCGTCGACAACCGCAGGTACGCCGAGTCCCGCCCGCACACCACGTCGCGCAGCAGCCCCGATACCTCGTCCGGGTGGCCGGGCACGTGCACGGTCCAGCCGTGCAGCGTGTCGAGCAGGCTGACGTCCGCCGGGCTGAGGTGCGTCCGGCCCGCGGCCGCCCGGTCGTACGACGCCCCGACGCTGACCAGCACCGCGCCCACCCCCTGGTGGTCGAGGTCCAGTTTGATCTGCTCGTACGCCCGCTCGACGAGGAACGGGGCGTAGCTGTGCACGATCGGGCGTTGCCCGGTGAGCGCCAGTCCGCCGGCCACCCCCACCATCAACTGCTCCCGGATGCCGACGTTGAGCACCCGGTCGGGGTACCGGCGGGCGGCCGGGGCGAACGCGGCGGCCGAGATGTCCGCCAGCACGATGGTGGTACGCGGATCCGCCAGCAGTTCGGTCGCGCTGGCGACGAAGGTCTCCCGCATGTGCTCATTCCCCGTTCTCGACGACCGCGACGACGACGTGCGGCCGGTGCTTCTCGTGCCCGGTGAGGGCGGCGTGCAGGGCGTCGTGGTCGCGGCCGTCGACGGTGGCGGCGGTCCATCCGTTGACGGTGAACCGGCTGGCCACCCCGCCCGGCCAACCGTGGCTGGCGGAGCGGTTGTCCAGCACGATCGCGGTCAGGTTGGCCAGCCCGGTCGCCCCGGCGTACGCGATCGCCTCGTGGTTGGAGCCCTCGTCCAGTTCGGCGTCGCCGAGCAGGACGTACACCCGGGGATCGGTGCGACCCTGGGCGCGCAGTCCGAGCGCGGTGCCGACGCCCAGCCCGAGGCCGTGGCCGAGTGAGCCGGAGCCGATCTCCACGCCGGGCACCAGCAGCCGGTCCGGGTGGTCGCCGAGGCGGCTGTCCGGGCCGCCCTGGTCGTCGAGCCAGTCGGCCGGGACGAAGCCCTTCGCGGCGAGCACCGCGTAGTAGCCGGCGACGGCGTGCCCCTTGGAGAGCAGGAAGCGGTCGCGGTCCGGGTCGTCCACGGTCTGCGGGGTGATCCGCAGGATCCGGTCGTACAGCACCCAGAGCACGTCGACGGTCGAGTAGACGTTGGGGCCGAACTCGCGGCCGGCGCGTAGCCGCTCCAGCGGTGCGGCGACCGGGCCCGGTACGGGTGGGGCGGTGGCGGTCGTGGTGGTCATGCGGCTAGCCTGCAAGTTGAAGTCAACTTCAACTCAAGGCGACTGATGCACGAATCACTCACCATCGGGCAGCTCTCCACCCGCAGCGGCGTGGCCCCGTCCGCGCTGCGCTACTACGAACGGCTCGGCCTGATCCGCGCCGAACGCACCGGCGGCAACCAGCGCCGGTACCCGCGCACCGAGCTGCGGCGGGTGGCGTTCATCCGGATCTCCCAGCAGGTCGGCATCTCGTTGGAGGAGATCCGCGAGGCGCTCGACTCGCTGCCCGCCTCCCGTACCCCCACCCCCGACGACTGGGCCGCGCTGTCGCGGGTCTGGCGGGAGCGGCTGGACGAGAAGATCCGGCTGCTCGGCAAGCTCCGCGACGACCTGGACGGCTGCATCGGCTGCGGCTGCCTGTCCTTGCAGCGCTGCACCCTCTACAACCCGGGCGACTCGCTCGCCGGCGAGGGGCCCGGCGCCCGGCTGGTGCTGCCCCGACCGGAAAACGGTGCCGTCACGGCGTCGTGAGCAGCACCTTGCCCACGTGGTCGTTCGACTCGACCAGCCGGTGCGCCTGCGCCGCCTCGGTCATCGGCAGCCGCCGGTCCACGATCGGCCGGATCGTGCCGGCCTCCACCAGCGGCCAGACCTGCTCCCGGACGCCCCGTACGATCTCCGCCTTGTCGTCCAGCGGGCGGGAGCGCAGCGCGGTCGCGGCCACCGAGGCCCGCTTGGCCAGCAGCGCACCCAGGTCCAGCTCGGCCTTGCGGCCGCCCTGCATGCCGATCACCACCAGCCGACCGCCGTCGGCCAGCGCCGCCACGTTCCGGCCCAGGTAGGAGGCGCCCATGATGTCGAGGATGACGTCCGCGCCACGGCCGTCGGTGACCCGGCGAACCTCCTCGACGAAGTCCTGCTCCCGGTAGTCGATCGTGTGCGCGGCGCCCAGCTCCCGCAGCCGGTCGTGCTTGGCCGCGCGGGCGGTCACCGCCACGGTCGCGCCGAGCGCCACCCCGAGCTGGACGGCGAAGGTGCCGATCCCGCTGCCACCGCCGTGCACCAGCAGCGTCTCGCCCTTGCCGAGCCGGGCCAGCCGCACCACGTTCGACCAGACCGTGCAGGCCACCTCCGGCAGCGCGGCCGCGTCGACCAGGTCCACCCCGGCCGGCACCGGCAGCAGCTGCCCGGCCGGCACGGCCACGCGCTCCGCGTACCCGCCGCCGGCCAGCAGCGCGCAGACCTCCTGGCCGACCTCCCACCCGGTCACGCCCGGACCGACCGCGCCGACCACCCCCGAGCACTCCAACCCGGGGTACGCGGGCGCGCCCGGCGGCGGCGGGTAGTGCCCCTGCCGTTGCAGCAGGTCGGCCCGGTTCACCGCGCTGGCCCGCACGTCGACGACCACCTCACCCGGACCGGGCTCCGGGTCGGGTACCTCCGCCCAGACGAGTGCCTCGGGTCCACCGGGTTCCGGAATCGTGATCGCGTGCATGGCCCAGTCTTACCCGATCCGCCCCTCGGTCCACGCCCGGCTCAGGATCTCGTCCACCGTCTGCGCCGGGGTCTGCTCCGAGGTGTCCAGCCAGAGCCCGATCCGCGGCGTGTCGGCCCGGAACCCGGCGTCGAAGTCGGCGACCGGCCAGTCGCCGTACCCCGTCTTGGACCGCGCGCGCTCGCGGGCGGCGACCACCTCGGGTCGCGGCGCGAGCACGACCACCAGCAGCGGCCGGTGCCGGATCCGGTCGACCATCGCCGGCAGCTCCGGCCCGACGACCACGTCCTGGAGTACGACGGTGAAGCCGGCTCCGACGTACCCGTCGGCGGTCTGCGCGGCGAGGTCGTAGCGGAGCCGCAGCTGACGCCACGCCTCCGCGGTCAGCTCGGCGGTCAGCTCGGCGGTCAGCTCCGCCCGACCGTTGACCACCATCCGCCGGAAGAGGTCACCGCGCAGGTGCACCGAGCAGGGCAGCCGTCGGGCCAGCTCCCCGGCCACTGTGGACTTGCCGGCCGCCATGATCCCGGTGATCAGCACGATCGTCGGTGTGTCCCACACCGGGACATCCTCCCAATAGGGGTGGGAGGCCGGTTCCGGCGCGCGGCGTCCGTGGCAGACTAGGCACCGGCCGTGCACCCCGAGGGTGACGGTCCGGGAGGGTTCGCCTAGTGGCCGATGGCGCTGGTCTTGAAAACCGGTAGGGCGGCAACGTCCTCGTGGGTTCGAATCCCACACCCTCCGCCCCTCGATCAGTAAAAACGCCCCCTGGCCAGCGCAAACGCTGGCCAGGGGGCGTCTCAATGGGTAGCGAGTCGGTCTCACCTCGTCTCGTCGAGGCTTGCCGCGTCTCAGTGGTCGCGGCATATGGGCGGCGAAGTTCTGCCCCGGCGCCAGGGCGGCGTGCGTGGCGCCGGCACCGGTCGCAGCCTTACGTGAGCGGTCCCACGACGCCGGTGTCGTCGGCCAGGGGTCGGCCGTCCGGCACCGGGCGAGCCACCCGGGGGTCACCGAAGTACGAGGAGCTCATGGCCCGCTGGATCGGCGGGGCCAGCCCGGGGTCGATCTCCACCGCCATCTCCTCCACCGGGAAGGGTGGGCGTGGCGTCGTCCGCTGGTAGCTCTCCCACTGGTTGATCTGCTCGAAGGCGCGGTGGACCAGATCCAGGTAGCCGGCACGGATGTTGATGGGCCGCCCGATGGCCTGTGCGGCGGCGAGCTTCGCCGTCGCCTCGGCGGTCGGGACGTAGGTGTAGACCGTGCACTCGTCCGGCTTTCCCGCCCAGGTCACCGCCCTGCTGACCTCGCGGCGCTCGTAGTTTCGCTCCCTCACGTCGAGCAGGGAGAGGTCCTGGCGGGAGACCGGGAAGACGGAACCGTTGCATCCCGCCACCGCGCGGCTGTCCTCGATACCCAGCACCACCGTCACCCCGGTGTACTCACTGCCGTCGGCGAGCCGGAACGTCCGCTCCGGATGTGATCCTTTGTCGGAGGCGACGTTCCACGACCGCCGCCACCCGGCCAGGATCGCGTAGTTGAATCTCGCCCGATCCACCTCGTGCCCCAGCGTCAACTCCACCGATTCGGGGCTGACCAGCGAGCCGTAGCCGAACACGTAGATCTCGCCGTTGCCGTCGAAGTTGGGCCACCCGGACCACGTCTTCGGCGGGGCCTGGTAGTCGGTGCCGATCTCCTGGAAGTGGCCCAAAAGCAGATTCTCGCTCGCCCTGTACTCCCGGGCGCTGAAGAAGTTGTTGCCCGTGTCGAGCATGATGCCCGAGGCGAGCAGCAGGAAGGACACCCGGCGTTTGTCCACCGCCTCGTCCCGGCCGGGAAGACAGATCATCGTGCCTTCGCTGGTCTCCTGCGCGGTCAGTCCGTCGCCGAGGGCGGCGGTGATGGTGAAGGGCACGCCACTTCGGGCGTACGGCCAGGAGGCTTCGGGCTCCTCCCGGTCCCCGTCGCCCGTGCGTACGGGCAGCTCCATGTTGCTGACCGTGCCGGGTGAGCCGGTTGAGCGGACCCGCGCGATCACCTGGATGCTAATCCGGCTGAGAGTGGACGTGGTGCCGTTGTAGAAGCGGAAGCACAGCACGGGCGGCCTGTTCGGCCGTGGCTCCAGTGACACCGTTTCGCGCCAGACAAGGGGATCCTGCTGGAACAATTTGAATACGAAGGCACCCAGCAGAAAGATCGGAAAGAGGACGCCGAGTAAGGACGCGATCCCGCCGAACAGGTAGTAGGCCGGGGATTCTCCGTCCGCGAGGAGGATCTCCCCCGGAGAGAAGATCGTGGCGAGCGCCCTGCGGAAGGCTGCCCCGAGATTCACCCCCTTCGCACTGACCATCGCGAGCATGAATGCCAGGAGCGATGCCGCGAACAGACAGGCCAGCACGTACACCGCGACGATGGCGGGGAGTCGGAGGCGACCGACCCGAACCGCAAGGGAAGTCCGGATCCGCGGATGGACCCGGTACCTGTGCATTCTCATGTGCCGGATGGTATCGGTCCATCTCAAGCACGAATTGATCTCGAATCAAGCATTGCGGGTCAATCCCATTCGATGAAAAAAGGCGCGAATGGCCACCGTGTGGAATTCCCACGCACACGTTTGTGCGATGGAAGGGACCGGTGTCGTTGATCCGGTTGCACCCGTCCTCCGTCGAACACGGGTAACAGGTAGGCGTTCGCGGCGGCTACGGCTTTGGTCTCATCCTTGCCGGCATCGATCGTTCTAACGACTGGCCACCCCGCTGACACGCCCAGGCCGGCCGTGCTGAGAAGCGCGACGGCGATCGCGTGCGGGGGTGGTCGGCTCGGGCCGATCCAGCATGATTGTCGCCGTGCGCTACCTGATCTCTCACCCCGACGCAGTGGCCGAGCTTGGCGATCTGGACGTCGCGCTCTACGACGGCACTCGACCCGTGCCCGAGAACCTGGACGATGTCGAGTTCTATGCGGTCCCGTACGGGGTCATCGACCCGGGCTTCTGCGAGCCGATCGCCCGGATGCCCCGGCTCAGAGTCGTGCAGACCGTGACCGCCGGCTACGACCATGTCCTGCCGTACCTGCGGCCCGGCCTGACGCTGGCCAACGGCCGGGGCGTGCACGACGCGGCCACCGCCGAGCTGGCCGTGGCGCTCACCCTGGCCGCCCGGCGCCGGCTGCCGGACTTCGTCCGGGCGGCGGGCGAGGGCCGCTGGGCCTCGGGTTGGTCGACCGGACTGGCTGACGCCCGGGTGCTGATCGTCGGGTACGGCTCGATCGGGGCCGCGATCGAGCGCCGGCTCGCCGGGTTCGAGGTGGAGATCAGCCGGGTGGCCCGGAGCGCCCGCCCCGGCGTACGGCCGGTTTCCGAACTTCCGGAGCTGTTGCCCCGAGCGGATGTCGTCATCCTGGCCACGCCGCTGACCCCGGAAACCGAGGGCCTGGCGAACGAGGACTTCCTCGCCAGGATGGCCGACGGCGCTCTGCTGGTGAACGTGTCACGGGGACGGGTGGTGGACACCGAGGCGCTGCTCGCCGAGCTCGGCGCGGGCCGGCTGCACGCTGCCCTGGACGTCACCGAACCCGAGCCGCTGCCCGCCGACCACCCGCTGTGGTCCGCACCGAACGTCCTGATCAGCCCGCACGTCGGCGGCCTGACCGCCGCGTTGGCGCCCCGAGCCCGCCGGCTACTGGTCGACCAGGTCCGGCGGTACGCGGCGGGCGAGCCGCTCGCGAACGTGGTTGTCGGGCCGTAACCCGGATCCGGACGTGCGTCGCTTTCGGTTCGTTCGGGCGCGGCGGCGGGGTAAGAAGGGCGGAGGACATCACGCGCACCGGAAGGACCCCCGATGACCCTGGAACGACCGATCGCCCCGGACCCGTACGAGCTGCTGCCGACCGTTTCGTCGTTCAACCTGACCAGTGCCGACGTGCACAACGGCGAACCGATGGACGCGCGGTACGCCCACGGCAGCACCGGCGGCGAGAACGTCTCCCCGCACCTGGCCTGGTCGGACTTCCCGGCCGAGACGAAGAGCTTCGTGGTGACCTGCTTCGACCCGGACGCCCCGACCGGCAGCGGCTTCTGGCACTGGGTGCTGGTGAACCTGCCGGCGTCGGTGACCGAGCTGCCCACCGGGGTGAAGGAGGCCGACCTCGACGGCGCGTTCAGCGTCCGCAACGACTACGGCGACACCGGCTACGGCGGCGCCGCCCCGCCGCCCGGAGACCGCCCGCACCGGTACGTCTTCGCGGTACACGCGCTGGACGTCGAGCGCCTCGACGTCGGCCCGACGGCCAGCCCCGCCTACGTCGGCTTCAATCTGGCCTTCCACACCCTGGCCCGGGCGGTCATCCGCCCGACGTACCAGATCAAGGAGTGACCCCGGGCCCCCCATGCGCGCTGCCGTCGCCGGTGTGGCCTCCCCGATCTGGGGAGGCCACCCGGGCGGTGCGGTCAGGCCGGGACGCGGGCGACGGCGAAGACGGACTGGCCGAACGGGGGGCGGATCCGCTGCTCGGCGGCCTTGGTCGCGGGCAGCACCAGGGTGTCGTAGACCTTGACCATCGGGCCCTCCTTCGGCATCAGCCGGAAGACCTTGGTGGCCATGAAGTACCCGATCAGGCCGAGCGCGTTGGCGTAGTGCATGGTCTCGACCGTCAGCCCCGCCTCGGTCATGGCCGCCGCCAGGGTCTTCTTCGTGTAGCGGCGTACGTGCCCGGTGGCGATGTCGGCCGGGCTCATCGCGAACTGGAAGGCCGGCACGATGATGATCACCGCGCCGCCGGGCCGGACCAGGTCGCGCATGCTGCGCAGCGCGCCGACGTGGTCCTCGATGTGCTCCAGGACGTTGTACGAGACGGCGGCGCTGTAGTCGCCGCCCTCGGGGTGCGGCAGCAGCATCTGCCGTACCTCGATGGTGGGCTCGTCGGCCAGCCGCTCCTTGAGCTGCACCAGCCGGTCCGGGTCGGCCTCGGTGGCGGTGAAGCGGGGGACGTGCTGCGACCACTCCAGCGCGTAGTCGCCGAGGCCGCTGCCGATCTCGATGGGGTTGTCGCCGAGGTGGGGCACGGCCAGCTCGACGAACCAGCTCCGGTGGTTGACCGCCGTCGCGAGGCCCTCCAGGACCTCGGACTGGACGCGCTGATCCCCAGTGATTTCTGCCATGCGTCGATTCCTCACGATATGACTCGACCCGCGCCTGGACCGACAGAGTGAATCATCCGCGTCAGCCGCGGAGGAAACGGGGCACCGTGGTGGCCGAAATGCGGTCGGGTTTGGGCACGTGATCGGGGGTCGGCGAACCCGGCACATAGTACGCAGTCCTCCGAAACATGTCACGTCACCGCCATACGCCAACTACGCTCCGAATTGTCATGACTACTCCCGAATCGGACCCCGAGGTCGAGCGATCCGGCGTCGGGAACGCCAAAGTCGGCGACGACCACGGCGTACGGTGGCGGGAGGGCTGGCGGCGGGACGTCGCCGCGGTGCTCAGCTTCGTGCTGCTGGCACTCTGGGTGACCCTGCGACTCTGGACGCGCCCCGGCGGTGGGCTGCGGGACAACCGGTCCGACCAGTCGCAGTTCGAGTGGATGATGGCCCACGGCGCCCGGGTCGTGACCGAATTCGCCTATCCGTTCGCCTCGGACCGGATGAACGTGCCCGACGGCGTGAACCTGATGGCCAATACTTCCGTATTGTCCATTTCAATACCAATGACGCCGATCACCGTCCTCTTCGGGCCGCAGTGGTCCTTCCTGCTCTTTCTCACCCTGGGAATGGCCGCCACCGGGACCGCCTGGTACTTCTTCCTCTCCCGGGTGGTGACCCGGTCCCGGGGCCCGGCGTGGCTCGGCGCCGCGTTCTGCGCGTTCGCCCCGGCGATGGTGTCGCACGCCAACGCCCACCCGAACATCGTGTCGCAGTTCGTCGTCCCGCTGATCGCCTGGCGGACCCTGCGGCTCGCCGAGCCCGGCCGGTGGCTGCGCAACGGCGTCCTGCTCGGCCTGCTGATCGTCTGGCAGGCCTTCCTCAACCTCGAGATCCTGCTGATGACCGCGATCGCGCTGGGCGTGGTGGTGGCCGCGCTCGCCATCGGCCGGCCGGAGCTGCGCCGCGGCACGCGTACCTTCCTGGCCGGGCTCGGGGTCGCCGCCGTCCTGTCCGCCGTGCTGCTGGCGTATCCGCTCTACGTGCAGCTCTTCGGCCCCGGCTCGTACCACGGGCTGTCCCGGCTGATCCGGGGCTACCGCACCGACCTGGCCGCCTTCGTGGCGTACTCGCGCGAGTCGCTGGCCGGTGACGCCCGCTCCGCCAGGCCGCTGGCCAAGAACGCGACCGAGGAGAACGCCTTCTTCGGCTGGCCGCTGTTGGTGCTCACCGTCGCCCTGGTCTGGTGGTTGCGGCGCAGTGCACTGGTGCTCGGCCTGGCGGTCCTCGCCGTGCTCTTCGCGGTGCTCTCCCTCGGCCGGGAGATCCAGCTCAACGGCCGGGACACCGGCGTGCCCGCCCCGTGGGCGCTGCTGGAGGACCTGCCCCTGCTGCACTCCGTGGTGCCCACCCGCTGGTCGCTGGCTGTCACGCCGGTCGTCGGGGTGTTGCTGGCGCTCGGCGCGGAACACGCCCGCCAACTGGCCCGCCGATATCCGGGCACGCGGACGCAGATCCGGTTCGCCACAGTCACCGTCCTGGCCATGGCCCTGCTGCCGAACGTGCCCACCCCGCTGCCCGTCACCCGGCTCGACCCGACCCCGGCGTTCGTCACCTCCGGCGCATGGCGCCCGTACGTCGCCGGCGGACGCAGTATCGTCACCCTGCCGCTGCCCGACAACACCTACGCGGACCCGCTGCGCTGGTCGTCCCGGACCCGGCTGGAGATGCCGATCGCCCGCGGCTACTTCCTCGCGCCCGACACCCGGCCGTCGGCGCCCGAGCCGGACGTCGCCCTCTTCACCGCGCCGTTCCGCCGGACCAGCAACTTCTTCGGTCACATCGCCCGGACCGGGGTGATCCCGCCGATCACCCGGCAGGACCGGGCCGCGGCCGTGGACGACCTGCGCTACTGGCGGGCCGGGGCGGTGGTCCTCGGCCCGCACCGCAACGCCGACAGGCTGCGCTGGGCGATGACCGAGCTGACCGGGATCACCCCCACCCGCACGGGTGAGGTGTGGCTCTGGGACGTCCGGCCGCTGACGGGGTAGGCGCGGTCAGGACGGGCGGACGCAGCAGCCCTGGCAGATCTTGGGCTTCGGCAGGGTGAAGGCCAGGCAGCAGGTCCGGCGCTGCACCGTCGGCTCGCCGGTCGGACCGGGCACCAGCTCCACCAGATCGGCCAGGTCGAGCGCGTCGAGCAGGGTGGAGATGCTGCGGACCGAGGAGCCGGGGAGGGCGTCCGCCGCGCGCAGGATGCCGTGGGCGATGCCGGAGGCGACCGAGCCGAGCAGCGTACGGGCGCCGACCCGGACCTCCGTCTGGATGGCGGCGATCATCGGGGCGAGGTGGGCGTCGAGCAGCGAGGCGCGGAGCACGCGGAGCAGCTCCGCCTCGTCGGCGACCACCCGCACCTCGGGGTGGCCGGCGAGCGCCAGCGGGTCGTTCGGCAGCACCGCCACCGCGGTCGAGCCGCGCAGCCCCATGGTGAGCAGCTGGTGGTGGTCCTCGAAGTGGATCAGCACGTCGGCCGGGTCGAGCAGCGGCACCCGGCGGGCCGAGGCCCAACCCAGCACCACCGGCAGGGCGGTCCAGTAGCTGTAGGACTTCCAGGCCAGCGCGGCGCAGGCGTGCGGGGTGCCACCCCAGCGGCGGGACGCCGCAGCGAGGAACTCGGGGAGGCGGGTGCCGTCGATCAGGCCGGTCGCCGGGCTCCAGCCGGCCTCGTCGACGACCAGCAGGCCCGGCGCGAGCCCGGGCAGGTCGTCGGTGCCGAACATGGCCCGGAGGGCGGCGGTCACCGGGGCGAGCGGCGGGGCGAGCTCGCACCCTGGCATCACCGCTGTCACCTGGTCCGTCCCCTTGTCCGAAGTGCCGTCCGTCCAGCTAAGGCTAGCCTAACCACAGCCTTCCGGATAAGGGAAGCCAAACCGAAGGCGGACGGAGAGGCCCGGGTCACTCCGTCGACGGCGCTGGCGACGGACCGGCCCGGGCTCCGCGTACTACCCGATGCGCGATGGTGGAAACGCGCGTGGTGTCAAGCCAAATGTCGGTAAAGTGCCAGTCCAGGTGCGGCCGGGGTGGTGGAACGTGAAGACTTGTCGTCCCGGCCGTGAGGAAGCTGATGACGACCTCCCCCCTGGAGCGGGCCGCCGAGTCCTTCGCCGCGGAACTCGCCCGGCACCGGACGGGGCGAGGACTCTCCAAGAAGCAACTCGCCACGCTCATGGGCTTCGACCCGTCCTACGTCAGCCACGTCGAGGGGCGCCGGCACCGGCCCACCGAGGACTTCGCCCGCCGCGCCGAGGCCGTCCTCGACGCCAGCGGCGCGATCTGGCAACGCTTCCGGGAGTACGACCAGCTCCGCCAGGCCCGCCCCGTTCCGGCGCACCGCGAGCTGCCACCGCCAGGGCAGTGGCTGCCCCCGGGCACCGGCCTGGTCGTCGAGCGCGAGACCGCCACCCTCACCCACACCGACGAGAGCTACCACTGCGTGGTGCGCCGCCAGCTGCACAACGTCGGCACCGAGCCGGTGACCCGCCACCTCGTCCGGGTCGCCGTGGACCGCTACCCCGACGACCCGGGCCGCTCCAACCGGCACCACCGGGAGCACCCGCTCACCTTCGCCGAGCTGCGGCTGCGGGCGTACCGGGACGACGGTGGCAGCCGTGAGCCGATGCACTGGCGGGCCAAGCACGACCGGGACGCGTACAAGGAGATCTGGCTGCTCTTCGAGAACGGTGACGGGCCGTTCCCGCTGCATCCGGGCGAACGGGTCGAGATCGAGTACGCGTACCACGTGGGCCGGGAGAAGTGGGGCCCCTGGTTCCAGCGCGCCGTACGCCTGCCCACCCGGCACCTGGCCGTCCGGCTGGACCTGCCGGTGGCGCTCGATCCCCGGGTCTGGGGGGTGGAGACCTCCCTCTCCGCCGACGAGGGGCCGCTGCGTACCCCGATCCGCCGGCACGACCGCGGTGACCGCGCGATCTTCGACTGGGCGACCGACGACCCACCACTCAACTCCCGCTACCGCCTGCAGTGGCGCTTCCGCGGCGAACCGGCCGATGCGGAACGAGCCACGGCGGCCGGTCGGGCCGGCGACCGGCTGCGCGCCCTCGGCGTGCTGCCCCACGACGCCGACCTGCTGCGCCGGCCCGCCCGACCGTTCGACCTGCCCGGCGACGAGACCGCCGCCCGGGAGGTGGCCGACCGGCTCACCGCGCTGCTGACCCGGGTCGACGAGCTGCACCCGTTCAGCGCCGGCATGGGGCTGGCCGCCCCGCAGGTCGGGGTGGACGCGGCGGTAGCCGTGGTCCGCCCCGCCGACCGGTCCGCCCCGCCGGTGGTGCTGCTCAACCCCCGGGTGGTCGACGCCAGCCCGGACACCGACGAGCAGTACGAGGGCTGCCTCTCCTTCGCCGACCACCGTGGCCTGGTGCCCCGGCCGCTGCGCATCGACGTGGAGCACGCCCGCTGGGACGGCAGCCGGATCATCACCTCGTTCGCCTACGGGATGGCCCGGCTGGTGGCGCACGAGGTCGACCACCTCCACGGGCGGCTCTACACCGACCGGATGGCGCCGGGCGTGCCGCTGGTGCCGGTCGAGGAATACCGGGAGACCGGCCCCTGACGGCGTCCGGGGGCACGCGCGGGACGCCGTCAGGGGCCGGATGGGGACCGGGCCGCGTGCCCCAGGGGGCGGGGGCACGCGGCCCGGCTTTTTCGGGGGAGGAAGGTCGTTACAGGTTGCCGAAGGTGTCGTACCGGATGTTCGGCGGCGGCACCTCGTCCTCGGCGAGCGCCCGCAGGGTGGCCCGGACCATCGGGGCCGAGCCGGAGACGTAGCAGTCGTGCGTCGTCCACGGGCCGTACCGGGTGACCACGTCGGAGATCTCCCCGTGCTCGCCGTCGAAGTCCGGGTCGTCACTGCACGCCGGCGTCACCGACAGCCACGGGTGCGCGGCCACCAGCTCCTCCAGGCCCGCCAGGCCGTACAGGTCGTCGGCGTGCCGGGCGCCGTAGAACACGTGCACCCAGCGGGTCCGGTTCCAACTCGTCAGCTCCTCCACCAGCGCCTTCACCGGAGCCAGGCCGACCCCGCCGGCCACGCAGAGGATGTCCCGGGTCGACTCGCGGTCCAGCGTCATCGAGCCCATCGGCGCAGCCAGCCGGAGCAGCTCGCCCGGTCTGGTCCGGCGGACCAGCGCGCCGGAGAGCCAGCCCGCCCCGGCCGGCGTACGGATGTGGAACTCCAGCACGTTGTCGTCGTTCGGGGCGTTCGCCACCGAGTACGTCCGCCACACCCGGGGGAGGTGCCGGGGCGCCTCGATGCTGACGTACTGCCCGGCCTTCCAGCGCAGCGGATGCTGGAGGGCGCGGACGGTCAGCACCGCCGTGTCCGGCCCGTGCCGCTCGTGGGTCAGCACCTCGCCGTGCCAGAACGGCGGATCGTCGTCCGCCGCCGCGCCGGCCTGCATCTTCTCGCTGATCGCCGCGTACGCGTCCCGCCAGGCCTGGTCGTACTCCAGGTTCCAGCCGTCGCCGGCGGTGCTGCGCAGCGCGTCCAGCAGCGCGACGCCCATCGTCTCGTAGTGCGCGGCGGTCGCGTGGTACTTGCGGTGGTCGCGGCCCAGCGAGCGCAGGTACTCGTCGAAGCTCTCCGGGTCGTCCACCACCTGGGTCGCGGTGACGATGGCCTCCACCAGCCGGTCGCGCTGGGCGGCCATCTGCACCGGGAAGAGCTTGCGCAGGTCCGGGTCGAGGAGGAACAGCCGGGCGTAGAAGTGACCAATCAGCCGGTCCCGGTCCTCCTCGACCAGGATCCAGCTCTCCTTCAGTAGCCGTGCGAAGTTGTCCACGGGCGGCGCTCCTCCTCCTGACGGCGGATCGGGCCCGCATAGAATGTCCACGGAGCGTGCCCAGCGGTCGCACAGGCTGTGCGACCGTTCCCGCCGGCCCCGGCCGTGCGGCAGAGTGGTGCGGTGACCGTCGACGAGCTCACCCGCCCGGTGACCCGCCGGGTGCTGGGCACCGAGACCCTGCTGGTGCTCGGGCTCTCCCTCGGCCGGTCGGCCGTCTACGCGCTGGTGTCGATCATCGCGAAGCTGGCCGCCGACGGGCCGCTGTCGAAGCAGACCGCCTCGCTCAACACCTCGCAGTCGGCCCGGCCGTGGCTGGACCTGACGTACCAGCTCCTCGGCATCGTCTTCGCGCTGCTGCCGGTGCTGCTCGCCGTACACCTGCTGGCGCGGGACCCCGGCGACCCGGCGCGGACTCTCGGGATGGACCTGCGCCGACCCGGATCCGACCTGGCCCGGGGCGCCGGCCTCGCGGCGCTGATCGGCCTGCCCGGCCTGGCGCTGTTCTGGGCGGCCGCGCAGCTCGGGATCAACGCCACCCTGGTCCCCGCCGGCCTGCCCGACCTGTGGTGGGCGGTGCCGGTGCTGATCCTCGCCGCCGTCCAGAACGCCGTGCTGGAGGAGGTGATCGTGGTCGGCTACCTGGTCACCCGGCTGCGCCAGCTCCAGTGGCGGCTCGCCGCCATCATCGCGGCGAGCGCGCTGCTGCGCGGCTCCTACCACCTCTACCAGGGCTTCGGCGCGTTCGTCGGCAACGCGGTGATGGGCGTCGTGTTCGGCCTCTTCTACCTGCGCACCCGGCGGGTGCTGCCGCTGATCGTGGCGCACACCCTGCTCGACGTGATCGCCTTCGTCGGCTACGCGTCGCTGCCCAAGGAGTGGTTCAGCTGGCTCTGACCGGCCGGTAGGCGGCCACCGCGCGCGCCGCCAGCCGCTCGGCGGCCGCCGCGTCACCCGCCGCGGCGGCGAGCACCGCCGCCCCCGGCAGCAGCCGGGACGCCAGCCGCAGCGCCGCCCAACCGCCCGCCTGCGCGGCCAGCGGCGCCGCCAACCGCCAGGCGGCCTCGGCCGCACGCGGCCACGGCCGGTCCCCCGGCCCGTCCGCCGCCCGCGCCGCCGCTAGAGCGGTACGCGCACTCGCCGCGTCCGGGTGCACCTGGGTCAGCACCAGCAGCTCCACCGCCCGCTCCGCGTCCAGCGGGTCCCGGCCGTACGCCGCCGCCACGTGCAGCACCAGCCCGGCCTGACTCCAGAGCACCGCCGTCAGCTCCGCCACCGGCGCGAACAGCCCGGCGGCGGCCGCCGCCGCGCCACCGGCCCCGGCCACCCGCACGAACCGCCGGCTGGCCAGCCGGGCCAGCCCGTCCGGCCCGGCATCCGGGTACGTCGCCCGCAGCCGTTGTGCCCAGTCGTGGGCGCGCGGCCCGATCCCCGCCACGGCGGCCAGGGCGAGCAGCTCCGGCGCGAAGCCGGGATGCGCCAGCAGCCGGCTCCGGATCTCCGCCAGGCCAAGTTCCCGGGTACGCACCGGAGCCGCCGGCTGCTGCTCGGTGCCGATCGCCAGGTCAGGTGCCGGTCGGTCGGTGCCCGGACCGGGCGTACCGGTGGTCGGTGCGGGGGCGTCCGGGGTGGTGGTGATCTGCTCGACCATGGTCGGGGCTGGCCCGGGCGTCGCCTTCTTCGGGGTCGCCTTCTTCGGTGGGGTCGACTTCTTGGGCGTAGCCGTCTCTCTCGGCGCGGGGGCGGTTCGGCTCTCGCCCGAGGTGGTCGTCCGGCTCCGGGTACCTGCGGTGGCGCGGCTCTGTTCGGGGACGGTCGTCCGGCTGTCGTTCTCCGCAGCCGCCGAGATCCTGCCCGGGGTGCTGGTGTGGCTCTCGCCGGGCGCGCTCGGCTGGCTCTCGTCCCGCATTGTCGGGTGGCTCTTGCCTTGGGGGCCGGTGTCGCTTTCGCCCAGGGTGCGCGTGCGGCTCTCGCCCGATGTGGCGGTGGGCGAGGTCGTTTCCTTGCGTGGGGTGGCCTTCCTCGGCGTTTTCCGCCTCGGCGGCGAGGCAGGGGTATCCGGCTGCCCGACGTCGGGCTCTGCCGCCGAGATCGGGGCCGTCCTGGAAACCACCGGGGGCGTGGGCGACGTGCCCGAACTCACCGGACCGGTCGGCTCGGCCGCACCCGGGGCAACAGTCGTCTGTCGCCCCGGGGCTGCCTGTCGAGCCGTCGAGGTACTCCGCTTCGGGGCGCGGTCCGCCGCTGGTGAGTCGGCGGTCACCTGCCGGGCAATCTCCTGCTCACCTGCCCCGTCGGCCGTCGTGCCGCCGCTGGGGCTCGCACCGGCTTCGTCTCGACCCCTCGTCGGTACGTCGGCCGGGTCAATCCCACCGGGCTGGGTCGGGGTTCCGGCGCTGACGGACGCCTTCCTCGCGGGCCGTGGCTGGCGGGGCAGCGGCTGATCGGGAGTGGGTGGCTGGAACAGGACCGCGGGCGCGGCCTTCGCCGGACGGCGCTTCCCCGGCGCCGCGTCCGTACCCTCGCCCTGGTCCGGCCCGGCCGCCTTCGGTGAGGCCGGGGGTGGGGTGAAGGTAGCCTTCGGGGAGCGCCGGCGGGCCCCCTCGGCGGGCTCGCGGCGGGGCGGATCGCTCGGCGTCTGCTCCTGCATGTCGATGGAGCGTAGTCGCGAACGTGACGGCGCACACGGTGAAAACACGTCGCTGCGGTAGTCGCTTTGCCCCCGGTGGGGGCGGGCCTGTATCCTCGGGCGCGGTGGTCTGCAGGGGCCACCAGGGAGACTTCGCCTAGTCTGGTCTATGGCGCCGCACTGCTAATGCGGTTGGGGTTTTAAAGCCCCTCCCGGGTTCGAATCCCGGAGTCTCCGCGCGAAAGCCGGGTGTGTAGACTGGCCAAGCACCGAGCGCCCGTAGCTCAACGGATAGAGCATCTGACTACGGATCAGAAGGTTAGGGGTTCGAGTCCCTTCGGGCGCACAAACGATCAAGGCCGTGACCTGCAAGAAACAGGGGTCACGGCCTTTTTTTTCCCACTTTCGCGCCCGCTTCTCCCGTCTGGTGGGACGGTGGTGCTCCGTTGGTGCTCGTCCGTCTCGGTGGGGGTTTGTGCTGGCGTGCGGGGTGCCATCCCGGCTCGCGGATCTTCCTCGTTTCTCGGCCCGCTGACCTGTGTTCTCGGTACCCGGCTGGAGCGGTCGGGCTTGGAGCACCTGCTCGACGAGGGACTCAGCCTCCGGATCGCGGCCGGGATGGTGGCCGTGCTCGTCGGGGTCGGCCTGACTCGCCGAGCCGAACGGCCGCCATCGGTGCCGGCGCTGGCGGAAGCCCCGGCCGCGCAGGTCCCATCGAGAACCTGACCTGCTGCCTCGCGGGAAGAGGTCAGGACGTACGGCAGCGACTGCACTGAATCTTGCCCGGGGCGCCGTCCCAGCCCGTTGTGTGTACCGCCGGCACCAGCTTCTATTCTAGTGCTAAAATATGGGGGTGGAGCTGACTCCTGCTGAGCTGACCGTGTTGGGCCTGGTCATCGAACGGCCGCAGCACGGTTACGACCTGGAGCAGGTGATCGAGCAGCGGGGCATTCGGCAGTGGACCGACATCGGGTTCTCCTCGATCTACTACCTGCTCGCCAAGTTGGAACGGCGCGGCCTGCTCCATGTGCCGGAGGCCCCGGCCGCCGCCAAGTCCCGCCGCGTCTTCCACCCCACCGACGAGGGCCGCCGGGTCGCGGCACGTAACGCACTGGCCTTCATCGCCGAGGCACATCCGCACCCGCAGCCACTGCTGGTCGGCGTCGCCAACCTGACCATGCTCACGGCGCAGCAGTACGAGCAGGCGCTGCGCACCCGGCTGGCGCAGCTCGAAGCCCGGATCGCCGCGGTCCAGGCGGCACAGCACGCGCAAGGTCCCCTCCGGCGCGCGGCGCGCGAGGTCTTCTCCTATTCCCTGAGCATCATGGATGCAGAAAGGCAATGGCTCGCCACTCGAGTCCAGGTGTCCCATGACCAACCGGACCGCCGACAAGATCGACTTCAAGAAGACGCTTGACGCCTACCAGGCACAACCGGGTCGCTTCCGGCCAGTCGACGTGCCCGACATGCAGTACCTCATGATTGACGGCCGCGGCGACCCCAACACTTCGCCCGCCTTCACGGAGGCGATCGAGGCGCTCTACCCGACGGCGTACAAGCTGAAGTTCGCCAGCAAGCGCAACCTCGGGCGCGACTACGTCGTTCCGCCCCTGGAAGGTCTGTGGTGGGCCGAGGACATGGCGTCCTTCACCACCGCACGGCACAAGTCACGGTGGCACTGGACGCTGATGCTCATGGTCCCCGACTGGATCGACCAGTCCATGTTCACCACCGCCATTGGGCAAGCGGGTGCCAAGCACCGACCGGCGCGTCTCAACGACGTCCGCCTCCAGACGCTGTCCGAGGGGCGGTGCGTGCAGACGCTGCACGTAGGTTCCTTCGACGACGAGGCCGACGTACTCGCACAGCTACATCATCAGTACATCCCCGCCAACCGGCTCCGCATGGCCGGAACTCATCACGAGATCTACCTCAGCGACTTCCGCAAGGTCGCACCCGACAAGCAACGCACCATCCTCAGGCAGCCAGTCACCCTCGCTGCCCAGCACGTCTCTTCTGGTAGCAGGTAGCCGCGACCTGTTCGAAGATCGCAAGGCTCCAGCGTCGCCCACTGAGCGTCGATCAGGTTGTGTCGCCTCGTCACCGCTAATAGCTCGGCCAGCCAATAGCGTCGAGGAACTCCTCCACGGCGACCACGACTTGACTGAGCACCGCGATCGACTCGGTAAGCGGACCGGGTACGTACATACCGTGGTCCGCGCCTTCCACCTCCAGCACATGGGGCGACAGCCGGCGGGCGATGTCACCGTCCCATAGCTTGTCGGCAGTGCCACCCACGAGCAGGAACGGCGCGGTCGCACGGCCCAACGCATCAGCCACCCACGGCAGGGTGAGCAGGGGCGTGAGCCACACGGCGGGCAAGGATCTTTCGGCGGCAATCGCTGCCGCGTTCGTGCCGAGCGACTTGCCGACCAGCAGTGGGCGACCGCTAATGGTGTCGATCAGTGGAACGATCTCACCGCCAACCCAGCTCTCGATTTCCGGCTGATCAGGCTTCGGAAACTCCTTGGACCACGAGTACCGATGTACTGTTGCGCCCCGCTGCTCCGCCACATCGCCGGCATACATCAGCAGGGGAGCGCCCGGTCCGAACCGGCCGCCGGGAATCACGACAGCGTCAGCCATGCGGACGACCTTAATCAAGACAGGTCCAGCGTGTAGTCCGCGTGCGACAGGGGCGGCATCGTCGGGCCGTTCACGGGCCACAACCCGGTGTCAGCAGGGGCACACCAGGCCAGCGCTGGTGCTGATTCAACTGCCCGAGCAGACGTAGCGAGCTTGAACGCCCCGCGCTCCGGCTCACACGGCTCGATGCTGGGACACGCGGTGACGGCGCGTGTAGGCCGTTGATACTGCCGATGGGCGATGCCTCGAGGTCGCAGGCCCGCGGGTAGCAGGGCCTCGTGACGCCGCAACCCTCCCGCATGGGAAACAGGGGATGGGGTCGGCTCGACCCCATCCCCTCAGGTTTCACCGACAACCCCGGCCTAGGACCGGGTCGACTGGGTGACGATGTACGGGTCGGAGCTCACCTGGATCTGCAGGTCGACCTGGAACCGCCGTTCCCAGGCGGCGACGGGGCGTCCCGCAGGGGTCACCGCGACTGTCGGGTTCACACCGATCCCGACGATCACCTCCGTGGTGCCGAACGTGCCCGACTGGGTGACCCGACGTGCCTCCACGTTGCCGACCGAGTTGTTCAGGCCCTTCCCCTGCCAGACCACGATGCCGTCACCATCGTCGTCGACGCGGACCGTGTGCAGCCGGCCGAAGGTCGACAGGAGCACCGGCGTCCCGACGGTCCGCGTGCGGCTGATGGGTAGGGCGTACAGGTGTCCGGTGGAGAACAGGTCCCACGTCAGCAGCACGTCGCCGTCGAGGTCGCTCGCGACGGAGTGGTTCACCACGTCCGTATGCGACGCGGGGGTGAGCTGACGGACGTCGCCAATGGTCCCGTCGCGGGACACCCAGCGCCCCCAGACCTCGGTGCTCTGGTTCTGGGCGCTCCAGTGGCGCCAGGTCAGGAGCGCGTCGCCGTCCCGGTCCACGGTCACGGCGGCACTGAAGTGACGGTCGATCGGGGAGAGCGGTGCCGACACGGTCTTGAGCTCACTGACCGTCCCGGCGGCGCTGAGGGTTCGAGCCTGCACGACGTTGTCGTTGGCCCAGGCGAGAACCGCGTCGCCCTCGCGGTCGTACGCCACCGCCGGGGTTTCCGCCGACGTCGGAGTCGACGCGAGCACCACTGGCGACGACAGGGACCCGTTCATGCTGTACCGGCGCATCATCGGGAGGACCCTGCCGTCCTCGTGCCGCTCGGCCCAGGTCACCACCGCGTCGCCGTCCGGGTCGATGGCCACGTTGGTGCCGTGGGCCTGCATCCCGGCCGCCGACACCATGATGAGCGGTCCGAGCGTGCCGCTCCTGGAGATCCTGCGCGCATAGGCGCTGTTGTCGACGCCGTTGTACGCGCGCCAGACCACGATCGCGTCACCGTCGTCATCGACCGCGACCCTTGGGCTGTGCGGGGCCTGGCCGGACGGTGACAGGGGGGTCGTGACGCCCCACCTGCCGGTGGAGCTGCGCGATTTCATCTCGACGTATCGCGGGTGCGGGTAGGTGTGGGATTCGCGCACCCAGACGAAGAGCGCGTCTCCCTGCCGGTCGAAGGCCTGTTGCTGGTCGTAGGAGTCGTACCCCGACGGCGATATGGAAAGGGGTTCGGTGAACGCCGCCGAGGCGGGGGCCGGTCGTGAGACGACGCCGGCGAATGAGAGTACGAGCGCGATGATTGCGACGGATGGTCGCATCCTTGGGCGGGCCATCGTTGAGGCCTCCGAACATTCCGAGGTTGCGCGGTGACTTCCGGTGATGTGAATGGCCGGGCCGGCTACGAATCGCGCGGATCAATTCCCCGCCGCCGCCGGGCGCGACCCGTCGGAGCATAGTAGATGTCGGGGAGAAGCGATGACCCTGTTGCTGCGCACCGGGGACTGACAATTGCCGAGCTGGACACCGGACACCGCGGGTGCCGACACCCAGCAATTCATCTCGTCCAGCGCAGCGGCGGAAAGCCCGGTGTCGACCGCAGTTGGCGAACCGTGCGACGGTTCCATCCGCTGCCGTCGGGCAGGAACGGACATGCCGCCCGGACCGGGTCGGGTAGGTCGAACCCCCGGGCCCGCGACGGGAAGCAGCCCAGCACACTTCGGGCAGGTCGAGGGCCCGAGCCCGCGACGGAAACCGTCCGCCGGAGCGGCGACTCGCCGGTGGCAGGATGAGACGCCATGCGGCGCTTTCGATCGTGGGACGGCACGGAACTGGCCTACCGGTGCGTCGGCTCCGGCCCACCGCTGGTCTGCGTCCCGGGCGGGCCGGGCCAGGCGGTCGAATACCTGGCGGAGCTGGGTGGCTTGAGCGCGACCAGGACGTTGGTCCTGCTCGACAATCGGGGGACGGGCGCGTCGGCGGCTCCGGCCGATCCGGCGAGCTACCGCGTCGATCGCCTGGTGGACGACGTCGAGGCGCTGCGCCGCCACCTGGCACTCGACCGGATGGACCTGCTCGGCCACTCCGCCAGCGGCGGCATCTGCCTGCTCTACGCGGACCGGCACCCGCAGCGGCTGGACCGCCTCGTCCTGGTGGCGCCGTCACTGCGGGTGGTGGACATCCAGTCGGACCTCGCCGTGGCCGACGTCCTCGCCAAGCGGGCGCACGAGCCCTGGTACGCAGAGGCGGCGGCCGCGCTGCACGCCGACGCCAGCACCGAAGAGGAGCAGCAGCGCTACCGCCGGCTCGCCGCGCCCCTGCTGTACGGCCGGTGGGACGCGGCGGCCCGGGCACAGGCGTCCGCCGAGCCGGCCCAGTTCTCCGCGCCCGCCACCGACGGCTTCTACGCCGGCTTCACCCCGGATCCGGCGCTGCCCGCCCGGCTGGCCACCCTGCCGGCGCCGACCCTGCTGGTGGCCGGCGAGTACGACATCTGGCCGACGGCCACGGCGGTGCGGGAGCTGGCCCGCCGGTTTGCCCGCGCCGAGGTGGTGGTGCAGCCGAGGGCGGGGCACTTTCCCTGGGTCGACGACCCGGCGGCCTTCGCGTCGTCCGTGGAGGGTTTCCTGTCGGCCGACCGATGAACGGGTAACGGGCCGGCCGGCCCGCGTGCCGCGGGCCGGCCGGCGCACCGCAGGGTCAGCTCACCGGCGCGAGGTCCCGGCTGATCTGCATCGTCATGTCGATGACCTGCCACAGCACCTCGGGCGCCGGCGCGCCGTCCTCGGTGGCCAGCGTCTTCGTGACTCCATTGCGGTAGGTCACGGTGACGGTGTAGTGGAACCGGTCGGCGCCCGGCCCCGCCGGGTACGCCGGCGAGAGGCGGCGGAATTCGCGGGTGCCGACCGTGGCCAGCAGATCGGCGGTGTGGATGTGCACCGTGCCGGCGGAAACGGCGTACTGCTCGTTGACCCCGGCGAATCCGCCGGTGCGGGCGACGGTCACCTGGTAGGCGTCGCTCCAGGCGGCCCGGGCCGGTGCGGCGGCCGCAAGCGTGCCGGCCCCGACCCCGGTGAGCAGCGCGAACGCCGTGATGATCCGGCCGATGGCGCGCAGCATGGCAGACATGGCTGAACCCCTTTCCTCGTGGGAATGGTGGAACGAGGCGGATCCGGAAGTCAGCGGTCGCGACGCCCGGACCGGGCCGCCGATTGTTGTCGGCCGGCTCGTTCGCCCGTTCCTTGTCGCGACATTTCTAGCACCGCCGCGACAACCGATCCATGGGCCGTAAGTCCCAACAGGACAATGCGACCGGTGCAATTTGTTGCGATTGTTTCAGTCCATTTAAAGAATTCATTCCCCGGCCTTTTCCGCCGGTTAGAGTGCCCGCCCGGTCACCACCCGGACGGGTGGACCGAGTCACGGCCGGATCATGGCAGACCCGGCCGTGACGAGGCACCGCGTCACATCCGCTCGACAGTCCGGATGCCGAGCAGGTGCAGCCCCTGCCGCAGCGTCCGGGCGGTGAGGTCGGCCAGCACCAGCCGGCTCTCCCGCAGCTCGCCGGAGGCGCGCAGCACCGGGCAGCGCTCGTAGAAGGCGCTGAACGTGCTGGCCAGCCGGTGCAGGTAGCCGGCCAGGTGGTGGAACTCCAGGGTCCGTTCCACCTCGGCGACCACCCCGGCGAAGCCGAGCAGCTCGAACGCCAGCGCCCGCTCCGCCGGTTCGGTGAGCAGGACCTCCGCGTCCGGCCGCGCGGCCGTCCCGGCCCGGCGGAACACCGACCGGATCCGCGAGTACGCGTACTGGAGGTAGGGCGCGGTGTTGCCGTCCAGGGAGAGCATCCGCTCCCAGTCCAGCACATAGTCCCGGCCCCGGTCGGTGGCCAGGTCGGCGTACTTGATCGCGCCGATGCCGACGGCCCGGCCGATCTCGGCGGCGGCCTCGGCGTCCAGCTCGGGGTTCTTGGCCCGGGCCAGCTCGGTGGCCCGGGCGACCGCCTCCTCCAGCAGCCCGACCAGCTTCACCGAGCCGCCGGCCCGGCTGCGCAGCATCCGCCCGTCGGAGCCGAGGATCGAGCCGAAGCCGAGGTGCACGGCCCGGGTCGGCGGGCGCAGCCACCCGGCGGCCTCGGCGACGGCGAAGACCATCGCGAAGTGCTGCCGCTGCGGCAGGCCGACGACGTAGAGCAGCCGGGTCGCGCCGAGGTCGTCGGTCCGGTGCCGCAGCGCCGCCAGGTCGGTGGCCGGGTAGCCGTAACCGCCGTCGCCCTTTCGCACGATCAGCGGCAACGGCTCGCCGTCCCGGCCGGTGAACCCGGGCGGGAAGACACAGTCCGCGCCGTCGCTGGCGCGCAGCAGCCCGAGCCGGTCCAGCTCGTCGACGACCCCGCCCAGCCGGTCGTTGTAGGCGCTCTCGCCCCGGAAGTCGTCCCGGGTCAGCGTCACGTCGAGCAGCTCGTACACGGTCAGGAAGTACCGCTCGGACTGCTCCACCAGCAGCCGCCACAGCCGAAGCGTCCGCTCGTCGCCACCCTGCAACGCGACCACCCGCTGCCGCGACCGCTCCCGGAACGCCTCGTCGGCGTCGAACTTCACCCGGGCCGCCTTGTAGAACGAGTCGAGGTCGCCCATCGACAGCTCCTGCGTCGCCTCGGCCTCCCCGAGGTCGACCAGGTGCTCGATCAGCATCCCGAACGGGGTGCCCCAGTCCCCCAGGTGGTTGACCCGCACCACCCGGTGCCCGAGCCAGTCGAGCAGCCGGACCGCGGCGTCGCCGATGACCGTGGAGCGCAGGTGCCCCACGTGCATCTCCTTGGCCACATTCGGCGCCGAGTAGTCGACCACCACGGTCTCCGGCGCGGGCGCCACCGGCACGCCGAGCCGGTCGTCGCCGGCCAGCCCGGAGACCAGCGCGGCCAGCGTCCGGTCGGCCACCGTCAGGTTGAGGAAGCCCGGCCCGGAGACCTCCGCGACCGCGCAGACGCCGTCCAGCTCCGCGTGGTCCAGCACCGCCGCGGCGATGTCGCGCGGCGGGCGTCCGAGCCGCCGGGCCAGCCCCAGCGCCGCGTCGGACTGGAAGTCCGCGCGCGGGGAGCGCCGCACCAGGGGGTCGACCGGGCCGCCGGCCACGGTCGCGAACGCCGGCGCCAGCCGGTCGGTGAGCAGCCTTTCAAGATCCATCGGTACGCCGATCTCGCTCGGATCCGCGCGGTCACGCGGGTCTGGACACGGGAGAATGCGGGCGGACCGAGGACGAACGGCGATGACCGGCGGCTCGATCCGCCGGTCGCAGGGAAAAGGTCAGCGCGGGCGGGCGACGGATCGCCGGCGTCGCTCCGCACCGACCTGGACGTCACAGGACGGTCCGGTGGTGTGGGCAGGCGCGCTGGTCATGCCGGAGAGCCTAGCGGGCCGGCCGGCGATGCGTACACCGCGTTCCTCGGCCGGCCCGGTGGCCGTACCGTCGCCGTCAGGCAGTGGCGGCGGCCTTGCGGGAGCGCTCGGCCCGGCGCCGCACCTGCTGGTACGCCCCGGTCAGCCCCATCGCCCGGCGGACCTCGACCACGGTCCGGCGGACCTGCTCACGGGTCCGCTCGGTGCCGTCCACGATCAGCTGGTCGACCAGGCCGGCGTCGGCCTCGATCCGGGCGCGACGCTCCCGGATCGGGTCCAGGAACCGGTTCAGCGCCTCCGCCAGGGCCTCCTTGACCTCGACGTCGCCGACCCGACCGGCCCGGTAGCGGTCCTTGAGCTCCCCCACCGCCGCGCGGTCCGGGTTGAACACGTCGTGGTACGCGAAGACCGGGTTGCCCTCGACGGTGCCCGGCACGTCGGCGCGGACCCGGTTCGGGTCGGTGTACATGGCCATCACCTTGCGGCGTACGGTCGCCGCGTCGTCGGCGATCGCGATGGCGTTTCCCCTGCTCTTGCTCATCTTTCCCGAGCCGTCGGTGCCGACCAGCGTGGGCGTGTCGGAGGCGATCATCTCCGGCACCGGGAAGACCTCGCCGTACAGGTGGTTGAAGCGGCGGGCGATCTCGCGGGTCACCTCGACGTGCGCCGCGTTGTCCTTGCCGACCGGCACCACCTGCGCCTTGACGCAGAGGATGTCGGCCGACTGGAGGACGGGATAACCCAGCAGGCCGTACGGGATCTCCGCCCGGCCGGCGTCCCGGGCCATCTCCCGTATCGACGGCACCCGTTCCAGGCGTGGCACGGTCACCAGGTTCTGGAACAGCGTGTTCAGGTCCCCGACCTCGGGGATGGCGCTCTGGAGGTAGAACGTCGCCCGGGCCGGGTCGACCCCGCACGCCAGGACGTCGGTGACCATCTCCCGGGCGTTGCGGGACACCTGGGCGATGTCCTCGCGGCGGTGGCGGGTGGTCAGCATGTGCAGGTCGGCGATGATGAAGTAGCTCTCGTACCGCCGGTGCAGCGCCACCCGGTTGGCGATGCTGCCGACGTAGTGACCGAGGTGCAGCCGCCCGGTGGGGCGGTCCCCGGTGAGCATCCGTGCAACGGACATGGTGATGGGCCTTTCGTGCCGAGGATTGACGGGACGCGCACGCGCGCGCGATCGACCCGGGGCGTGGTCGCCTGAGGGTCGGTGGGGTCGGCTCGTCAGAGCACGAACCGCCATCGCGCGCCGGCGCGGAACCGCAACCCACCGGCACGAAGCACGTCGAGGATCCGCTCCCGGCCGTCGCCGGTGCCCGGAAAGGACGGCAGGAGGCCACGCGGGAGGCCGTCGACGGCCTCCGGCGCGAGGATGACCGGCCGGACCATGTGTCCACGGTAACCGCACCGACGCGGATCGTGGGGCCCGGCCGGTCGCCGTCAGCCCCTGCGGTAGCTCTCCTCGTAGTAGCTGCCCACCCGGCGGCGGTAGTCCGGCTCGCCGAACGCGTCCGGGTCGAAGGCCGGTGACTCCTTGACCTGCTCCCGGGTGCGGTCGACGTGCACCACCCGCTCCAGGTGGTCGACCCGGGCGATGGTGCCCACCGGCAGCAGCACCTTGCGGCCGAAGATCCACGGCCCGGTGTCCACCACCAGGTAGCGGGCGTCGGCGTCGTCGCTGGCCTCGTCGATCGCGCCGATCCGGCCGTCGGTGGCCTCCACCCGGTAGCCCACCAGGTCCACCGGGGTTCCGGGGCCGGGAGCGTCGGGCCCGTCGTGCTCGGTCCGCCGCCGGGGCTCCTCGCTCGGCTCCGCCCGGTCGTACCCGCCGGCGAGCGCCGCCGGATCGCGCCAGGTCCACGGGTTGAACGGCTGCATCTGCGGACACCTCCGATTCGTCGTCGTCCACCTCCGAAGTGCCCCGCCCGCGCGCGCGGGAAACGGTACGGCAGTTCTTCGTTCACGCGAATGCGCGCGGTGCGAAGTACGTCATACTCGGTGAGCGTCTATTTCTTCCGCCGCCGGACCGCTGGTCAGCGGTGCTGTGATCGTTTCCATGCACACCCGACGGGGTGGGGCAGTGTCCACCTGGCACATTCGTCCCGGCGGGTGTCGCCGACGATTCTGGTCCTGCATCCGGCAGCACCGAGAAAGGGGACGCAGATGTTTCGCACCATTCGGCGTATCGGAATCGTGACGGCCCTGGCGGTGGGTCTCGTCGGCGCCGGCGGGGCGTCGGCGCAGGCGGCGGTCAACCCGTACACCGCGCAGTCACTCTGCGGTCTCGGCTACACCGAGATCGACCAGGACCCCATCCGCAACCAGACGACCGGCACCCGGCTCGGCACCGTGCACCTGCTCTACAACCCGCTGACCGGGTACGGCTGCACGGTGACGGTGAAGGCGGCGTACGTCGGCATGCTGACCCGTACCCAGGTCTACCTCGCCGCCCAGTACCTGCCCACCCAGACCGACGACGGCAACCGGCTCTACGCGGCCGGCCCCACCCGGGCGTACGTCCGCGGTGGTTGCATCATCTGGGGAGCGCTGATGGCCGACCCGGACGGCACCGTGCACCACCACGACCGGGCGAACCCGGCGATCGGCGGCATCGGCACCTGCTTCTGACCGCTCCCGGCCCCGGGGCCCGCGCTCGTCGCGGGCCTCGGGGAGCCGGCCGGCCGCCCGGTGGGTCGGCCGTTGAGCTGCGGGTACCGCCGGGGCCGGCCGTCGCCCCGCTGGCATACTGGCCAGCCATGGTGCTCTCCCGCGGCTGGTCCGTGTTCCTCGTGGCGGTCGGGGTGTGGAGCTGGGTGATCTGGCCCCGGTTCGCTGTCGCTATCTGGAACGACCCGCGCGCCTGGTCGACCGGCACGGTCGGCGACGGCACACCGACCGGCTTCCTCTGGGTGCACGCCCTGCTGATCGCGACGTCGCTGGTGATCGGCACCACCGTCGGCGTCCTCGGCGTACGCGGCTGGCTCGCCGCCCGCCGGCGGTCCGCCTGACCCGTCGGGTCTCCCACTGAACGAGGCCGTCCCCTGGCGCCTCAGCTCCGGCGACGGCGCGGTGACCTTCCGAGCTCCACTCCAGCCCCGAGCACGCGGTCACCTCTCCAGCCCGGTGGTGCGGCTGAAGCCGCGTCGCGCCCGGCCGGTCGCTCGATCGCCCGCGGTGTCATGCCTTCCGCGGCGCCCCGGAATCTCCCGTCCACCCCGTGCGTTGCTACCCCGGTCGGCGGTTCCTCGACCCCGGCGGGCCGGCGCGGAGCGCCTGAACTGCGGGGATAGTCGGGGGAAGATGATGTGACGGGGGACGCTACCCCCGGATTTGACGATCAAACCCGCAGACGCGTAACTTTCTCTCTGCCAGCGCGGAACGGACGAAACAGGGCGAAAGTCCTGGAGGCCGGAGCGCGGGAATGAGCTCCCGGCAACGAGGGTTGTACTCCTCGGAACCCGGGACCGGGCGGTGCCCCGAAGACGCTGCGAGGCGGATTTGGTGAGGCGGAGCCGACCGGGTATGGTTCATCGCCGGTAGGGAACCGGGCGAGCTAGCGGGAGACCGCAGCGGCCGGCCTGCCAAATCCGATGATCAAGCGCTGCGGGTGACCGCCGTGCGCGGCCGTCGGCGCCAATCCGTAAGAAGCGTGATAGACCGGGACACACCGGTTGACACGGGGAAGACGGTGAGGTAGCGTAGTAAAAGTGCCCGGCGCGGGAGCGGCGGTCGCGACAGTGTGAAATTGCCCCGGGTCGGGGCTCCACAGTGTGGAGCTTCCGGGCGGTGTGTGGTTGTTCTTTGAGAA
>NZ_JBAKHT010000044.1:0-32743 GCF_036906755.1 Micromonospora sp. CPCC 206171 | reverse complement strand
AGCCGGCGACGGCGGCCAGGACCGGCGGGGTGCGCAGCGCGTGCCGGGCGGGGTCGCGGCGGCGCCGGCCCGGCCGTCGGCGTCCGGCGCCGTGGCCGGCCGAGCCGCGTCCGCCGTTGCCGACGGGGGTACGGGTGGGCGGCCGCGCGGCGACGGGGATGTCGGGGGGCGGACCCGTCGGGGTGGACGGGGGCGGCGGCCGGTCGGGGGAGGTCTCCACGAGTGGTTGAACGCCCGGCGGCGGCGAGGGTGACGAGGAAGACGGTGCGAGGCAGGGGCGCTCGCGGCGGCCGGTCTGCGCCATGGGCGCGACCACGTCGGGTGCGCACGCCGGCGATGTCCGGGTGCTGCGACCCTCCTGTGCCGGGGGCGGGAGCCCCGTGAGGGCCCGGCCACCTGCCCGGTCGGCCGCCGCGAGCGGCCTACGGTGTTCAGGCTAGCGCGGTGGGATGTGGCCCACAATGGGAATATCGAAGCCGATCACGGACCGCCCGTAGTCGCGACGGAGTGTCGGACCCTCGGCGTACCGTTGATGTCATGGCGCTCGACATTCCCCGGCTCGACGGCCGCTTCCAGGTCGTCAGCGAGTTCCAGCCGGCCGGCGACCAGCCGGCCGCCATCGACGACCTTGAGCGTCGGGTCCGGCGCGGCGACCGCAACACCGTGCTGCTCGGCGCGACCGGCACCGGCAAGAGCGCCACCACGGCGTGGCTCGTCGAGCGGCTGCAACGCCCCACCCTGGTGCTCGCGCCCAACAAGACGCTCTGCGCCCAGCTGGCCAAGGAGTTCAGCGAGCTGCTCCCGCACAACGCGGTGGAGTACTTCGTCTCCTACTACGACTACTACCAGCCCGAGGCGTACATCCCGCAGACCGACACCTACATCGAGAAGGACTCCTCGATCAACGAGGAGGTCGAGCGGCTGCGCCACTCGGCCACCATGTCGCTGCTCACCCGCCGGGACGTGATCGTGGTCGCCACGGTCTCCGCCATCTACGGCCTGGGCACCCCGGAGGAATACCTGGACCGCGCGGTCCGGGTCGCCGTGGGGCAGGAGCTCGACCGGGACCAGCTGCTGCGCCGCCTGGTCGACATCCAGTACACCCGCAACGACATGGCCTTCCAGCGGGGCACCTTCCGGGTCCGCGGCGACACCCTGGAGATCATCCCGGCGTACGAGGAGCTGGCGGTCCGGATCGAGCTGTTCGGTGACGAGGTGGAGAAGCTCTACTACCTCAACCCGCTCACCGGCGACGTGGTCCGCGAGGTCGACCAGCTGGTCATCTTCCCCGCCACCCACTACGCGGCCGGCCCGGAGCGGATGGAGCGGGCGATCCGCGACATCGAGACCGAGCTGGGCGAGCGGCTGGCCGAGCTGGAGCGGCAGGGCAAGCTGCTGGAGGCGCAGCGGCTGCGGATGCGCACCACCTACGACATCGAGATGATGCGCCAGGTCGGCTTCTGCTCCGGCATCGAGAACTACTCCATGCACATGGACGGGCGGCTGCCCGGCAGCCCGCCGCACTGCCTGCTCGACTACTTCCCCGACGACTTCCTCACCGTCATCGACGAGTCGCACGTGACCATCCCGCAGATCGGCGGCATGTACGAGGGCGACGCGTCCCGCAAGCGGATGCTGATCGACCACGGCTTCCGGCTGCCCAGCGCCGCCGACAACCGGCCGCTGCGCTTCGACGAGTTCCTGGAGCGGGTCGGCCAGATGGTCTACCTCTCCGCCACCCCCGGTCCGTGGGAGCTGGAGCAGGCGCAGGGCGAGTTCGTGGAGCAGGTGATCCGCCCGACCGGGCTGATCGACCCGGAGGTCGTGATCAAGCCCACCAAGGGCCAGATCGACGACCTGATGCACGAGATCAAGCTGCGTACCGAGCGCGACGAGCGGGTGCTGGTCACCACGCTGACCAAGAAGATGGCCGAGGACCTCTCCGACTACCTGCTGGAGAACGGCATCCGGGTGCGCTACCTGCACTCCGAGGTCGACACGCTGCGCCGGGTCGAGTTGCTGCGCGAGCTGCGCAAGGGCGAGTACGACGTGCTGGTCGGCATCAACCTGCTCCGGGAGGGCCTCGACCTGCCCGAGGTGTCCCTGGTCGCGATCCTCGACGCCGACAAGGAGGGCTTCCTGCGCAGCGGCCGGTCGCTGATCCAGACCATCGGCCGCGCCGCCCGTAACGTCTCCGGCCAGGTGCACATGTACGCCGACAAGATCACTCCGTCGATGGCGGCCGCGATCGACGAGACCGACCGGCGCCGAGCCAAGCAGATCGCGCACAACGAGGCGCACGGCATCAGCCCGGAACCGCTGCGCAAGAAGATCCACGACATCCTCGACGACATCTACCGCGAGGCGGAGGACACCGAGAACAGTCGGGTCGGCGGGGCGGTGCGGCAGCTCTCCCGGGGCAAGGCCCCGGTCAAGGAGACCCGCAGCCGCAGTCGGGGTGGCGCGGCCGGCCCGTCCCGGGAGGGGATGGCCCGCGCCGATCTGGCGCAGCTCATCCAGGAGCTCAACGACCAGATGCTGGCCGCGGCCCGGGAGCTGCAGTTCGAGCTGGCCGCCCGGATCCGGGACGAGGTCGCCGACCTCAAGAAGGAACTGCGCGGGATGGACGCCGCGGGCGTGAAGTAGGGGGAGCGGGGGATGGGCGGGATCGAGGCCGTCGTCGGGCTGCCCGACCCCCGCCTGCGCCCGTTCGTCGACCGGTACCTCGGCTACCGCGAGCCCGCCCCGCTGCCGCTGGTCCGCCGCGAGGTCGCCGGCGCCTTCGTGGTGCTGGTGCTGGGCTGGGGCGCCCCGCTCGACGTGGTCGACCCGCGGGCGGCCGGGCGTGGGGCGTACGGGGTTAACTCGTTCGTCGCCGGGCCCTTCGACGGCCACTGCACCACCTCGACCCTGGGCGTGGGGCTCGGCGTCCAGCTGGTGCTCACCCCACCGGCGGCCCGCCGGGTCCTCGGCCTGCCGCTGGGCGAGCTGGCCAACCGGGCCGTGCCGGTCGGCGACCTGCCGGACCGGTGGCTGGACAGGCTGCGCCGCCGGCTGGCCGACGCGCCGGACTGGCCGCGCCGGTTCGCCCTGCTCGACGCGGCGCTCGGTGCGCGGCTGGCCGGCACCGCCCCGCTCGATCCGACGCTGGGCCGGGCGTGGCGTCGGCTCGCCGGCACCGGCGGCCGGATCGGCGTCGGTGACCTCGCCGACGAGCTGGGCTGGAGCAGCCGGCACCTCGCCGTCCGGTTCCGCGCGGAGCTGGGGCTGACGCCCAAGGCGACCGCCCGGCTGCTGCGCTTCGGCCGGGCGTACGCGACGCTGGCCCGCGACCTGGTCCCGCGGCCGGGCGCCGATGCTCCCGCCGGTCCGGGCGGGTGGGCGGAGCTGGCGGCCCGCTGCGGCTACTTCGACCAGTCGCACCTGATTAGGGACTTCCGGGAGTTCGCCGGTACGACGCCGGCCGCGCTGGCGCGTTCCGGATCGCTTTCGTCCAATCCCGGCTGACCGGGGCGGCGGCAGACTCGGGCCATGCGAAGGATCTACCCGGTCTTCCGGTATCCCGACGCCCGTGCCGCAATCGACTGGCTCCGCGCGGCGTTCGACTTCCAGGTCCACGAGGTGCACGACGCGCCCGACGGGTCCGTCGCGCACGCCCAGCTCGGCTACGGCGGCGATCTGATCATGCTGGCCACCGGGAGCGGTCCCCGGGTCCGGCCGGCCGACGACGACTACGTCGTCTACGTGGCGGTCGACGACGCCGACGCCCATCACGGCCGGGCGAGGGCGGCCGGCGCGGAGATCGTCCGCGAACCCTTCGACACCGACTACGGCTCCCGCGACTACACCGCCCGCGACCTCGCCGGCAACGTCTGGTCGTTCGGCACGTACCGGCCCTGACCGGTGCGCTCTGCCCGGCGGCGCGGGGTTCGCGCCCGACGGGGGCCGGACGGTTGCGGTGCGCAAGCAAGGTATTGCCCTGGGTGACGGTCCTGCGTACCCTCCGTCGTGGGGAGGCCGGGATGCCGTTGTCATCGAGTCCTGTCATTCGCCGTGCGCGCCTCGGCGCCGAGTTGCGCCAGCTGCGCAGACGGGAGGCGCTCACCCTGGAACAGGTGTGTGGGCTGCTGGGCTGGGCCTCCACGTCGAAGCTGTCCCGCATCGAGCTGGGGCAGAGCCGGCCCGACCTCGCCGACGTGCTCGACCTGCTGGACGTCTACCAGGTGCCGTCGCCGCAGCGGGAGGCGCTGATCGTCATCGCCCGGGACGCCGCGACCAGCCGCGGCTGGTGGAAGGCGCTCGGCGAGATGCACGAGCGGCAGCGCACGTACGCCGAGCTGGAGGCGGGGGCGGCGGCCATCGTGGAGTACCAGCCGGCCGTCGTACCCGGTCTGCTCCAGGCCCCCGGGTACGCCCGCCTGCGGGTCCTTGCCGGCCGGCTGCTGCACCCGGACGTCGACGTGGACGCCGACGTGCGGGCGCGGCTGGCCCGCCAGGACGTGCTGCGCCGCCCCGACCCGCCGCACTACACCGGCCTGCTGGACGAACGGGTCTGCGACCCGGCCGGCGTCCCGGTCGAGATCTGGCAGGAGCAGTTGGCGCACCTGCTCGCCCTGGCCGACCTGCCGAACGTGACGATCCGGGTGGTGCCCCGCGCGGCCGCCCCGCCCGGGGCGGTGCACGCGCTGACCGCCTACTCCTGCTACTCCTTCCCCGACCCGGCCGATCCGCGCACGGTGATGCTGGAGACGCTCACCAACGACGTGCGGCTGGCGACCGACGACGACGTCGCCCGCTACGAGCGGATGACCGGCTGGCTGTCGGCGGTGGCGTTGAGCGCGGAGGAGACCGCCGCGCTGCTGCGCGACCGGGCCGGCGAGGTCGCCAACGGCGCGCGTCCCGGCGGTGCCGAGGGGGAGGCGGGTCGCTCGGCCGGCGGGTGAGCGCCGCTCAGCGGTGCCGCTGGAAGCCGCCCTCCGAGTCGATCACCTGTCCGGTGATCCAGTCGGCGTCGGGCGAGCAGAGGAAGCGGACCAGCCGGGCGGCGTCGGCCGGGCTGCCCCACCGCCCGCCGGGGAAGAGCCCGGCCACCGCGGCGTGCACGTCCGGCGGGGCGTAGCCGGTGTCGGTCGGCCCGGGGTTGACGCAGTTGACCGTGATGCCGCGAGGCATCAGCAGCGGGGCGAGCTGGGCGGTCAGGTTCTCCACGCCGGCCTTGCTGGCGGCGTACGCCAGCTCACCGGGCATCGGGCCGAGCCGCTGCCCGCTGGAGAAGAACACCAGCCGGCCGCCCGAGCCGGCGGTGAACGCGGCGGCGAACGCCTCGGCGAGCAGCAGTGTCGCCCGGACGTTGACCAGCAGGTGCCGGTCGATCTCGGTGGCGTCGAGCGCGCCGAGCGGGGTATGGGTGGAGTACGCGTGCACGGCCACCACCGCGTCGAGCCGGCCGTGCCGGCGTACCGCCTCGGCGACCAGTGCACCGGGCGCGGCCGGGTCGAGCAGGTCGGCCGGGACGTATCCGGCGGCGGCGCCGAGCTCGCCGAGCAGCGCGGGGACGCCGTCGGGATCGCCGCCGTAGGGCTGGGCGTCGTCGTAGGCCGGCAGGCCGCTGAGCAGCAACCGGTGCCCGTCGGCGGCGAGCAGCCGGGCCACCGCCGCGCCGATGCCGATCCGACGGCTCACGCCGGTCACCAGGAAGACCCGATCACTCATGATCGACAGTCAACCCGCCGCGGCCCGGTCGGCGCCAGCGGATTGTCGCCGCGCGGCCACCGGACCCGGCACCCCCGAACGCGCCGGGGCCGGTGTGCCGCGCGTGCGCCGCACGGTAACCGGGGGGTACGACAACGACGGGTGTGGATCCGCCCGATCAGGCGGGGACGTCGACGAAGTGCTCGACCCGGGGCGGGCCGGCGAAGTGCGGGCCGATCAGCGCCCGCCACTTGTCGAACGCCTCGGTGCCCCGGAAGTTCTGCTCGTGCGCCTCGACCGAGTCCCACTCGACCAGCAGCACGAACCGGGTCGGGGTCTCGATGCCCCGGGTCATCCGGACCGACCGGCAGCCCTCGACGGCCGTGATGATCCCGTGCGCCTGCGCGTAGGCGGCGGCGAACTCGTCCTCGTGTCCGGGCAGTACGTTGATGAGCGCGACCTCAAGCACCATGACCGAAGCCTCGCACGCCCGGCGGTGGAACCGGAGGCAGGGGTCTTCTCCGCCGGCCGCCCCGGCCGAGGGCCTGTGTCAAAGCCCCTGGCCGGATCTCCGCCTGGACTCCGCCTCGGCTCGACCGAGGACTTTGACACAGGCCCTAGGGTGATCGCTCGGGGCCAGGGGAGGGGCGGATCATGCTGGACTGGTTGACCACGGTGGCGTTCACCGTCGGGGGCGTCGGGACGACCTGGGCGGAGCTGCTCGGCTTCGCCACCGGCGTGCTCAACGTCTGGCTGGTCGCCCGGCAGCGCATCGGGAACTGGCCGGTGGGCATCGCCAACGTGCTGCTGCTGATGGTGCTGTTCTGGACCGCCGGCCTGTACGCCGACGCCGGTCTCCAGGTCGTCTACGTGCTGCTCGGCCTCTACGGCTGGTACCACTGGCTCGTCGGCGGCGAGCGGCGCAGCCGGCTCGCGGTCAGCCGGACGAGCGGCCGGGAGTGGGCCGGGCTGGCGGTCGCCGGGGTGCTGCTCACCGGTGGGCTCTGGGCGCTGCTGGACCGGGCCACCGACTCCACCGTGCCGCTGGCCGACGCGTTCACCACCGCGCTGTCGCTGCTGGCCACCTACGGGCAGACCCGCAAGCTGGTGGAGAGCTGGTGGCTCTGGATCGTGGCCGACCTGGTCTACATCCCGCTCTACGCGTACAAGGGTCTCTGGCTCACCGGCGCGCTCTACCTGGTCTTCCTGGCGCTCTGCGTACTCGGGTTGCGGGCCTGGCGGGCCGACCTGCGCGCGGCCGGCGCCCCGACCGTGGTGCCGCCCGGTCCGGCCCCGGCGATCGCGTGAGCGGGCCGCCCACCGGCCCGGTCCGGCCGGAGTTCCGGCACGGCATGGTGGTCGGCAAGTTCTACCCACCGCACGCCGGGCACCACGCCCTGATCGAGGCCGCCGCCGCCCGCTGCGCGGCCGTGACCGTGGTGGTCGCGCCGTCGCGCCGGGAGTCCATCCCGCTGGAGCTGCGGCTGGACTGGCTGAGCGAGGCGCACGCGCACACCCCCTGGGTCCGGTTCGTCGGCCGCTACGACGACCACCCGGTGGACTACGCCGACCCGGCGGCCTGGGACGCGCACTGCGCGGTCTTCACCGCCGCGCTCGGCGGGCGCCCGGTGGACGCGGTGTTCTCCTCGGAGACGTACGGCGGGGAACTGGCCCGGCGGTTCGCCGCCACGGCGGTCTGCGTGGACCCGGACCGGCGCGTTGTGCCGGTCTCCGGCACGGCGGTCCGGGCGGACCCGGCGGGGCACTGGGACCGGCTGAGCCCGGTGGTGCGGGCCTGGTTCGTCCGGCGGGTGGTGGTGGTCGGGGCGGAGTCGACCGGCACCACCACGATGGCCGCCGCCCTCGCCGCCCACTACGGCACGGCCTGGGTGCCGGAGTACGGCCGGGAGTTGACCGCCCGCAAGCTGGCCCGGCTGCGCGCCCGGCAGCCGGCGGCGACCGTCTTCGACGTCACCTGGGACCGAGACGACTTCGTCGAGGTGGTCCGCGCCCAGCAGGCGGCGGAGGACGCCGCCGCCCGGTCCAGCGGCCCGCTGCTGGTCTGCGACACCGACGCCCGGGCGACCGCGGTGTGGGAGGAGCGGTACCTGGGCTCGGCGTCGGAGTCGGTCCGGGCGGCGGCCCGCCGGCCCGCGCTCTACCTGCTGACCGACCACGTCGGGGTGCCGTTCTTCGACGACGGGCTGCGCGACGGCGCGCACCTGCGGGCCTGGATGACCGAGCGGTTCCGGGCCGAGTTGGCCGGCAGCGGGGTGCCGGTGATCGAACTCACCGGGCCGCACCCGAAGCGGCTGGCCCGGGCGGTGGCGGCCTGCGACGCGTTGCTGGCCGCCGGCTGGTCGCTCGCCGATCCGCTGCTGCCACCCGGCTGAGCAGCGGGTTCACCGCGGCCCGCGCCGAGTCTCGGATGGCACCTAGCCTCCTAGGACGGCGTAGGGGATGTGCCACGGATCGTGTCGGAAGGTGATACTGCCAGCAATCCAGGTACCTGGAGATGCGGTGCCCGGCCGGGATGGTGAACAATGACCGATGAGGAGGGGAGTATTCCCCCGCGACGGAGTCGTCAGCACGGTCGACCGCCGAACCCGGCGGCCCGACCCGGCGCCGTCGGTCATCGCCCCGCCCGCGGGTCGCTGGCGGAAGAGACCTCCGACAGTCACCAGAGTCCGCGTCGCCGCCCGCCCCGCCGTCACCCGGCGTACGGTGTGCCCGACGCCGCGTGTCTGCCGGAGGAATTGATTTGAACGTGTCCGGATTGGTGTGGGCCGGAACCCTCGTCGTGATGACGGCGGTCCTGCTCATCGACCTCTTCATCGTCGGTCGACGGCCGCACGAACCCAGCGTCCGCGAGTCGAGCCTGTGGGTCGGCTTCTACGTGGCCCTGGCCCTGATCTTCGGCGTCGGGCTCTGGCTCACGTCCGGCGCCAGCGTGGCCGGCCAGTTCTACACCGGCTGGCTCACCGAGTACAGCCTCTCGGTGGACAACCTCTTCGTCTTCGTGATCATCATGGCCCGGTTCGGGGTGCCCCGGCCGTACCAGCAGAAGGTGCTGCTCATCGGCATCGTGCTGGCCCTGGTCATGCGGGGTGGATTCATCGCCGCCGGCGCGGCGCTGATCTCCCAGTTCTCCTGGGTCTTCTACATCTTCGGCGCGTTCCTGATCTACACGGCGGTGAACCTCGCCCGGCAGGGCGAGCCGGACGAGGACGAGTTCAGCGAGAACCTGCTGATCCGGTGGAGCCGCAAGGCCTTGCCGATCTCCAAGGACTACGACGGCGCGAAGCTGACCACGCACCAGGCCGGCCGGCGGCTGTTCACCCCGATGCTGATCGTGATGATCGCCATCGGCACCACCGACCTGATCTTCGCGCTGGACTCGATCCCGGCGATCTTCGGCATCACCCAGGAGCCGTACCTGGTCTTCACCGCGAACGTCTTCGCGCTGATGGGGTTGCGGCAGCTCTACTTCCTTCTCGGCGGCCTGCTGGACCGGCTGATCTACCTCAGCTACGGCCTGGCGGTGGTGCTCGGCTTCATCGGTGTCAAGCTGGTGCTGGAGGCCCTGGCCGAGAACAACCTGCCGTTCATCAACGGCGGGGAGCACGTCGGGTGGGCCCCGCACATCCCGATCTGGCTCTCCCTGACGGTCATCCTCGGCACCCTCGCCGTGGCCACCGCCGCCAGCCTGGTCAAGTCGTCCCGCGACCGGCGCCGCGAGCTGGCCGACGCCCGGCGCTGAGCCTCACCCGCGTACACGGAAGAGGGGCACCCCGTTCGCCGGGGTGCCCCTCTCGCGTACGGGTCAGACCCGGCGGACGGCGACCAGGGTGGCGGCCCGGTCGGCGGGGAGCTGCTCCTCCAGCACCCGCCGTTGCCGGTAGCAGGCGTGCAGCATCCGGCGGTCGCCGCCGGGCTCGGCGGTGACGATGCCGACGTGGTGGATCGGGCGCCCGGGGCGGGCGAAGAAGTACAGGTCGCCGGGGTGCTCCTCGCCCAGCGGCACCGGCGCGGTGGCCTCGGCCTGGTCGTCGGCGTCACGGGGCAGGGTCACCCCGAACCGGCGCCAGGCCAGGTGCACCAGGCCGGAGCAGTCGATGCCGTGGCTGGAGACGCCGCCCCAGATGTAGACCACGTCGCGCAGGCGCTCCGCGACGGCCAGCACCTCGCCGGGCTCCGGCCGGCCGGTGGGCAGCGGGACCACGTCCGCCTCGGGGAGCCACAGCGGCGCCGGGTGGCCGGGGGCGTGCACCGGACGCCACCCGTCGACCGGCCCGCCGGCCGGGGTCAGTCGGGTGCCGAGGACGACGCCGGGCACGACCACCGGGCCGTCCGGCGCGGCGTGCAGGGCGGTGACGCCGGCGTCGACCACCAGCGGCTCACCGGCGGGGGTGACCGGTTCGTCGGGCGCCAGCTGGGCGGTGGGCAGCCAGCCGGGGTAGCCGCGCGGGTCGAGTTCCGCCGCGGGCTGTTCGACGGCGACCACCCGGGCCCAGCCGTCCGGGCGTACCTCGGTGACCAGCACCCGCTCGCCGAGCAGCAGCTGGCTCAGCACGCACTCGCCGACCCGCTGGTCGGTGTCCATCCCGGCGACCCAGGCCGGGATGTCGGTGCGCGGGGCGAGGGCGGGGCGGTCGACGGGGCGTACCGCCTCGGGGGTGGCCCAGAGCGTCGCGACGGCGACCCGGACGGCGGCCTCGCGGCCCGGTTGCAGCTTCACGTCGACCTCCGGTTCGGGCGGGCGCCTAGCCGAGCCTATGAAAGAAACCAACGATCATCAACTGCGGGACTGCACTTTTGCTTCAGTGACCGAGGTGATGCCCAGTCCGGGCGCGTCCGGCAGCACGACGGTGGCGCCGTCGTACCGGACCCCGCCCCGCACCGGCGACCAGGCCAGCCACCAGGCGGCGTCCAGGTCCGACACGGCCGTGGTGCGGTAGGCGGCGACCAGGCTGGCGGCCGCCCCGATGCCGACCGCGCTCTCCATCATGGAACCGACGATGGTGCCCATCTCGTGGGCGCGGGCCAGGTCGAGCAGGGTGCGGGCGGTGTGCAGGCCGCCGCACTTGGCCAGCTTGACGTTGACCATGTCGGCCGCCCGACGGCGGATCACCTCGACCAGGTCGCGGACGCCGAAGACCGACTCGTCGGCCAGGATCGGCACGTCCACCCGGTCGCTGACCCAGGCCAGGCCGTCCAGGTCCCACCGGGACACGGGCTGCTCGACCAGTTCGACGTCGAGCCCGGCGTCGACGATGCCGCGGATCACCCGCACCGCCTCGCGCGGGGTCCAGCCCTGGTTGGCGTCCAGCCGGATCCGCATCCCCGGGCCGACCGCCGCCCGCACCGCGCGGACCCGGTCCAGGTCGGTCGCCGCGTCCGTGCCGACCTTGAGCTTGAGCACGTCGAAGCCCTCGGCGCGGCGCTGCTTGGCCGCCGCCGCCAGCTCCACCGCGTCGCCGGCGGCCAGCGTGACGTCCGTCGGGACGCGCAGCGTCGTGCCGCCGAGCAGCCGCGCCAGGGGTACGCCGAGCCGCCGGGCCGCCAGGTCGTGCAGCGCGACGTCGAGCGCCGCCTTGGCCGACTCGTTCCCGGTCACCGCCGTGCGCACCTCGGCGCAGCGGGCCACCAGGTCGTCGGCGTCCCGGCCGGCGACCGCGGGGGCCAGCATGTCGCGGACGCAGGCCTCGGCGCCGGCGACCGAGGCGCCGGTCACCTTCCAGACCTGGGGCGCCTCGCCGAAGCCGGACCGCCCGTCGGAGTCGATCACCTCGACCACCAGGGTGTCCACGGTGGTGGTGCGGCGCAGCGCGGTGACGAACGGGGTGTGCAGGGGTGCGGAAAGCCGGTGGGTGCGTACCGCGGCGATCGTCATGTGCGGCACCCTATACGGAGACGGGCAGCGCAGGGGGAGGCCGAATGGGCAGGCGGGACTGGGAGCTGGTGGGCGCGCCGAACGCGCGTGATCTGGGCGGGCTGCCCGCCGCCGACGGGCGCCGGGTACGCGCCGGGAAGCTGATCCGCACCCCGGCGCTGGGCCGGCTGACCGACGCCGACCTGCCGGTGCTGGGCAAGCTCGCCCCGGCCTGCGTGGTGGACCTGCGGGACGCCTCCGAGATGATGGTCGCCCCGGCGGACCGGCTGGTGGGGGAGCCCCGGGTGGTGCACCTGCCGGTCCTCGACCCGGCGCACCCGGTCTTCACGTACGTCTCGGCGCTGCTGCTCGGCCACGACCTGGAGGCGTACGACGAACTGGCCCGGGAGGGCACCCCGGCGGCGATGGCGGCGATCTACCGCTGGTTCGTCACCGGGGAGTCGGCCCGGGCGGGGTTCGGCACGGCGCTGCGGCTGGCGGCGGACGCGGACAACCTGCCGCTGCTGTTCCACTGCTCGGCCGGCAAGGACCGCACCGGCTGGCTGGCGGTGCTGCTGCTCACCGCCCTGGACGTGGACCCGGCAGCGATCCGCGCCGACTACCTGTGCCACAACGAGCTGACCGTGAGCCTGCGCGAGGTGCTGCTGGAGGCGATGGTGGGGCGGCAACCGGCGCTGGACCCGGAGACGGTGCGTCCGGTGCTGGAGGTGCGCCCGGAGTACCTGGACGCCGCCTACGAGGAGGTGCGCCGGGTGCACGGCTCGTTCGACGCGTACCTGCGCGACGGGCTGGGCGTCACCGACGAGGTGCGCGAGGCGCTGCGGGACAACCTGCTGGAGTGACCCGGGGTCAGCCGGCCAGGTCGTGCCGGGCGGCCCAGACCCGCGCCGAGATGTCCGCGATCAGCCGGCAGGCGTCGTCCTCGATCTCCTCGCCGGTGGCGCCGCCGTCGGCGAGGTCGGTGGTGGTGCAGACGACGATCACGTACGGCGGGGCGTCGTCCGGCAGGACCACGCCGGCGCCGTGCCGGACGCCCCGTACCCAGCCGTTCTTGTGCGCGATCCGGGTGCCCTCGGGCAGCCCGGCGGCCAGGTCCTCGCGGTGTTCCTGGGCCAGCAGCACGTCTCTCATCGCCGCGCAGGCGGCCGGGGAGGCCAGCGGTCCCGGGCGGGCTGCCCCGGCGACCAGCCCGCCGAGCAGCGCCGCGAGGTCGGCGGCGGTGACCAGGTTGGTGATGCCCGCGTCCTGGGCGGCGAAGTCCTCGATGCCCCGGCCGGTGACGCTGTGCCGGGCCCCGGCCAGCGCCCAGGCGCGGGCCACCGCCGGCAGGCCCACCCGGCCGAGCACGATGTTGGTGGCCAGGTTGCTGGACCGGGTGATCATCCGGTCGGCGAGCCAACGCAGCGGGGCGCTTCCGCCCACCCGCGCCCACACCGCGTCGTCGTTGTCGTAGTGCTGGGCGCAGGTGAAGCGGGGCGTCCCGGGCTGCGCCGAGTCGAACCCGTTGACCACCGGGGTCGGCGCGTCCAGGTCCAGCTCGCCCGCCTCGGCGGCCCGGTGCAGCGCGAGCAGCACCGCGACCTTCATGGTGCTGGCCGCGTAGTGGGTGGCGTCGGGCCGGCGGGTCCAGGTCGGTGCCGCGCCCAGCCGCCCCACGTAGGCCGAGACGGTGCCGGGCACCCGCTCCAGCCGCGCGTCGAGATCATCCCAGGTCATGCCGGTGACCGTAGCCGATCATTCTCGGCGCGGGACAGCGCGGCCCCGGTCCGGGCGCATACCGTGCCGACATGACGGTTGCCGCGTACGACGCCCACGCCGACTGGTACGAACAGTTCGCCTCCGACACCGCCGCCGACTACATGACCCGGGTCCGCCGGCAGCTCGCCGACCTGCTCGGCCCCGGCCCCGGCCGCTGCCTCGACCTGTGCTGCGGCACCGGCGCGCACGCCGCCGAGCTGCGCCGGCTGGGCTGGGAGCCGGTCGGCGTCGACCTCTCCGGCGGGCAGCTCCGGCACGCCCTCGCCCGGCTGCCGGTGGCCCGGGGCGACGCCGCCGCGCTGCCGGTCGCCGACGCGGCGCTGCCGGCGGTGGCCTGCGTGCTGGCCCACACCGACGTGCCCGACTACCCGGCGGTGATCGCCGAGGCGGCCCGGGTGTTGGCGCCCGGCGGGCGCTTCGTCCACGTCGGCGTGCACCCGTGCTTCATCGGCCCGTTCGCCGACCGGTCCGACCCCGCGCGGATCGTCGTCAACGGCGGCTACGCCGAGCGGGAACGCAGCTTCCGGGTCTGGTCGACGCACGGGGTGCGGGCCCGGGTGGGCGCCTGGCACGTACCCCTGGCCGACCTGCTCAACGCGGTCACCGCCGCCGGCCTCACGCTGACCCGGACCACCGAGTCCGGGTCCGGCCCGGTGCCGGACCTGTTCGCCCTGCTCGCCGTCAAGGACCGCCGGTCGTGATCGACGGCCGGTGCGGAGCGGGAACGGGCGGAGCCCGGACCGCAGGGCGGTCCGGGCTCCGGTGGGTCGTGCGGTGGGTCAGCCGGCGTGCTTGCGGCGGGCGGCGGCCCGGCCGCGCAGCTGCTGGTCGAGCACGACCTTGCGGATGCGGACCGCGCTCGGCGTGACCTCGACGCACTCGTCCTCGCGGCAGAACTCCAGCGCCTGCTCCAGGGAGAGCTTGCGCGGCGGGATCAGCTTCTCGGTCTCGTCGGAGGTCGACGCCCGCATGTTGGTGAGCTTCTTCTCCTTGGTGATGTTGACGTCCATGTCGTCGGAGCGGGAGTTCTCCCCGACGATCATGCCCTCGTACACCTCGGTGGTCGGCTCGACGAAGAGCTGTCCGCGCTCCTGCAGGTTGATCATGGCGAACGAGGTGACGGCGCCGGCCCGGTCCGCGACCAGCGAACCGTTCTGCCGGGTCCGCAGCTCGCCGAACCAGGGCTCGTACGACTCGAACACGTGGTGCAGGATGCCGGTGCCCCGGGTGTCGGTGAGGAACTCGGTGCGGAAGCCGATCAGGCCACGCGCCGGGACCAGCCACTCCATCCGGATCCAGCCGGTGCCGTGGTTGACCAACTGCTCCATCCGACCCTTACGGGTGGCCAGCAGCTGGGTGATCGCACCCAGGTACTCCTCCGGGGCGTCGATGGTCAGCCGCTCGACCGGCTCGCAGACCTTGCCGTCGATCTCCTTGGTGACCACCTGCGGCTTGCCGACGGTCAGCTCGTAGTTCTCCCGGCGCATCTGCTCCACCAGGATGGCCAGCGCCAGCTCACCACGGCCCTGCACCTCCCAGGCGTCCGGCCGCTCGGTCGGCAGCACCCGCAGCGAGACGTTGCCGACCAGCTCCTTGTCGAGCCGGTCCTTGACCATCCGGGCGGTGACCTTGGCGCCCTTGACCCGGCCGACCAGCGGCGAGGTGTTGGTGCCGATGGTCATCGAGATGGCCGGCTCGTCGACGGTGATCAGGGGCAGCGGAGTCGGGTTCTCCGCATCGGCCAGCGTCTCACCGATCATGATCTCCGGGATGCCGGCGACCGCGATGATGTCGCCCGGGCCCGCCGAGTCAGCCGGCTTGCGCTCCAGGCCCTCGGTCATCAGCAGCTCCGAGATGCGCACCCGCTGGGTGCTGCCGTCGGTGCGGCACCAGGAGACCGACTCGCCCTTGCGGATGGTGCCCTGCCGCACCCGGCACAGCGCCAGCCGGCCGAGGAACGGGGAGGCGTCGAGGTTGGTGACGTGCGCCTGCAGCGGCGCACCCTCCTCGTACGCGGGCGCCGGGATGGTGTCCAGCAGGGTACGGAACAGCGGCTCCAGAGAGCTGCTGTCGTCCGGCACCGAGCCGTCGGCCGGCTGGGTCAGCGAGGCGATGCCGTCGCGGGCGCAGGCGTAGACGATCGGGAAGTCGATCTGCTCCTCGTCGGCGTCCAGGTCCAGGAAGAGCTCGTAGGTGTCGTCCACGACCTCCTTGATCCGGGCGTCCGGGCGGTCCACCTTGTTGATCACCAGGATGATCGGCATGCGGGCCTTGAGCGCCTTGCGGAGCACGAACCGGGTCTGCGGCAGCGGGCCCTCGCTGGCGTCGACCAGCAGGACGACCCCGTCGACCATGGTGAGGCCGCGCTCCACCTCGCCGCCGAAGTCGGCGTGGCCGGGGGTGTCGATGATGTTGATGGTGACCGGGTCGGAGCCGTCCGCCGGCATGTACCGCACGCCGGTGTTCTTGGCGAGGATGGTGATGCCCTTTTCCCGTTCGAGGTCCATCGAGTCCATGACCCGCTCGGTTACCTCGCCGCGGGCGCCATAGGCGCCGGCCTGCCGCAACATGGCGTCGACCAAGGTCGTCTTGCCGTGGTCGACGTGGGCGATGATGGCGACGTTGCGGAGGTCGGTGCGAAGCTGCATACCCTCCATACTCCTGTCTACGGTTGCCGGGGCACGTGTCGGGGTCACCCCCAGATGGCCCGGATCTGTGCCGGAACTGCTGTTCCGACCATTCGCGCGGCTGGCATGCTGGCCCCCGTGTTCATGGGGACCGGATGCATGACCTGCTGACTTCGCTGCAGGGCCTGCCGTCCCTGCTGATCTATGTGATCGCCGCGACAATCGTCGCGGGGGAGACCGCGGTGATCTTCGGTCTGCTGGTGCCGGGCGAGGCGACCCTGTTGCTGGTCGGCTTCTTAGCCTACGCGGGGACGCTTCGGCTTGTTCCCGCGCTGCTCGTCATGACAGGTGCGGCGGTGATGGGAGACACACTCGCGTTCCGGTCCGGCCGCCGGTACGGGCCGCGGCTGCGCGCCAGCGGGCTGGGCACCCGGGTGGGACCCGAGCGGTGGGCCCGGGCCGACGCGCTGCTGGGCCGGCTGGGCGGGCGGGGGGTGTTCGCGGCCCGCTGGATCGCCTTCGCCCGGACCCTGGTGCCCCGGCTGGCCGGTGCGGCCGGCCTGCCGTACCGGCGGTTCGCGCCGTGGAACCTGGCCGGGGTGACGACCTGGGTGGGCGGTTCGGTGCTGCTCGGGTACCTGGCCGGCGAGTCGTACGAGACGGTCTCCCGCCTGCTGGGCCGGGCCACCGGGGTGGTGCTGGTGCTGCTGGCCGTGCTGGCCGCGATCGTGCTGGCCGGGCGGTGGCTGGGACGCCATCCCGACCCGGCGCGGGCGCTGCTGACCCGGGCCGCCGCCCTGCCGCCTGTGCGCTGGGTCACCGGCCGGTACGGCATCCTCTTCTTCCTGATCGCCATGCACCTCGGGCCGGGCTGGGCGCTGCTGCTCAACCTCGGCGCCGGCCTGCTGCTGCTGTCGGCGGCCGGGTTCGCCGTCGCCTGGCTGCTGGAGGCGGTGGTGCGCTTCAGCGGGCTGGCCGTGGTCGACGGCGCGATCGCGGACTGGTTCGCCCACCGCCGTACCCCGGACGCCGTGCAGGCCGCCCTGACCACGGTCTCCGTGCTGCGGGGGTCGTTCCTGATCGTGCTGGTGGCGGTGGTGGCCGGGGTGCTCGCCTGGCGGCACCGGCCCTGGCGGGCGGACCTGCTCAGCGTCTTCGGCACGGTCGGGGCCTTCCTGCCATTGGTGGTCCTGGCGGTGGTCGCCGACGCCACCCCGTCGGCCCGGGCGGCGGTCATGTTCCCGACGCAGAACGCGGTGGTGGCCGCCAGCCTCTGCACGCTCGCCTGGCTGGTCTCCCGCGACGCCCGCTGGCCGGTGGCGGTGGCCGCCTGGACGGCGGCGGCAGCCGGCATCGCCGTGCTCGGCGGAGCCCGTCTCTACCTGGGCTGGAGCACGGCCAGCGGGACGGTCACCTCGGTGCTGCTCGGGGTGGCCTGGACGGCGGTGTTCGTGGTCGCCTGGGCCACCCGGGACCGGGCGGTACGCACCACCGGCACCCCACCGCCCCGGTAGCCGCGCGCCCGCTCCCGCCGGCCTGGCTTCTCACGACGGCGAACGGCGTCGGTGTGAGCCGACCCCGACGCGCCACGCTCCCGGCGGCGCAATGCCACGCGACGACGTCGAGCGGCGCCCCTCCCGGCCGGCCTGCCCCACACGGCCCCCGACCGTTGCCCCGACCGGTCGAGGCCGTCGGGGCGCACTTACCGAGAAAGCGTGGCTATTCGACGCGAAATAGGCACGCTTTCTCGGTAAGTGTGGGCGACCGTTGGGCCCGACCGGTTGGGGGCGACGGTCAGGGCCGTGCGGCGACGGGCTCCGGCTCCAGCGGGGCGTCGGGCGTCAGATCGCGGTGGATGCGGCCCGGCGCCCAGAACCGGTCGCCCAGCAGGAAGGCCAGCGCCGGCACGAGGACCGTGCGTACCAGCAGGGTGTCGAGCAGCACACCGATGCAGACGATGGTCCCGACCTGGGTCAGCGTGATCAGCGGCAGGACGCCGAGGACGGCGAAGACCGCGGCGAGCAGGACGCCGGCGCTGGTGATGACCCCGCCGGTGACCCGGAGCGCGGAGAGCATGCCGTCCCGGGTGCCCGCGCTGCGGGCGTCCTCCCGGGCGCGGGTGACCAGGAAGATGTTGTAGTCCACGCCGAGCGCCACCAGGAACACGAACGCGATCAGCAGGACGCCGCTGTCCAGCGCCGGGAACCCGAGGACGTGGTCGAAGAGCAGCCACGCCGCGCCGAGGCTGGCGAAGAACGACGCGATGACGGTGAGCACCAGCAGCACCGGGGCGACCAGGCCCCGCAGCAGCAGCACCAGCACGGCGCCGACGAGCAGCAGGATGATCGGCAGGATCAGCCGCAGGTCCTTCCCGTCGGCCTCGGTCGAGTCGTAGGTGGCGGCTACCGAACCGCCGACCACCGCACCGGAGGGCTCGTCCGCGCCGGCGACCGCGGGCGGGGCGGAGCCGGGGACCGAGGCGACCGCGTCCCGCAGCGCCTCGATCGCCCGGTCGGAGGCGGCGGTGCCGGGCTCGGCCGCCAGCACGACGTCGACCTGGGCGATGCCGGCGCCCGCCTCGCCGGGCCGGGCGGAGGCGACGCCGGGGACGGCCGCCGCGGCGGCCGTGACGGCGGGTGCCGCCGAGGGGGTGGTGAGCACGGCGACCGGCTGAGTGGTTCCGGCCGGGAACGCCTTCGCCAGCGTCTCGGCGCCGGCGACGGCCTCGGGCTTCACCCGGAACTGCTCGGTCTCGGACAGGCCGGTACGGATGCCGAGCCCACCGAGCGCTAGGCCGGCGAGCAGCAGCGTGGCGAGGACGGCGACCGGTGCCGGCCGACGGACCACGGCGGCGCCGAGGCGGCCCCACAGCCGGCCCTCCCGCGCCGCGCTACCGGCCCGGGGGACGAACGGCCAGAACAGGCCTCGGCCGAAGATCACCAGCGCGGCGGGGAGGACGAAGAGCGCGGAGAGCATGGCGAAGACCACACCGGTGGCGCAGGCCACCGCGAGCGCCCGGTTGAGCTCCTGCTCCGACAGCAGCAGGGTGAGTACGCCGAGCACCACGGTGATGCCGCTGGCCAGGATCGGCTCGGCGGTGCGGCGCAGGGCGGCCCGCATGGCGACGAAGCGGTCCTCCTCGCGGCGCAGTTCCTCCCGGTAGCGCGCGATGATCAGCAGCGCGTAGTCGGTGGCGGCGCCGAAGACCAGCACGCTGGCGATGCCGGTGACGGCGCCGCCGGGCATGTTGATGCCGAGCGCCGGGACGATCGTGTCCAGGGCGCGCAGGGTGAGCTGCTCGGTCGCCGCGACGACGACCAGCGGCACGATCCACAGGAACGGGCTGCGGTAGGTGATCAGCAGCAGCAGCGCGACCACGGCGGCGGTGACCAGGAGCAGCGTGGTGTCGGCGCCCTCGAAGACCTTGGTGAGGTCGGCGGTGAAGGCCGGCCCGCCGGTCACCTGCACGGCGAGCCCGTCGGGCAGGCCGGCCAGGGCGGCGCGGAGCTGATCGACCGTCTGCCCGACCTGTTCCTGACCACCGGCGGTGGACAGCGGTACGGCGACCAGCGCCACCGTGCCGTCCGGGGCGACCTGCGGCGGGCTGATCCGGCCGCCCACGGCCAACCGGGCCAGTTCGTCCGAGCGCGCGGTCAGCGCGGCGCGGTCGGCCTCGGTGAGCGGCCCCCCGTCGTCGCGGCTGAGCACCACGATCGCCGGCTGGGTGTCGCTGGCGGGCAGTTGGTCCTGGAGGCGCTCGACCTGGGTCGACTGCCACTCGACCGACAGGCCGGTGGCGGAGACCGGGTCGGGATTGGCGGGCTTCGGCAGCCCGAAGACCGCCGCGCCGACGACGAGCGCGGCTACCACGGTGAGCCAGGCGGCCAGCTGGCCGCGAGCGACGCGGGTGAACACAGACATCGGGTGCCCTCACGGTCCTTCGACTTGAAATCTCGGCTGTCAAGAGTCTTGTCCAACGAGAGCATTAGTGCAAGCCGTCGAGTATCTTGACAAGCGAGATTGTCGAGCGCTGCTCTATGCTGCACCCGGGCGGCGGTCGACAGGGGGAACCACCAGACGTGGCAGCGCACGGCATGTATCGACGGCGGGACGACCGACGCAGTCAGCTGGTCGCCGAGATCACCAATGACCTGCGGCGGTACTCCGTGGACGCGCAGCACATCGGGCACGCGTTCGCCGGCCTGCACGGGCTCAACCCCACCGACCTGCACGCGCTGATCGCCGTCATGGACGCGGAACTGACCGGCGACCCGATCACCCCCGGGCGGCTGGGGGAGCAGCTCAACCTCTCCTCCGGCTCGGTGACCGCACTGATCGACCGGCTGGAGCGGGCCGGGCACATCCGCCGTGACCGGGACACGGCCGATCGGCGCAAGGTCTTCCTGCACTACGCCGACCAGGGCGCCGCGCTGGCGATGAGTTTCTTCGGCCCGCTCGGCCGCCGCACGGACGAGGTGATGGCCCGCTTCAGCGACGAGGAGCTGGAGATCGTGCACCGTTTCATGGCGACGATGGTCGCCTCGATGCGGGCGCACCGGGACGCCGTCCGGGCCGAGTCGGCGCGCCGCCCGACGAGCTGACCTCGCGCGCGGGCGAGGCTTTTTCGGCCACGGCCTCCGCGCACCCGCGGTCCGGCGGTCACTCTCCGTTGTGGACTTCATCCATGCGGGGTGGCGGCGCGGGTGGCACGGGGTGCCACGGGCCCGGCCGTCTCAGCCGGCTCACAGCTTCGTCCCATCTGAATAGAGGGCGTTTGAGCTGGGCGTTTGTCCGTTCGTCCGGTTATCGTTCAGCCAACGCCCGACGAAGTGCATCTCCTGGTCGGGCTCGCTCCCGCACCCGTACACCGCCACGCGGTGTCACTGTCGTGCCCGGCCCCTGACCGACGGAAGGGGATCCCATGACAACGGCTCCGGCCAATCTGCTGGCCGCCCGCCGCCTGCTGCTCGACAACCTCAACATCGACCCCGACACGTCTCGCGACGACGACCTCGAACCCGGTGAGGTCGGCATCGTCGGCGATCCCGCACATCGTGGCGGCTACCACTGCGGCTCCGACCGGGTGGTGACCAACGACTACTCGGTGGTCGAGTCCACCCGGGACTCGACCGGGCTCACCCTGTACGCCTCCGCGATGGACGTCGGCATCTTCGAGGTCCGCGCCGGCGGCCGGACGCACAACCTGCACACGTTCTCCACCTGGTGTGTCGCCCAGTGCGTGGCGAACACGCCGGACAGCCGCGACCTGCGCGAGATCATCTACTCACCGGACGGAAAGGTCGTCCGCCGGTGGGACCGGCTGGGCAGGCGCAGCAGCGGCGACGACTCGCACCTGTACCACACCCACTTCAGCTACTTCCGCGACTCCACGAAGGCGAACCGGGACCAGCGACCGCTGTTCCGGCGCTATCTCACCACCATCGGACTCCTGGAGGACGACGACATGACCCCCGAAGAGCACAACTGGCTGCAGACCGTCCACCGCAACCTGACCGTGCTGGACGGACGTAACCCGGTCGGCCAGATCTACACCCGGATGGCGCTGGGCGAGGACCACACGGATCCCGCGTTCGTCGTCCAGCACCCGACCCTGAAGTCGCTCGGCGCGCAACTCACCGCGCTGCAGACGGCGCTGACCGCGCTCGGCAACAAGGACTTCACCGACGAGCCGGCGATCGTCCAGGGTGTCCTGGCCGGCCTGACGCCGGAGAAGATCGCCGCGGCGATTCCACCGACCATCGCCAAACAGGTCGCCGACGAGCTCGCCCGACGCATGGTCGCTTGAGCAGGCCGGACACCGGCCGGCCGCGTCGGACCGGTCCGGGGGGACGCGCAGTGGCGGCGGCCGACCCGACCGCCGCCACCGGCACGGACTACAGCGGACGGACGTTGTCCGCCTGCGGACCCTTCTGCCCCTGGGTCACCTCGAACTCGACCTTCTGGCCCTCGTTCAGTTCGCGGTAGCCGCTGGAGGCGATGGCCGAGTAGTGGACGAAGACGTCCGGGCCTCCGCCGTCCTGCTCGATGAAGCCGAAGCCCTTTTCCGAGTTGAACCACTTGACCGTGCCGGTTGCCATGCATCTCTCCCTGTTCAAGACGGGTGAGCACCCGCGTGTCGACGGATGATCGCCCTGTATCCCCCCGAGGGTAACCGGCGGAGCGGTCGTTCGCTGGCCGAAGTGCCGCAAGGCGGCCAACGGAAAAATCGCGAGTCGGACGCGAAAGCCGCGCGATGCCCGGTCGGCTCCGGCATGCTCGACCGGTGGGCGGACCCAGCACGGCGGCGTTGAGCGTCCTGACGCGCGAAATCGGCGCGCCGGGCGACGGGCTGGACCGGCTGCGGCTGGTCCCCACGCCGTTCGTGCCGGAGGTGTGGCTGCACCTCGCCGAGGACGCCATCGTCTGGTGGGCCAGGATGGAGGCGGCGGCCGGCCGTACCCTCCCGCCGCCGTACTGGGCGTCGGCCTGGCCCGGCGGGCAGGGGCTCGCCCGGTACCTGCTCGACCACCCCGAACTGGCCGCCGGACGTCGGGTGCTCGACCTGGCCGCCGGCTCCGGTCTGGTGGCCATCGCCGCCGCGCTGGCCGGCGCGTCCGAGGTCGTCGCCAACGACGTCGACCCGTGGGCGGTGGCGGCGGTGACGGTCAACGCCCGGGCCAACCAGGTGGCGGTCACGGCCACCGAGGGCGACCTGCTCGACGGCGACGGTACCGGGATGGACCTGCTGCTCGCCGGCGACGTGCTCTACGACGCGGGGCTGGCGGGGCGGGTGCTGCCGTTCCTGCGCCGGGCCGCCGCCGCCGGGGCGGTGGTGCTGGTCGGCGACCCCGACCGGGGGCACCTGCCGGCCGAGGCCCTGGAGGTCGTGGCCAGCTATCCGGTGCCCACCACCGAGCCCTACGTCGACTCGCCGGTACGCCGGGTGCAGGTGCTCCGGCCACGCTGACCCGACGGCCGGCTCAGGGGTGACCCCGAGCCGGGGTTCAGGGCGGGGTGGGGGGCCGGACCCGATGTGCGGATCGCCCACCGCCCATAGCGTCATGACCATGCTGGATACGTTGGCCCAGGTCGGGGAGCTGCCCACCACGCTGCTGATGGGGGCGCTGGGGCTGGTCATGCTCGCCGACGCCGTACCGCTGCTCGGGGTGCTGGTCCCCGGCGACGTCGCGGTTCTCGCGGCGGTGGGGGTGGGCCGTCCGGTGACCGGCGCGGCCACCGTCGCCGCGGTGGTGGTGGGCTGCGTCGCCGGCTGGTCGCTGAGCTTCCTCGCCGGCCGGGTGTACGGCGAGCGGCTGCGGCACAGCCGGGTCGGCGGCTGGATCGGTGAGGCCCGCTGGGCCGCGGCCGAGGGGATCCTGCGCTCCGGCGGCGGGCGGATGGTGCTCATCGCGCCGTTCCTGCCGGTGTTCAACGCGCTGCTGCCGCTGGCCGCGGGCGGGCTGCGGATGTCGTACCGGAGGTTCGTGGCCTGCGCCACGGCGGGCGCCGCGCTCTGGGCCGGCCTCTACCTGGCGCTGGGCACCGCGTCCCGGTCGCTGGCCGGGCTGCTGCCGGGCGAGGGCAGCCCGATGCTGGTCACCATGGCGGTCGGCCTGGCGCTGGCCGGCGTGGTGCTGCTGGGCACCCGGCGCCGGCTGCGCGCCCTGACCGGCGCCGGTCAGCCGAGCTGACCGGCGCCGGACGCTCACCAGCCGCGGGCCCGCCACTGCGGCAGCGACGGGCGCTCCGCCCCGAGGGTGCTGTCCTTGCCGTGCCCCGGGTAGAACCAGGTCTCGTCCGGCAGCCGGTCGAAGAGCTTCTGCTCCACGTCGTCGATGAGCTGGCCGAAGCGCTCCGGGTCCTGGTCGGTGTTGCCGACCCCGCCCGGGAAGAGGCTGTCCCCGGTGAACAGGTGCGGGGTGCCGGCCGGGTCCCGGTAGAGCAGGGCGATGGAGCCCGGCGTGTGCCCCCGGACGTGGATCACCTCCAGGGCGCAGTCGCCGACCGGCACGGTGTCGCCGTCGGCGAGCCGTTCCGCCTCGATCGGCAGGCCCTCGGCGTCGTCGGCGTGCACCAGGGCGCGGGCGCCGGTCTTCGCGACGACCTCCTCCAGCGCGACCCAGTGGTCCATGTGCCGGTGCGTGGTGACCACCGCGGCCAACCCGCCGTCGCCGACCAGGTCGAGCAGCCGCGGGGCCTCGTTCGCCGCGTCGACGAGCACCTGCTCGCCGGTGCCCTTGCAGCGCACCAGGTACGCGTTGTTGTCCATCGGGCCCACCGACAGCTTCGTGACGGTGAGCCGGTCGAGCTCCCGCACGGCGGGCGGGCCGCCGGCGGTGACGTCTCCGGTGTAGCTCATGACGTGTCTAGATCCATTCCGGTGGAGTCGGCAGGGGTCCGTCGGGGGTGACGGTGAGCGCCTCGCCGCGGCTGCGCCCGATCAACCAGGCGGCCAGCTCGGCGACCGGGCCGCTGACCAGCGGCGCGGCCTCACGTTCACCGACCACCAGCTCGTGTCGGCTGCCGTCGAAGCGCAGCACCATCGCCGGGACGTCGGTGCGGGCGGCCAGGCCGGCGCCCACCTCGTGCAGCAGGTGGTGGGCGAACGCCGCCGGCCAGTCGGCCGCCCGGTAACCCACGTCGAGGTCCACGTGGTGCACCTCTATCTCGCGCAGCCGCCCCCAGACCAGCATCGCGGCCTTCCAGGGGCCGCGCCGGGTCTGCACCGTGGCCGACCACGCCTCGACGGGCATGGCCGCGGCCGCCTCGGCGAACCGCTCGGCGGAGTGGCGCAGGTCGTCCAGGTGGGCCGCCGGCGGCCGGGACGCGCCGGCCTCGATGTCGGCGGAGCGGGCCTCCGGGCTGGCGTACATCGGGATGGGCTCGCCCGTGCGGGCGGCGGTCAGCAGGTTGACGAAGCCGTCGGCGTTGCGGGCGAGGTGCGCCAGGACGTGCCCGCGGGTCCAGCCGGGCAGCAGCGAGGGCGCCGCGACGTCCGCGTCGTCGAGAGCGGCCGCGGCGCGCAGGAGCCGGGCCGTGGCGTCGTCCACCTCACCGGCCAGCAGAAGCGGATCAGTGGTCACGCACCGACCCTAGCGGTACCGGGCGGGCCCGTCGCCGGGGAAATCGCTTTCGGCGCGTCGCCGCGGCACCTACCGTCGGCATCGAACGCGGCACCCGGACATCGGAGGAGAGGTGGTGGCCATGCCGGTAGCAGCACGCGGATACCACCACGACCAGTTCCGACTCCGATGAGGATGACATGACCATCGATCTGACCGCCCTCGGCTTCGACGCCGACCGGGCGGCGTACGCACGACAGCGCCCCGACCGCCGACCGGGCCGGGTGGCCCGGGTCGACCGGGGGGTCTGCACCGTGCTCTGCGCGGACGGACCCGTCCGCGCCAGTCTCGGCCCGGCGGTGCTCGCCGCCGCGGCCCGCGACCTGACCGCCCTGCCCTGCGCCGGCGACTGGGTGCTCCTGGCCACCTGGCCGGACGGCCCGGTCACCGTCGAGACGGTGCTGCCGCGCCGCACCGCGCTGGTGCGCCGGACCGCCGGCAAGGACGCCAGCGGGCAGGTGCTCGCCGCCAACCTCGACGCCGCCGCGGTCGTCGAACCGGTGCACCCGGAACCGGACGTCGCCCGCATCGAGCGGCTGCTCTCCCTGGCCCACGAGTCCGGGGCGCGGCCCGTGGTCGTGCTCACCAAGGTCGACCTGGCCGCCGATCCGGCGGCCGTGGCCCGGCAGCTCGCCTCGGTGGCGCCGGGGGTGCCGGTGCTGCCGGTCAGCGCCGAGCGGGGCACCGGGCTGGCGCCGCTGCGTCCGCTCGTCGCCCCCGGGCTGACGCTCGGCCTGCTCGGTCCGTCCGGGGCCGGCAAGTCGAGCCTGGTCAACGCACTGGCCGGGGCCGCGGTCATGCCGACCCAGGCGATCCGCCGGGTGGACGGCAAGGGCCGGCACACCACCACCTGGCGGGCGCTGGTGCCGGTTCCGGGCGGCGGCGCGGTGCTGGACACCCCGGGGGTACGGGCGGTGGGCCTGCTGGACGGCTCCGCCGGGCTGGACCGCGCCTTCTCCGACATCGCCGAGCTGGCTACCGGCTGCCGGTACGCCGACTGCGCACACGAGGCCGAGCCGGCCTGCGCGGTGCGGGAGGCGCTGGAGACCGGGGAGCTGCCCGCGCGGCGCTGGGAGAGCTGGAGCCGGTTGCAGCGGGAGGTGGCGTTCGAGAGCCGCCGCCGGGAGACCCGGCTGGCGGCCGAGCGGCGCGGCGGGTGGCGGGGTGGCCGCCGCCGGACGGCGCGTCCGGCACCCCCGGCGTCACCGGGCGGATTCTGAACCCCGCACCGGCGTGGGCCACCCCGGCCCGACCGGTGTGACCTGGGGGAATGTGCGGGCGCGGAAAGTTGTCGTACCTCGGGGCTAGAGTTGCCGAGGCGTCATTTCTGCGCCCGTAAACCGCTCAGATCTCGCTCCGAGCGGACAGATCCGCCTCACTTTCTTCACCCGGGAGTACACGGACAGTGGCCGACCGACTGATCATCCGTGGCGCGCGCGAGCACAATCTGCGTGACGTCAGTCTCGACCTGCCCCGGGACGCCCTGATCGTCTTCACCGGGCTCTCCGGCTCCGGCAAGTCGAGCCTGGCCTTCGACACCATCTTCGCCGAGGGTCAGCGCCGGTACGTCGAGTCGCTGTCGTCGTACGCCCGGCAGTTCCTCGGCCAGATGGACAAGCCCGACGTCGACTTCATCGAGGGCCTGAGCCCCGCGGTCTCCATCGACCAGAAGTCGACCTCGCGCAACCCGCGCTCCACCGTCGGCACCATCACCGAGGTCTACGACTACCTCCGGCTGCTCTTCGCCCGCATCGGCGAGCCGCACTGCCCGGTCTGCGGGGAGCGGATCTCCCGACAGACCCCGCAGCAGATCGTCGACCGGGTCCTCGGCATGGCCGAGGGCACCCGCTTCATGGTGCTCGCGCCGGTGGTGCGCGGCCGCAAGGGCGAGTATGTCGACCTCTTCGCCGAGCTCCAGGCCAAGGGCTACGCCCGGGCCCGGGTCGACGGCGTGGTGCACCCGCTGACCGAGCCGCCCAAGCTCAAGAAGCAGGAGAAGCACACCATCGAGGTGGTGATCGACCGGCTCAGCGTCAAGGCCGGCGCCAAGCAGCGGCTCACCGACTCGATCGAGGCCGCCCTGGGCCTCTCCGGCGGCCTGGTGCTGCTCGACTTCGTCGACCTGGCCGAGGACGACCCCGACCGGGAGCGCCGCTACTCCGAGCACCTGGCCTGCCCCAACGACCACCCGCTGGCGATCGAGGACCTGGAGCCCCGGGTCTTCTCCTTCAACGCGCCGTACGGCGCCTGCCCGGAGTGCACCGGCCTGGGCACCAAGAAGGAGGTCGACCCCGAGCTGGTCGTCCCCGACCCGGAGCGCACCCTGCGCGAGGGCGCCATCCAGCCGTGGGCCACCGGGCACAACCTCGAATACTTCCTCCGGCTGCTGGAGGCGCTCGGCGAGAGCCAGCACTTCGACATCGACACGCCCTGGCGGGCGCTGCCGGCGCGGGCGCAGAAGACGATCCTGCACGGCTCCGACGACCAGGTGCACGTGCGCTACCGCAACAAGTACGGCCGCGAGCGCTCCTACTACACCGGCTTCGAGGGCGTGGTGCAGTGGATCGAGCGCCGGCACACCGACACCGAGTCGGAGTGGTCGCGGGACAAGTACGAGGGCTACATGCGGGACGTGCCCTGCGCGGCGTGCGGCGGCGCCCGGCTCAAGCCCGAGGTGCTCGCGGTCACCCTGGCCGGCAAGAGCATCGCCGAGGTCTGCAACCTGTCCGTCGGCGAGGCGGCCGAGCTGCTCGCCGGCATCGAGCTGACCGACCGGCAGAAGATGATCGCCGAGCGGGTGCTCAAGGAGATCAACGCCCGGCTGAAGTTTCTGCTCGACGTCGGTCTGGACTACCTCTCCCTGGACCGCCCGGCCGGCACCCTCTCCGGCGGCGAGGCGCAGCGCATCCGGCTCGCCACCCAGATCGGCTCCGGCCTCGTCGGCGTGCTCTACGTGCTCGACGAGCCCTCCATCGGCCTGCACCAGCGGGACAACCACCGGCTGATCGAGACGCTGCTGCGGCTGCGCGGCCTGGGCAACACGCTGATCGTGGTGGAGCACGACGAGGACACCATCCGGGTCGCCGACTGGATCGTCGACATCGGCCCGGGCGCCGGCGAGCACGGCGGCGAGATCGTGCACAGCGGCTCGGTGCCGGCGCTGCTGGAGAACCCGGAGTCGGTCACCGGGGCGTACCTGTCGGGGCGCAGGTCGATCCCGACGCCCCGGCAGCGCCGCCCGCAGACGCCGGAGCGGGAGCTGGTGGTGCACGGCGCGCGCGAGCACAACCTGCGCAACCTCACCGTCTCGTTCCCGCTCGGCCAGCTCATCGCGGTCACCGGGGTCAGCGGCTCCGGCAAGTCGACGCTGGTCAACGACATCCTCTACGCGGTGCTGGCCAACCAGATCAACGGTGCCCGGCTGGTGCCGGGCCGGCACACCCGGGTCAGCGGCCTCGAGCACGTGGACAAGGTCGTCGGCGTCGACCAGTCGCCGATCGGCCGGACGCCGCGCTCCAACCCGGCCACCTACACCGGTGTCTGGGACCACGTCCGCAAGCTCTTCGCCGAGACCACCGAGGCCAAGGTCCGGGGGTACGGCCCGGGCCGGTTCTCGTTCAACGTCAAGGGCGGCCGCTGCGAGGCGTGCTCCGGCGACGGCACCATCAAGATCGAGATGAACTTCCTGCCGGACGTCTACGTCCCCTGCGAGGTCTGCAAGGGCGCCCGGTACAACCGGGAGACGCTGGAGGTGCACTACAAGGGCAAGACCGTCTCCGACGTGCTGGAGATGCCGATCGAGGAGGCGGCGGAGTTCTTCTCCGCCATCCCGGCCATCCACCGGCACCTCAAGACGCTGGTCGACGTCGGCCTGGGCTACGTCCGGCTCGGCCAGCCGGCGCCGACGCTCTCCGGCGGTGAGGCGCAGCGGGTCAAGCTCGCCTCCGAGCTGCAGAAGCGCTCCACCGGGCGGACGGTCTACGTGCTCGACGAGCCGACGACCGGCCTGCACTTCGAGGACATCCGCAAGCTGCTGATGGTGCTGGAGGGCCTGGTCGACAAGGGCAACACGGTGATCACCATCGAGCACAACCTCGACGTGATCAAGACGGCCGACTGGCTGATCGACATGGGTCCGGAGGGCGGCCACCGGGGCGGCACGGTGCTCGCCACCGGCACCCCGGAGGAGGTCGCCGAGGTGGCCGAGAGCCACACCGGTCAGTTCCTGCGCCAGGTGCTCAAGCTCGACGGCGAGGCCAAGGGAGCCAAGGCGGCGACCAGCCGGGCGGCCAAGGCCAACGGCAGCGCCCCGAAGTCGCGTACCCGAAAGGTGCCGGCGGCGGCGCGCTGAGCGACGGTACGGCGGGGCGGGTCGGGAAACCGGCCCGCCCGTCCCGTTTCCCGGCGAGCCGCGGGCCGACGGGATTGAACCGTCCGGCACAGTGTTGCGTGTGCCGAGGTGAGGCCGCGAGGTCGACGACCGGCGGCGGCAGTCGAGAGAAAGGCCGGAGATGAGTGACGACCAGGTGTTGACCGGACCCGGTACGCAGACGCGGCGAGCCCTGCTCGCCGGCGCCGGCGCGGTGGGGGCGTCGGTCCTCCTGAGCGCCTGCGGCGGCGACGACTCCGGGGACGGCGCGACCCCCGCGACCAGCGGCGGACCGGGCGCCACCGCCGGCGATGCGGAGGGCGGCGACCGCGAGGGCTCGTCCTCGCTGGCGACGACCGGCGACATCCCGGTCGGCGGGGGGCAGGTCTACGCCGCCCAGGGTGTGGTGATCACCCAGCCGGAGCCGGGGCAGTTCAAGGGCTTCGACCCGATCTGCACCCACCAGGGCTGCCCGGTGTCGAACGTCGACGGCGGCACCATCAACTGCACCTGCCACAACAGCAAGTTCTCCATCACCGACGGCTCCGTCAAGCAGGGCCCGGCGACCAAGCCGCTCGCGCCGAAGGCGCTCAAGGTCCAGGGCGACCAGATCAGCCTGGCCTGAACCGCCGTCGCCGCCACCGGGCCCGCGTGATCATGAGGTCGGCCACGCCGGCCTCATGATCCACCGGCCGGGCGGCGGGGGAGCGCCCCCGCGGGTCGGGGGAGCATGTCGGGGGTGCGGATTAGTCTTGACGGGTGGCTGACCCCTCGACCTACCGTCCCGCGCCCGGCACCATCCCGGAGTCACCGGGGGTCTACCGCTTCCGGGACGGCACCGGCCGGGTGATCTACGTCGGCAAGGCGAGAAACCTGCGCAGCCGGCTCAACTCGTACTTCGCCGACCCGGTCAACCTGCACCAGCGCACCCGGCAGATGGTCTTCACCGCCGAGTCGGTGGACTGGATCACCGTCGCCACCGAGGTCGAGGCGCTCCAGCAGGAGTTCACCTGGATCAAGCAGTACGACCCCCGGTTCAACGTCCGCTACCGCGACGACAAGTCGTACCCGTACCTGGCGGTCACCCTCGACGAGGAGTACCCGCGCCTGCAGGTGATGCGCGGCGCCAAGCGCAAGGGGGTGCGTTACTTCGGGCCGTACTCGCACGCCTGGGCGATCCGCGAGACCCTCGACCTGCTGCTGCGCGTCTTCCCGGCGCGGACCTGCTCCTCCGGGGTGTTCAAGCGGGCCGGCCAGGTGGGCCGGCCCTGCCTGCTGGGGTACATCGGCAAGTGCTCCGCGCCCTGCGTCGGCAGCGTCTCCGCCGACGAGCACCGCGACATCGTCAACGGCTTCTGCGACTTCATGGCCGGCCGCACCGACACGATGGTCCGCAAGCTGGAACGGGAGATGACCGAGGCCAGCGAAGAGCTGGAGTTCGAGCGGGCCGCCCGGCTGCGCGACGACGTCGCCGCGCTGCGCCGGGCGATGGAGAAGCAGACCGTGGTGCTCGGCGACGGCACCGACGCCGACGTGGTGGCCTTCGCCGACGACCCGCTGGAAGCCGCCGTGCAGGTCTTCCACGTCCGCGACGGGCGGGTGCGCGGCCAGCGCGGCTGGGTGGTGGAGAAGACCGAGGAGCTGAGCACCGGCGACCTGGTGCACCACTTCTGCACCCAGGTCTACGGCGGCGAGCACGGCGAGGCGGACGTGCCCCGCGAGCTGCTGGTCCCCGAGCTGCCGGCCGACGCCGACGCGCTGGCCGACTGGCTTTCCAGCCACCGGGGCAGCCGGGTGTCGCTGCGGGTGCCCCAGCGCGGCGACAAGAGGTCACTCATGGAGACGGTCGAGCGCAACGCGAAGGACGCGCTCGCCCGGCACAAGCTGCGCCGGGCCGGCGACCTGACCACCCGCGGCAAGGCGCTCGACGAGATCAGCGAGGCGCTCGGGATGCGGACGCCCCCGCTGCGCATCGAGTGCTTCGACGTCTCGCAGATCCAGGGCACCGACGTGGTGGCCAGCATGGTCGTCTTCGAGGACGGGCTGCCCCGCAAGAGCGAGTACCGCCACTTCATCGTCCGAGGCGCCACCGACGACCTCTCCGCGATGTCCGAGGTGCTGCGCCGCCGCTTCGCCCGCTACCTCGACGCCCGGGCCGAGACCGGCGAGATCGGTGAGGAGACCGCCGCCGACCCGGACCGGCCCGGCATCGACCCGACCACCGGGCGGCCGCGCCGGTTCGCGTACCCGCCGCAGCTGGTGGTGGTCGACGGCGGCGCACCCCAGGTGGCGGCGGCCGCCCAGGCGCTGGCCGAGCTGGGCATCGACGACGTGGCGCTCTGCGGCCTGGCCAAGCGGCTGGAGGAGGTCTGGCTGCCCGACGACGAGTTCCCGGTCATCCTCCCGCGCACCTCCGAGGGGCTCTACCTGCTGCAACGCGTCCGCGACGAGGCGCACCGCTTCGCCATCACCTTCCACCGGCAGCGTCGCTCGAAGCGGATGACCGAATCCGCGCTGGACAACGTGCCCGGCCTCGGCGAGGTACGCCGCAAGGCGCTGCTGCGGCACTTCGGCTCGCTCAAGCGGCTCTCCGCCGCGAGCGTGGAGGAGATCACCGAGGTGCCCGGGGTGGGGAAGCGGACCGCCGAGGCGATCCTGGCCGCGCTGGACGAGGGCACCAAGGCGGCTCCCGGTCGCTGACCATTCGTCAGCTTCCTGCCGACCGCTGGCCGTCTGGGCGGGCCGTCCCGACTGCCTGGATGCCGGCTCGTGGCGTGCGCGGGTCCGGGTGGCGCGACCGGGGTCCTGGACCGGCGGCGCGGTGGTCGGGGTCCAGCCGTGCGGCGCCGGTGGTCCCTCCGGCCGGCAACCGTTGGGCAGCTGGCGGATTCGTTCGATCACCTACCGGAGGGAAGCTGTCCGGTGAGCGTGATACCTCTGAGGCATTTTGATACCTCAGAGGTATCACGCTCGTCCCGGTCATGCCTCCGCGCCACGACACGCCGAACCGGCCTCGGGTGGGAGTGGAGGCCGTAGCCGACTCGGCACCTCGGCGAGGTGGTCAACCATCCCCGCCGGGCACGACCGAGTGTCCGGTTCCGGGTCAGGTGGCCGCCGCCGGGATGTCCGGTCTGGCCTACGTTGTCGGGTGGGCGGGGCTGGTCGGGTGGCGGAATGGCCGGCGGGGCGGGGTCGTTGTACATGGCAGACCGCCGTGGCCCCCCGGCCCGGACGGGTGGACCGGAGAGTCGGGCCCGGCGGAATGCCGGCCCACCCCGGTTGG
>NZ_JBAKHT010000043.1:0-35057 GCF_036906755.1 Micromonospora sp. CPCC 206171 | reverse complement strand
CGGCCCGACCAGGCGGCGGCCCGTCAGGGCGCGGCCCGCGGGCGGGCGGCGGGCCGTCCGGGCCGGATGCGCCCGGCCCCGGTCGGGGACCGGCGGGCGGTGTGGCCGGGCCACGGCCGCTGGCGGGCGCGGGCGACGTCGGGCGGGGTGGCTCACCGTCCGGGCCGAGCTCGCCCCGCTGCTGCTTGGCGCTACGCAGGTCGTCGATCCAACCGAACTCCTCGCCGGCCGGCTCCGGCGGCGGCTCCTCGGCCCGGCCCCGGCCCCAGCGGCGTCCCTTGGCGCGGGAGTCACGCCGCTCGTCGGGACCGTCCTGCGGTTCCCCACCACGCGATGTCACTGCTGACCCTCCCCGACGACGGCGTCGCCGTCTTCATCCGCCCCACCGGCGTGCCCCGCACCCGACGGGCGGCGGCCGTTGAGCGCCACCGGCGTCGGTTCGTCGGGGCGCGGCACCGGGGCGGACAGCCCCCGGACGATCCGGCGCAGCAGCGGCAGCCGGGCGGCCACGGACCGCTCCGCACCGTGCCCGCTGGGCCGGTAGTAGTCGGCCCCGACGAGATCGTCGGGAGCGTACTGCTGAGTGACCACTCCGCGCTGGTCGTCGTGCGGGTAGCGGTATCCCGTGCCGTGCCCGAGCCCCCGCGCGCCGGCGTAGTGGGCGTCGCGCAGCCCGCGCGGCACCGGGCCGCCGCGGCCGGCCCGCACGTCGGCGATGGCCGCGCCGATGGCGGTGGTGGCCGAGTTCGACTTCGGGGCGGTGGCCAGGTGGATCACCGCTTGGGCCAGGTTGAGCTGGGCCTCGGGCAGGCCGACGTACTCCACGGCGTGGGCGGCGGCGGTGGCCACGCCCAGCGCGGTCGGATCGGCCATCCCGACGTCCTCACTGGCGAAGATCACCAACCGGCGGGCGATGAACCGGGCGTCCTCGCCGGCGACCAGCATCCGGGCCAGCCAGTGCAGCGCCGCGTCCACGTCCGAGCCGCGCATGCTCTTGATGAAGGCGCTGGTCACGTCGTAGTGGGCGTCGCCGTCCCGGTCGTAGCGGACCGCCGCCACGTCGACCGCCTGCTCGGTGGTGGCGAGGTCGATCCGGCCGGTGCCGGTGGCCACCGCGGAGGCCGCCGCGGCCTCCAGCGCGGTCAGCGCCTTGCGGACGTCGCCGCCGGCGAGGCGTACCAGGTGGTCCTCGGCCTCGGTGTCGAGGGTGAGCGCGCCACCCAGGCCGCGCTGGTCGGCGACCGCGCGGCGCAGCAGGCCGCGCACGGCCGCGTCGTCCAGCGGCTGGAGGGTGAGCAGCACACAGCGCGACAGCAACGGGGAGATGACCGAGAAGTACGGGTTCTCCGTGGTCGCCGCGAGCAGGGTGACCGTCCGGTCCTCCACCGCGGCGAGCAGGGAGTCCTGCTGGGTCTTGCTGAACCGGTGCACCTCGTCGATGAAGAGCACGGTCTGCGGTCCGCCGGTGCGGCGCTGCCGGCGGGCGGTGTCGATGACCGCTCGGACGTCCTTGACCCCGGCGGAGAGCGCCGACATGGCGACGAACCGGCGGTCGGTGGCCCGGGCCACCAGGTGCGCGATCGTGGTCTTGCCGCTGCCCGGCGGCCCCCACAGGATGACCGACATCGGGGCCCCGCCGCCGACCAGCTGGCGCAGCGGCGCGCCGGGCGCGAGCAGGTGGTCCTGCCCGACCAGCTCGTCGATGCTGGCGGGGCGCATCCGGACGGGCAGGGGCGAATCCTCCCCGACCGCCGTGAAGCCGTCGACACCGCTCGGACCCGCGGGGGCGCTGGGCGCCGCGGCGGGTTCACCGAGGGAGAAGAGGGCGTCGGAGTCCATCACGAAGACAGTACCGGGCTCGGTCCGCTGCGCCGGAATCGCGCCGCGGGCCGAGCCCGTCCTGATCCGTTGCGGTCAGCCGCGACCCGGCCGCCGACCGCGGTACCAGCGGCCGCCGCCGCCACCGCCCGGGCCACGGCCGACGCCGGCGAGGTAGAGGGAGAGCAGCAGCAGGCCCAGCATCAGCAGGGTGTGCACGTTGAAGAGGTCGGGGGCGCCGAAGTTGGTGTCCAGCAGATCGATCAGCAGCGCGAAGCCGAACACGATCGCGGCGAGAATGGCGAGCATCGTTGTCCTCCGGTGGGGGTTCCCAGTAGGTCAGCGCGGGATGTACCCAATCGGTCGGCTCGTCAATCTCCACCGTGGAACGAGCTGCGCCGGGGCCGCGTTCTAGGCTGGGCGGGTGATCATGGCTGACCAGGAGTTGACGGGTCGCGGGGCCCTCCTCGCCGCCACCGACCACCACCCGTACGCCCGGCACGCGCTGTGGCGGGGCGCGGAGCCCCGCGGCTGGCGGCGCGACGGCGCGGTGGCCTGGCTGCTGTCGTCCGGGCCGGGTCCGGCGGGCGGCGCGATCGGGGCGCCGGGGCCGGCGGTGGACGTCTTCACCGACCTCGTCGCCGCCGGCGCGGTCGACGCCGGGCAGTGGCTGCACCTGCCCCGGACCAGCCCGGAAGCCCTCGCCGGCCGGCTGGCCGTGGCCCGGCACGACGAGTGGGACTTCCTCTGGACCAGCACCGCCCCGCCGCGTCAGCCGGAGGAGGACCGGGTGGTACGCCTCGGTGCGGCCGACCACCCCGCGCTGAGCGCGCTGATCGAGTCGTCCTTCCCCAGCACCACCTCCCGCCCCGGCGACCCCCGCATCGTCGACTGGTACGGCATCCGCGACGGCCACCGGCTGGTCGCCTGCGGCGCGGACCGCAGCCGGGGCGACGTCGGTTTCCTGGCCGGGCTGACCGTGGCGCCGGACCGGCGGGGGCGGGGCCTCGGGGCGGCCCTGACCGCCGGGATGACACGGGCGCTGGCCGCCCGCTACGACCAGGTGGCGCTGGGCGTCTACACCGACAACCTGGGGGCGATCCGGCTCTACCGGCGGCTCGGCTTCACCGGCACCCTTGCCCGCAGCTCGGTGCACCTGGCCTGAACCGGGCGCGCCGCCGGCCCGCCGGGCCGGTCGGCGCTGGGGACGGCCGCCCCGGTCGGCGCTGGAGGCGGTCGCCCCGGTCGGCGCTGGAGCGGCCGCTCCGGTCGGCGCTGGAGCGGCCGCTCCGGTCGGCGCTGGAGCGGCCGCTCCGGTCGGCGCCGGAGGCGGCCGCCCCGAACGGCCTGATACCTCAGAGGTATCAGGATGCCTCTGAGGTATCAGGCTCGGATTTCGGTCCGCCGCGACCGCAGGTGGCGCGGCGACCGGTCAGCGGACGGGCGCCGCCTCCCCGCCCCCCGGTCCGGCCGCCGGGACCGCCGCCTGACCGTCGGCCACCGGGTCGAGGTCGCCGGTCGGGCCGACCATGTCGGGCTGGGCGGCGGACCCGACCGCGCTCGACCCGGCCGTCGACCCGACGACGTCCGACCCGACCGGCCCGCCCGACCCGACCGGCCCGACCGGCCCGGGGTCGGCCGCCGCGCCCGCCGTGCGCCCGGCGCGCCAGGCCGGCAGGTAGAGCGGTGCGGCCACGGCCAGCACCACACCGCCCACCAGCATGGCCGTGGTGACGCTGCGGGTGTCGGCGAGGGCGGTGAGCAGCACCGCGCCGATCGCGAAGCCGGGCTGCCCGACCATCGAGTTCAGCGAGAGCACGCTGGTCCGGTACGGCCCGTCGACCTGCCGGTGCAGCAGGCCGGTGTGCAGCGGGTTCGAGGCGCCGTGCACGGTGTAGCAGGCCAGGTAGGCGACCAGCACGCCGACCGGGCCGGCGAACAGCCCCATGCCGACCACGGTCACGCCCTGGACGATCCGCAGCAGCGCGGCGCTCGGCGCGGCGCCCAGCCAGCGCAGCAGCAGCGGGGTCAGCGCCGCGCCCGCCGCCGAGGCGAGCCACGCCGCCGAGCTGGCCGGCCCGAGCAGCGCCGCCGCCCGCTCGGGATGCCCGACCACCTCGGCGAGGCGGACCGGCAGCAGCGACTCGAACGTCACCATGCCGAAGCTCCAGAACAGCTCGACGGCGACCAGGGCGAGCAGCACCCGGGAGCGGCGCAGCAGGCCGAAGGCCTGGCCCACCATCCGGGGCGCCTCGACCATGGAGGCGCGCAGCGCGCCGGCGCCCTTGGCCGGGCCGGTCTCGACCAGCAGGAGCAGCAGGGCCGCCAGGGCCATCGCCTGGAGGGCGATGGCGACCAGGACCGGCACGGTGAGGGCGCTGACCGGCCCGACCGGGCCGAGGGCGATCAAGCCACCGCTGAGCAGCGCCCCGGCGGCGATGGTCACGCCGGCGACGGTGCCCGCGAAGCCGAGGCCGGCCTCGTACTCAGCCTTCGGGTCGGCGGCGAGGGTGGCGTCGACGTACCAGGACTCCAGCGGGCCGCTGTCGAGCGCCCGGTAGACGCCCTGCAAGGCCCAGACCAGGAAGAACAGCGCGAAGGAGTCGGCCACCGCGAAGAGCCCGAGCGAGACCAGGCTCAGCGTCCAGGCGGCGGCCAGCACGGGCTTGCGGCCGAGGGCGTCGGCCAGGCCGCCGGTGGGCAGCTCCAGCACGAGCACCACCAGCCCCTGCGCGATGGAGACCAGCCCGATCTCGGACAGCGACAGGCCGCGCTCCTGCATCAGCAGGATCATCACCGGGATCATCAGGCCGGTGGGCAGCCAGCGCAGGCCGTAGAGGGTGAGGTAGCGGAACCGGACCTGGCGTACGGACAGCGCGCTCACCGCCGGCCCTCCAGCATCGGGTAGCCGGCGAGGAAGAGGTGCACCGGCTCGGCGCCCGGCTCGGCCGGGTCCGCCTCGTCGTGGTACCGCTGCATGACCTGCCACACCTCGGCCTTGAGCGCCTCCATCCGGTCCGGCGGGATGACCATGAAGATGTCGCCCATGCCGAAGGCGTCCCGCCAGGCCGGCGACCACTCGTGCTCGACGGCCAGCCACTGCTCGGCCCGCTCGACCAGCAGGCGTACCTGATCGCCGTGGATCCACTGGATCGCCGCCCGGGCGTCCGGGTCGTCGTCGAAGTCGGTCGGCTCCCAGCTGGTGACGTCGTGCGCGGCCTGCCACCAGCGCTGCCGCCCGCTGCCCCGGTCGGGATCCTCGGCGACCAGGCCCACCTCGGCGAGCTGGCGCAGGTGGTAGCTGGTCGCGCCGGTGTTGGTGTCGAGCAGCTCGGCCAGCGCCGTGGCGGTGGCCGGCCCCTTGGTACGCAGCGCGCCGAGCAGTCGCATCCGCAGCGGGTGCGCCAGCACCCGGACCTGCCGGTGATCGAGCCGGACCTCACGCGGTGTGGCGACGTTCTCGTCGTTCCCCATCACTGCACAATATCTGTGCACACTTTCTCTGCACAATAGTTGTGCAGAGAAAGTGTGCGTCAGTGTGGCGGGGACGGGCCGGGGATCAGGCCGCGAGGAGTTCGGTGACGCCGCGCAGCCGGGTCCGCAGCAGCGCGGCGGCGCGCGAGGAGTCCAGCCGTACGTCGGTGGGGCGGACCAGCCCGGCCGCCGCGACCGTGGTGGTTTTCATCCCGGCCGGGTCCAGCCCGAACCGGCGGGCCACCAGCAACCCGAGCCCGGCCCGGCTGACCGGCTCCGGACCGGCGACGTTGAGCGGACCGGCGTAGTCGCCATCGACCAGTTCGAGGACGGCGTCGGCCAGGTCGGTGACGTCGACCGGGCAGCGCAGCTCGTCGCTGAAGAGGGTGGCCCGGCCGGCGAGCGCGTCCCGGCAGAGCTGGATCTGCTTGCTCCCCTCCCCCACGATCAGCGAGGTCCGCACCAGCACGGCGCTCGGGTCGATGACCCGCACCGCGGTCTCCGCCGCCGCCTTCGCCGCCCCGTACGGGTGGATCGGGGTGGGCGGGTCGTCGTCCAGATAGGGCGTCGGGCGCCCGGCGTGCAGCGCGTCGCTGGACACGTGCACCAGCCGCGCCCCCGCCTCGGCCGTCGCGTACGCGATGTGCGCCGCGCCGTCGGCGGTGACCGCCCAGTCGTCGTACCGGTAGGGGGTGCCGACCACGGCGGTCGGCCGGACCGCCGCGACCAGCCGGCGCACCGCCTCCCGGTCGGTCACGTCGAGCTGCCGGGTCCCCAGGCCGGGCAACGCGACGGGGTCGGCGTGCCAGGTGCCCACCACCGGCCGGCCCGCCGCGAGCGCGCGCCGACAGATCTCCCCGCCCAGGAAACCACCGGCTCCCACCACGAGCAGCGTCATCGCGTCCCCCGTCTCCCCCGGTCCCGCCGAGCGTCGCCCGCCCGGCGACGAAACGACCGAGAGGTCCACGCCATCATGGCGCAGACCTCTCGGTGACGGGGGTCGGGTCAGACCGGGTCGGCCACCGGGGCGGCCGGGCCGGCGGTGCCGGCGTGCACGCCGGTCGGCGCCTTGGGCTTGGCGTCGATGCCGGCCTCGGTGCGCTGCTGGGCGGTGATCGGCGTCGGCGCGCCGGTCAGCGGGTCGAAGCCGCCCCGGGTCTTCGGGAAGGCGATGACCTCGCGGATGGAGTCCGCGCCGGCGAGCAGCATGCAGACCCGGTCCCAGCCGAACGCGATGCCGCCGTGCGGCGGGGCGCCGTACTTGAACGCCTCCAGCAGGAAGCCGAACTTGTCCTGCGCCTCCTCCGGGGTGATGCCGAGCAGGTCGAAGACCCGCTTCTGCACGTCGCCCCGGTGGATACGGATCGAGCCGCCACCGATCTCGTTGCCGTTGCAGACGATGTCGTACGCGTAAGCCAGCGCCCGGTCCGGCGCCTCCTCGAAGCGGTCCACCCACTCGGCGTTCGGGGAGGTGAACGGGTGGTGCACGGCCGTCCAGCCGCCCTCGTCCGTGCGCTCGAACATCGGCGCGTCGACCACCCAGCAGAACGCCCAGGCGCTCTCGTCGATCAGGCCGGCCCGCTTGGCGATCTCGATCCGGGCCGCGCCGAGCAGCTCCTGCGCCTCGCGCGTGTTGGCGCCGGCGGCGAAGAAGACCGCGTCGCCCGGCTTGGCGCCGACCGCGTCGGCGAGCCCGCCCAGGTGCTCGGCGGAGAGGTTCTTCGCCACCGGGCCGCGCGCCTCGCCGGTCTCGGCGTCGAGCACCACGTACGCCAGGCCCCGCGCGCCGCGCGCCTTGGCCCAGTCCTGCCAGCCGTCCAGCTCCTTGCGGCTCTGCGCCGCGCCGCCCGGCATCACCACCGCGCCGACGTACCCGCCGGCGTCGATGGCGCCGGCGAAGACCCGGAACTCGGTGCCGCGCAGGTAGTCGGTCAGCTCGGTCAGCTCGACGCCGTAGCGCAGGTCCGGCTTGTCAGAGCCGTACCGGGCCATCGCGTCGTGCCAGGTGATCCGCGGGATCGGCCGGGAGATCTCGTGCCCGGCCAAGTCCTTCCACAGCGCCGACACGATCGCCTCGCCGAGGTCGATCACGTCGTCCTCGGTGACGAAGGACATCTCGATGTCGAGCTGGGTGAACTCCGGCTGCCGGTCGGCGCGGAAGTCCTCGTCGCGGTAGCAGCGGGCGATCTGGTAGTACCGCTCCATGCCGCCGACCATCAGCAGCTGCTTGAACAGCTGCGGCGACTGCGGCAGCGCGTACCAGCTGCCGGGCTGGAGCCGGACCGGCACCAGGAAGTCGCGGGCACCCTCGGGGGTGGACCGGGTCAGCGTGGGGGTCTCGATCTCCAGGAAGTCCCGCTCGTGCAGCACACCCCGGGCGAGCTGGTTGGCCCGCGAGCGCAGCCGCATCGCGTTGGCCGGACCGCTGCGCCGCAGATCCAGGTAGCGGTACCTGAGCCGGATGTCGTCGCCGGCCTCGACCTGGTCGTCGACCGGCAGCGGCAGCGGGGCCGCCTCGGAGAGCACCTCCAGCTCGGCGGCGGTCACCTCGATCTCGCCGGTGGGCAGCTCCGGGTTCTCGTTGCCCTCGGGCCGGCGGGTCACCTCGCCGGTGACCCGGACGCAGAACTCGTTGCGCAGCGCGTGCGCGTCCTCCTCGCGGAACACCACCTGGACCACGCCGGAGCCGTCGCGCAGGTCGACGAAGATGACACCGCCGTGGTCGCGCCGGCGGGCCACCCACCCGGCGAGCGTCACCGTCGAGCCGGCGTCCGCGGCGCGCAGGCTTCCGGCATTGTGGGTACGGATCACGGCTGGCAACTCCTCATCGTGGAACAGTCCTCACCGGCATTCTGTCAGGGGCGACAGTCGTTCCTCCCGGGCACCCGGCAGGCCGGGCGATTCTTCGGTGGACGGACCGGCCAACTCCGGCTCGGCAGAGCGCCGAGCCGGTTACCGTGCGTGGATGCGCGCCGTACCGAACTGGGCCGTCGCCACCGCGGGGGCGGCACCCGCTCTGCTGGTGGCCGGCTGGACGGTCGCCGGCGCCCGGCAGCCGGTCGGCTACGACCCGATCCGGGACACCATCAGCGAGCTGGCGGGGCAGGACGCCACCGACCCCTGGATCATGATCGGCTGTCTGGTGCTGCTCGGCTGCTGTTACCTGGCGACCGCCGCGGTCCTGCACGCGGCCGGGCTGCCCAGCCGCTTCCTGCTTGCCGTCGGCGGGCTGGCCACCATCGCGCTGGTCGCGTTTCCCCGGCCGACGGTCGGCGGCTCCCTCGGCCATGGCGTCGTCGCGACCGTGGCCGTCCTCGCCCTGTCGCTCTGCCCGGCCGGTTCAGCGCTGCGGCTGCCGCGCGGCCCGGACGCCGGGCACCCGGCCCGGCCGGAGCCACCCTGGGCGTTCCGCCGGGCGGTGGGGCTGAGCGTCACCGTGCTGCTGCTGAGCCTGTTCGGCTGGTTCGCGTTCGAGGTGACCGGGGGGTCCCGGACCGGGCTGGCCGAGCGGGTGACCGCGCTGGCCGTCGCACTCTGGCCGCTGCTGGCGGTGCTCTCCGCCCGGCGGGCACACCTCGCGTGGGCCGCCGGTGGCGGCCGGCCCGTCACCGCGGACCGGCAGGCGGCCGGTGCCGTCTCTCGGGGTTCCGGTCGCCCTGCTCGCGGGCCCGCTCCTCGGCGGCCCGGCCCGCTGCCCTGAGCCGAGCGCCGCAGCGGGACGAGCGCGCGGCGGCGGTCCGCCCGCCGGGGCACGCGGCGCGGGCCGCCGGAGGATTCCGGCGGCCCGCTGGCGTGGATCAGTAGACGCTGACGCCGTAGCGGCTCAGCACCTCGGGGACCGGCTGGAAGTAGGTCGTGCCGCCGGAGGAGCAGTTGCCGCTGCCGCCGGAGGTGAGGCCCAGCGCGGTGCTGCCGGCGAAGAGCGAGCCGCCGCTGTCGCCCGGCTCGGCGCAGACGTTGGTGCGGATGAGGCCGGAGACGCTGCCCTCGGCGTAGTTGACCGTGGCGTTGAGGGCGGTCACCGAGCCGCTGCGCAGGCCGGTGGTGCTGCCGCTGCGCCGGACGCTCTGGCCGACGAAGGCGTTACCGGCGGCGGTGATGTCCTGGTAGCTGCCGTTGTAGAGGTAGACGTTGCCCGGGCGGGAGACGCTGCTGTTGTACTGCACGATCCCGTAGTCGTTGCCCGGGAAGCTGGTGCCGGTCCGCGCGCCCAGGTAGCTGGTCTGCGCGGAGTTGCTGTACCAGCTGGCCGAGATGTTCGTGCAGTGACCGGCGGTGATGAAGAACTGGGTGCCGGCGCTGTTGCGCACGTTGAAGCCGAGCGAGCAGCGACCGCCGCCACCGGCGTAGATCGCGTTGCCGCCGGAGATCCGGGTGCTCAGCACGCCGGCCTCGGCCTCGATCCGGACGGCGCCACCGGTGCGGGCGGCGGCGGCCTTGACCTTGTCCAGCTTGGCGCCGGTGACGGTGCTGTCGACCGAGACCACGACCTGGTTGGTGGCGGGGTCGGTCCACCAGGCGGTGCCGGGGATCTTCGCGGACCGCTCCAGTTCGGCGGTGGCGGCCTTCAGGGTGGCGGCGCCCCGGGTGACGAGCTTCGGGGTGGCGCCGGCGGCGCGGACCTGGCGGGCGGCGGCGTCGTCGGTGACGGCGACGACCATCTTGCCGCTGGCGTCGGCGTACGTGCCGGCGGCGCGGTCGCCGAGGCGGTCGGCCAGACCGGCCGCGGCGTCGGGGGAGGCGGGCGAGGCGGGTGCCGCCTGCGCGGGGGCGCCGAGCAGCGCGCCGGTGACCAGGGTGCCGGCCATGGCGACGGCGGCGACGTGGCGGAGCGATGACCTCGTGGGTCGCATGTAACAACCTCCGGAAGGGGCTGACGGGTCGCGTCACGTCGACGCGCCCGGGGACAACCCGGCCGACCTGGGGAAACCGGCCGAGTGACTGAAGTATTCACATATTTAAGATCGTAAGCAAGACATGACTTTGCCCGAATTCACCCCGCCGCCCCATGTAACCGTGAAGCAACATTGTGGACACAGAAAGTCGTCTATACGATCTGGCCACCGCAGCACGCCGGCACCCGTGATCCGGAGGCCACCATGACCCTCGCCCGACGCGCGCTGGCGGCTCTCGCCGGCGCCACCGCCCTCGTCCTGCTCGCCGCCACCCCCGCCGTCGCCGACCCGGGCCCACCGCCCAGCGCGATGGCCAGCCTCGGCGACTCCATCACCCGCGGCTTCAACGCCTGCGGCTGGTACGTCGACTGCACCTCACGGTCCTTCAGCACCGGCGACTACTCCACGGTGAACAGCCACTACCTGCGTATCCGCGCGGTCAACCCCAACATCCAGGGCCGCAACCTCAACGACGCCCGCAGCGGCGCCAAGTCCGCCGACATGTACGGCCAGGCCGGCACCGCGGTCAGCCAGGGCGTCGGGTACGTCACGATGCTGATCGGCGCCAACGACGCCTGCACCAGCTCGGAGTCGACGATGACCCCGGTGGCCACCTACCGGGCGAACATCGACAGCGCGCTCGCCCGGCTCAAGGCGGGGCTGCCCAACGCCAGGGTCCTGGTGATCAGCATCCCGGACATCCAGCGGCTCTGGTCGGTCGGCAAGGGCAGCGGCAGCGCCCGGACCGCCTGGTCGGCCTTCGGCATCTGCCAGTCGATGCTGGCCAACCCGACCTCCACCGCACAGGCCGACGTCGACCGCCGGACCCGGGTCCGGCAGCGGGTGGTCGACTTCAACACCCAGCTCGCCCAGGCCTGCGCCGCGTACGGCCCGAACTGCGACTTCGACGACAACGCGGTGTTCAACTACCCGTTCGCGCTGAGCCAGGTCTCCACCTGGGACTACTTCCACCCCAACACCACCGGCCAGGCGGTGCTGGCCAGCGTCTCGTACGCCAACGGCTTCGCCTGGTAGCACCGGTGTCCCGGCGCGCGGGCGGCGCGGCCGTCCGCGCGCCGAGGCGCGCCCACCGCGGGCTGGACGACGGCGCGACGGGGCTCGACGGGGGCTCGACGGGACGCCGCCCGGCGGCGGGTCAGTCGACGCGGCGGCGGGCGCCCGGACCCGGCCGGGGCAGCACGTCGCGCGGGTCGGTCACCTCGTGCCCCTCGGCGCAGCGCAGCTCGACCCGGACCTCCGCCCCGCAGTCGCGGTGCCCGACGCCGAGCGGGGAGCCCTCCGGGTCGGCCAGGTAGCGGTCCCCCCAGCCGAGCACCGCCACCAGCACCGGCCACAGGTCCAGGCCCCTCTCGGTCAGCCGGTACTCGTGGCGCAGCCGGCTGCCCGGCTCCCGGTACGGCTCGCGACGCAGCACGCCCTGCTCGACCAGGGTGGCCAGCCGGGTGGTCAGCACCTGCCGGGGGATGCCGGTACGGACGCGCATGTCGTCGAAGCGGCGGACGCCGTTGAAGACCTCGCGGAGCACCACCAGGGTCCACCGCTCGCCGAGGATCGCCATCGCCCGAGCGATGGTGCAGTTCTCCACCGACCAGTCCAGTGCCGCAGGTCTCATGCCCACCAGGCTAGGTCTGATTGACAGACTCAGCAACGTGCTGCCAGGCTCAGTCCATGACTCAGACGCAGGACCCGGCGCGCAGCCGTACCTTCTCCTGGTCCGACCCGGTGGCCGGCGCCGCGCACGTGGGCCGCCGCAGCGGCCTGGAGCTGCTCCGCGGAATGATCGCCGGCGAGCTGGCCGCGCCGCCGATCATGCACCTGATCGACATGGCCCGGATGGAGGCCGACGAGGGTCGGGTCGCGGTCGAGCTGGTCCCGCAGGAGTTCCACTACAACCCGCTCGGCACCGTGCACGGCGGGGTGATCTCCACCCTGCTGGACACCGCCGCCGCGTGCGCCGTGCACACCACGCTGCCCGCCGGCGTCGGCTACACCTCGCTGGACCTGAACGTGAAGTTCCTGCGCCCGGTGACCGTCGCCAGCGGCATGCTCCGGTGCGAGGGCACCGTCCTGCAACGCGGCCGGCGCACCGCCCTGGCCGAGGCCCGCCTGACCGACGCCCAGGACCGCCTCATCGCCCACGCCACGTCAAGCTGCCTCCTCTTCCCCCTCCCCCAGCCCGCCTGACCCACCCCACCCGCCACCCGCCATCCGCCACCCGCCCCGCCGAGCGTGCTCTTTCAGAGAAAGCGTGGCTATTCCGCCCGCCATGGCCACGCTTTCTCTGAAAGAGCGGCCACGGCGAGGCGGGGACGTTGGTGAGGTGGTGCGGGGGCGGGCAGCGGGTGGGGTGGTGCGGGGGCGGGGTCAGGCGCGGGTGGCGAGGCGGGCCTCGCGGGCGGCGCGCTTCTCCTCGAAGCGGGACGCGGCCCGCTCCAGTTCGTCGAGGTGGCCGGCGATCTGATCGCGGGCGGCCTCGCCGTCGGCGTCCAGGCCGGTGACGTTGAAGACGTCCCACTGGCGCAGCACCGGCTGCACCACGTCGTCGCGGTGCTGGCGCAGGTCGTAGATGCCGGCCAGGGCGATCGCCACCGACTTGCGGGCGAAGCCCTCGATGCCGACGCCGGGCATCTGGAAGTCGGCCACCACGTCGGCGACGGCCCGCATCGCCTGGCTCGGGGCCAGCTCGAAGGCCGCGCCGAGCAGGTTGCGGTAGAAGACCATGTGCAGGTTCTCGTCGGCGGCCACCCGGGCCAGCAACGCCTCGCAGGCCGGGTCGCCGGTGACCCGGCCGGTGTTGCGGTGCGAGATGCGGGTGGCCAGCTCCTGGAACGACACGTACGCCAGCGAGTGCAGCACCTCGTCGCCGTGCACGTTCTCGTAGCCGGCCGACATGTGGGTCATCCGGGCCCGTTCCAGGGCGACCGGGTCCACCGCCCGGGTCACCGTCAGGTAGTCCCGGATCGCGGTGCCGTGCCGACCCTCCTCGGCGGTCCACCGGTGCACCCAGGTGCCCCACGCCCCGTCCCGGCCGAAGAGGGTGGCGATCTCGTGGTGGTACGAGGGCAGGTTGTCCTCGGTCAGCAGGTTGACGATCAGCGCGGTACGGGCCACGTCGGGAATCGTCGAGTCCGACTCCGACCATGGCTCGCCGCCGAGCGGCCCGTCGAACGTGCGTCCCTCGCTCCACGGGACGTACTCGTGCGGGAACCACTCCTTGGCGATCGACAGGTGGCGGTCGAGGTTCTTCTCCACCACGGCTTCGAGTTCGAGGAGCAGGGCGGTCTGACTCAGCGGGGCGGTGCTCATGCGGATCTCCCTACGGTGGCGTAACTTACGCTACCGTAGGGCCCCGCGGGCGTACGCGCGAGTAGTACCTCAGCTGACCAGCGGTTTGAGGTCCTCCCGGGGCGGCGTCCACTCCCCCGCCGCGGCGGCGATCTGCTCGCCGGACCGGATGTCCTTCACCTCGTCCGCCGCACCCTCCGCCCCGGGGAACCAGACGTACGGGATGCCGCGCCGCTCGGCGTACCGGATCTGCTTGCCGAACTTCGCCGCGCTGGGCGACACCTCGGTCGGCACCCCACGCGAGCGCAGCGCCTCGGCGACCCGGTTGCTGGCCGGACGGGCGCCCTCGCTGGTGACCGCGACCAGCACGCAGGTCGGCACGGTCCGGGAGACCGAGAGCGCGTCGGCGCCGAAGAGCAGCCCGAGCAGTCGGGTCACCCCGATCGAGATGCCCACCCCGGGGAACCGGGTGGCGCCGGAGCTGGCCAGGTTGTCGTAGCGGCCGCCGGAGCAGATCGAGCCGAACCGCTCGTAGCCGATCAGCTGGGTCTCGTAGACGGTGCCGGTGTAGTAGTCCAGGCCACGGGCGATGCGCAGGTCGGCCACGCAGAGCCCCGGCGAGTGCGCGGCGGCGGTCTCCACCACCGCCACCAGCTCCTCGATCCCCTCGTCCAGCAGCGGGTCGCTCACCCCGAGGGCGCGCACCGCGTCGGCGAACGAGGGGTCCGGCGCGGAGATCTCGGCCAGCGCCAGGCACGCCTTGGCCTGCGCCTCGCTCGCCCCGGCCGTCTCGGCCAGCAGCTCGGCGACCCGGGCCGGACCGATCTTGTCGAGCTTGTCGACCGCGCGCAGCGCCGCCTCCGGGTCGGTCAGCCCGATCCCCCGGTAGAACCCTTCGCAGATCTTGCGGTTGTTGACCTGGATGCGGACCGGCGGGATCGGCAGCGAGCGCAGCGCGTCGCCGATGACCAGGGGCATCTCCGCCTCGTAGTGCGGGGGCAGGGTGTCCCGGTCGACGATGTCGATGTCGGCCTGGAGGAACTCGCGGTAGCGCCCCTCCTGCGGGCGCTCGCCCCGCCACACCTTCTGGATCTGGTAGCGGCGGAACGGGAACTGCAGCTTGCCGGCGTTCTCCAGCACGTACCGGGCGAACGGCACGGTCAGGTCGAAGTGCAGGCCGAGCGCGTCGTCGCCGGCCGGACCGTCGGTGTCGGCCTGCAACCGGCGCAGCACGTAGACCTCCTTCGAGGTCTCCCCCTTGCGCAGCAGCTGGTCCAGCGGCTCGACCGAGCGGGTCTCCAGCGGCGCGAAGCCGTACAGCTCGAAGGTGGCGCGGATCCGGTCGAGCACGAACTGCTCGATCATCCGCTGGCCGGGCGTCCACTCCGGGAAGCCGGAGATGGGCGTGGGCTTGCTCATGGCGTACTCCTTGCGTCCCGCGCGGCGGCGCGGGGAGGTCGTGGGCGCGGCTACAGGCCGCGGGTGGGCGCGGCCGGGCGCGCGGCGCCGTCCATCGCCACCTCGGCGAGGTACGGGTTGGTCGCGCGCTCGCGGCCGATGGTGGTCGCGGGGCCGTGGCCGGGCAGGACGACCGTGTCGTCCGCCAGCGGAAGGACCTTCTCCCGCAGGCTGGTCAGCATCCGGGGCATGCTGCCGCCCGGCAGGTCGGTGCGGCCGATCGAGCCGGCGAAGAGCACGTCACCGGAGAGGCAGATCTGCTCGGCCTCCCAGGGCGAGCTGGCGCCGGACAGCCGGAACAGCACCGACCCGCCGGTATGGCCGGGAGCGTGGTCGACGGTGATCTCCAACCCGGCCAGCGCCAGCGTCGCGCCGTCGGTCAGCTCCGCCACGTCGTCCGGCTCGGTGTACGGCAGCCGGCCGCCGAAGAGCTGGGCGAGGTCCGCGGAAAGCCCCTTGGCCGGGTCGGCGAGCAGCTCCCGGTCGTCCGGGTGGACGTACGCGGGGATACCCCGCGCGCCGCAGACCGGCGCCACCGAGAAGGTGTGGTCGAGGTGGCCGTGGGTGAGCAGCACCGCGGCCGGGTGCAGGCGGTGTTCGGCGAGCACGGCGTCGAGCCGGTCGAGCACCCCGATGCCGGGGTCGACCACCACGCACTGCTCCCCCGGAGCGGTCGCCACCACGTAGCAGTTGGTGCCGAAGGCGTCCGCGGGAAAGCCGGCCACGAGCACGTCCGCTCCCCTTCCGTCGGTACGTCGTTCCCTCCGCAGCCTAGCCGTCGCGGCGAACGGATATCCGTGACCCACCCGTCCCGCAGACCCCGTCCGGCACAGTGACGCACTCCGATAAACCCAGCCCCGACCTCGTACACCACTTTCCCAGCGGCTACCCGTACACTCTGGCGGGCGTGTGGCGTGGCGCACCTGCTTCACGGGGACGCGAGCGGCCCGACCGGCGGTGACGACCAGGGCAGAGGAAGGAAAGCACGAGTGGCTTCCAGCAGGGACCGGCAGCGCAAGCTGGCACGGGAGAAGCTCGACCGGCAGCTGGCCCGGCGGGCCGCCGCGGCCCGGCGGCGCCGGCAGATCCAGGCCGGCGTGGGCGTCGCGGTCGTCCTGGCGCTGATCGTGGTCGGGTCCGCCTGGGCGCTGGGCGCCTTCGACCGGGACCCGAAGCAGCAGGCCGCCCAGGACGTCTGCCTCTGGACGCCGCAGGACGCCGCCGCGAACACCAACCTCAAGGACGTCGGCACCCCGGCCACCACCGGCCTGCCCACTGCGGGCACCCGGCCGATGACGATCAACACCAACCAGGGCGGCCCGATCACGGCCGAGCTCGACCTCGCCGGCGCCCCGTGCGCCGCGGCGAGCATCGCCCACCTGGCGACCCGGTCGTTCTACGACAACACCACGTGCCACGAGATCACCACCGAGGGGGCGCTGCGCTGCGGCGACCCCAGCGGCACCGGCCTGGGCGGCCCGACGTACTCGTTCTACGACGAGAACGTCCCCACCGTGCCCGAGGCGAGCCCGTCGGCCAGCCCGGCCCCCGGCGAGCCGCCGGCGTACCCCAAGGGCACGATCGCCATGATCGGGAACCCGCCGGGCAACAACGGCAGCCAGTTCCTCGTCTTCTTCAAGGACTTCAACCCGGCCAAGCCGACCTACCCGGTCATCGGCCGGATCACCGGCGGGCTCGACGTGATCGAGAAGATCGGCGCCCTGCCGACCGTGGACAATGGGACCGGGGCCAAGGTCAAGCCGAAGACCGACGTGCTGCTCCAGAAGCTCACCGTCGGCGAGCCGAGCACGGCGGCGGCCCCGGCACCGACGAGCCCGGCTTCCGGCGCCCCGTCGGCCAGCCCCAGCGCCGGCTGAGCCGGACCACACACCCGTACGCGGCGGCAACCGCGCCACACAGTCCAGGAGGAGTGACCGTGACGTCCACGAGAGAGCGGCAGCGCGCGGCGGCGCGGGCCCGGCTCGAGCGGGAGATGGCCGAGCGCGCGGCCAGGGCCCGCAAGCGCCGGCAGACGCAGGCGATCGTCGGGGCCGCTGCGGTCCTGCTGCTCGTGGTCGCCGGCAGCGTCTGGCTGGCGACGACCCTCGGCGGTGACGACGACCCGAAGCAGGACACCGCGGGCGCGCCGGGCTTCACGCAGTGCGCGTACACCGAGGCGCCGAAGGAGGGTCGGACCCCGCAGATCAAGGACGTCGGACTGCCGCCGGCCCAGCAGAAGAACACCGGCACCCAGACGATGACGATCGACACCAACCTGGGCCCGATCACCGCCAAGATCGACCGCGCGGCGGTGCCCTGCACCGCGGGTAGCTTCACCCACCTGGCCAGCAAGGGCTTCTTCGACAACAGCAAGTGCCACCGCCTGGTCACCGAGGGCATCAAGGTGCTCCAGTGCGGCGACCCGAGCGCGACCGGCAAGGGCTGGCGGGAGACCGACGGCACCGGCGGCCCGGCGTACAACCTGGCCGAGGAGAACCTGCCCACCGACAAGCGCCCCGCGTACCCGGACGGCGTCATCGCGATGGCCAACTCGGGCCAGCCCGGCAGCACCGGCAGCCAGTTCTTCATCGTCTACGGCGACTCGCAGCTCGACCCGAACTACACCGTGCTGGGCACCGTCACCGGCGGCATGGACCTGGTCAAGCAGGTCGCGGCGGCCGGCGACGACAAGGCCTTCGCCCAGCAGGCCGGCGGCGGCCACCCCAAGAAGGAGGTCGTCATCACCAAGCTGGCGATGAGCGACATCCAGGGCTGAGGAACCCGTACGACGAAGCGCCCGCCGGCCGAGCCGGCGGGCGCTTGTCGTTGCTGCCTCAGGCCCCTGAGGTGACCCGGTACGCGTCGAAGACGCCGTCCACCTTGCGCACCGCGGCCAGCAGGTGGCCCAGGTGCTTCGGGTCGGCCATCTCGAAGCTGAACCGGCTCACCGCCACCCGGTCGCGGGTGGTGGTCACGGTGGCGGAGAGGATGTTGACCCGCTCGTCGGAGAGCACCCGGGTGACGTCGGCGAGCAGCTTGTGCCGGTCCAGCGCCTCGACCTGGATGGCGACCAGGAACGTCGAGGCGGAGGTGAGCTTCCAGCTGACCTCGACCACCCGCTCGCTCTGCGCCCGCAGGTCCTCGGCGTTGGCGCAGTCGTCGCGGTGCACGCTCACCCCGCCGGAGCGGGTGACGAAGCCGAAGACCGCGTCCGGCGGCACCGGGGTGCAGCAGCGGGCCAGCTTGATCCAGACGTCGCTGACGCCCCGGACCACGACGCCCGGGTCCGCGCTGCTCTGCCGGCTGCGCGGCGGCCGGGTGGCGACGGCGGTCTCGGCGATGTCCTCCGCCGCGCCCTCCTCGCCCCCGTAGGTGGCCATCAGCTTCTGCACCACCGACTGGGCGGAGACCTGGCTGTCGCCGACCGCCGCGTAGAGCGAGGCGACGTCGGCCAGGTGCAGGTCCCGGGCGATCGCCATCAGCGCGTCCGAGGTGAGCATCCGCTGCAACGGCATGCCCTGCTTGCGCATCGCCTTGACGATCGCGTCCTTGCCGGCCTCGATCGCCTCCTCGCGCCGCTCCTTGTTGAAGTATTGGCGGATCTTGGTGCGGGCCCGGGGGCTCTTGACGAAGCCCAGCCAGTCCTGCGTCGGCCCGGCCGTGTCGGACTTCGAGGTGAAGATCTCGATCACGTCGCCGTTGGAGAGCGTCGACTCCAGCGGCACCAGCTTGCCGTTGACCCGGGCCCCGATGCACTTGTGCCCGACCTCGGTGTGCACCGCGTACGCGAAGTCCACCGGCGTCGAGCCGGTCGGCAGCGGAATGACGTCACCCTTCGGGGTGAAGACGTACACCTCCTGGCTGGACAGGTCGAAGCGCAGCGCGTCGAGGAACTCGCTCGGGTCCGCCGCCTCCCGCTGCCAGTCCAGCAGCTGGCGCAGCCAGGTCATCTCGTCGATGTGCGCCGGCGGGCCGACGATCTGGGTGCCCTTGTGCTCCTTGTACTTCCAGTGCGCGGCGATGCCGAACTCGGCGGTGCGGTGCATCGCGTAGGTGCGGATCTGCATCTCCACCGGCTTGCCGGTGGGCCCGATGACCGTCGTGTGCAGCGACTGGTACATGTTGAACTTGGGCATGGCGATGTAGTCCTTGAACCGGCCCGGCACCGGCTGCCAGTTGGCGTGGATGACCCCCAGCGCCGCGTAGCAGTCCCGCACCGTGTCGACCAGGATCCGCACACCCACCAGGTCGTAGATGTCGTTGAAGTCGCGACCCCGCACGATCATCTTCTGGTAGATCGAGTAGAGGTGCTTCGGCCGGCCGGTGGTCTCCGCCTTGATCTTGGCGGCCTTCAGGTCGGTCTGCACCTTCTGGGTCACCTGGCGCAGCAGCGCCTCGCGCTGCGGCTGGTGCTCCCCGATCAGGCGGTTGATCTCCTCGTACCGCTTCGGGAACAGCGTGCCGAAGGCGAGGTCCTCGAGCTCCCACTTGATCGTGTTCATACCGAGGCGGTGCGCCAGCGGGGCGAGGATCTCCAGCGTCTCCTTGGCCTTCTGCTCCTGCTTGGGGCGGGGCAGGAAGGTCAGGGTGCGCATGTTGTGCAGCCGGTCGGCCAGCTTGATCACCAGGACCCGCGGGTCCTTGGCCATCGCCACGACCATCTTGCGGATGGTCTCCGCCTTGGCCGCGTCGCCGAGCTTGACCTTGTCGAGCTTGGTCACCCCGTCGACCAGCAGGGTGACCTCCGGGCCGAAGTCCGCGCGCATCTGGTCGAGGGTGTACTCGGTGTCCTCGATCGTGTCGTGCAGCAGCGCGGCGACCAGGGTGGTGGTGTCCATGCCCAGGTTGCCCAGGATCGTGGCCACGGCCAGCGGATGGGTGATGTACGGGTCGCCGGACTTGCGGTACTGACCGGAGTGCCAGCGGGCGGCGGTGTCGAAGGCGCGCTGCAGCAGCCGCGCGTCGGCCTTGGGGTGGGCGTCCCGGTGGGTGGCGATCAGCGGCTCCAGCACCTCGCTGACCTGCGAACTCTGCCAGGGCGCGTTGAACCGGGCCAGCCGGGCCCGCACCCGACGGCCGGTCGGCGCGTTGGAGAGGGCGAAACCTCCGGTCGGCGAAGCCTCGCCGACGGTCGGCAGCGGCGCGACGGGCGCGCCGGCGTCGACGGCCTCGGCAACGGCGCCGTCGACGGCACCCGTCACCCGGGCCGGCGGGTTGCTCTTCCGGTCGGTCACCGAGCCGTCAGCGTCGCCTGTCGGGTGCACCGTGCCCTCCACCGGAGGGACGACATCGTGGGACACCGGCCTCCTCACCGCTCGCCGGAAAACACCGGCCGTGGCTCCGGCCGGTCTGGTCCTTCGCCGCCGGACGGGGAACCGCCCGGTCAGCAAAGGGCAATGCTACCCGCACGGTGGGTGCGGTGCCGCTCCGCCGGACGGTCGGCACCGGGTCCGTCCGACGGCATGGGGGTCAAACGGTCAGCAGGGCATGGACCGGGCGTCCCGCGAGCTTCTTGCGGCCCTCGAGGAAGCCCAGCTCCAGCAGGACGGTGAAACCGGACACCGTGCCGCCGGCCCGCTCGACCAGGTCGAGGGTGGCCTCGGCGGTGCCGCCGGTGGCCAGCACGTCGTCGACCACCAGCACCCGGTGCCCGGCGGTGAACGCGTCCTGGTGCACCTCCAGGGTGGCCTCGCCGTACTCCAGCGCGTAGGAGGCGGAGTACGCGGCGCGGGGCAGCTTGCCGGCCTTGCGCACCGGCACCACGCCCACCCCGGTGGCGTACGCGATGGCGGCCGCGATCACGAAGCCGCGGGCCTCGATGCCGACCACGATGTCGAACGAGTCACGCCCGTGGTACTCGACGATCCCGTCGATCACCTCACGGAACACCGCACCGTCGGCGAAGAGCGGCATCAGGTCCTTGAACATGACGCCGGGCTTGGGGAAGTCCGGCACGTCCAGCACCCGGCTGGCCACCAGCCGGGCGACCTGCGGGCCGCTGTCCCCCCGTACCCCGGTGCTGTGGGTCTCGGTCACGGTGCTCCCTCCAACGACGACGGCGTCCTCCATGCCGCTCGCACAGCATGAAGGACGCCGTCGGGTCGATTCCTACCGGGTGTCCCCGCCCGGGTCAGCGCCGCTTGGCGCCACCCGGCCGGTTGCCGCCGCCTCCGCTGGGACGGCCGCCCCGGGCGCCGGTCGGGCGCTTGCCGGCCGGCCGCGCGCCCACCTTCGGCGCCGAACCGGCCAGGGCCGCCGCGTCGGAGTCGATCGACTCGTCGCCGCCCTCGGCCGCGCGGGGCGCGCCCTTCGGGGCCAGCTCGCCCCGGGCCATCGCACCCCGCCGGGCCAGCACCCGCTTGTTGTGCGCCTGGATCCGGGGATCGTAGTTCTTCAGCAGCACCAGCAGCGGGGTGGCCAGCAGGATCGAGGTCAGGAACGCCACCGCCATACCGACGAACAGCACCAGGCCGAGGTCCTTCAGGGTGCCCGCGCCGAGCAGGCCGGCACCGATGAAGAGCAGACCACCGACGGGGAGCAGGGCGACCACCGAGGTGTTCAGCGACCGCATCAGGCTCTGGTTGAGCGCCAGGTTGGCCGCCTCGCCGTACGTCTGGTTGTTGTTCGCGGTGATGCCGCGGGTGTTCTCCTGCACCTTGTCGAAGACCACCACCACGTCGTAGAGCGCGAAGCCCAGGATCGTGAGGAAGCCGATGATGGTCGACGGGGTGACCTCGAAGCCGACCAGCGAGTAGATGCCCGCGGTGAGGATGAGGTTCATGAACAGCGAGACGATCGCGGCGACCGCCATCCGCCACTCGAAGCGCAGGATGAGGTAGACCGCCACCACCGCGACGAAGATGATCAGACCGAGCAGGGCGCGCGAGGTGACCTGCTCGCCCCACGCCTCGCTGACCTGGTTGCCGCTGATCTGGTCGGCGTTGATCCCGAAGTCCCGGGCCATCTCGGCCTTGACCTCGGTGGCCTGCTCCGGGCTGAGCTGCGAGGTACGCAGCTCGTAGGACTCGCCGCTGGTACCGCCGACCTTCTGCGCGGTCACCACCTCGGCGCCGCCGCCCTTGGCGTCCAGCGCCGCGTTGACCTTCTCCTCCGCCTGCTCCAGCGTGCCGACGCTGGCCGGCACCTGGAAGGAGTTGCCGCCGGCGAACTCGATACCGAGGTCGAACCTGAGCACCGTGAAGCTAAACACGGAGACCAGCACCAGGAGACCGGCCACGGCGAACCACAGCTTGCGCCGGCCGACGATGTCGAGCCCGGCCTCACCGCGGTAGAGCCGGCTCGCGAGACCACTCTTAGCCATCTCAGGCCTCCTTGACGCGCGGGGTGCGGGGCGAGTCCTGCTCGGCCGACCGGGCCGGCAGGGCTCGGCCGAGACCGCTGACCCGCGGGGACAGGAACGCCCGGGTACGGGCGAACATCGTCATGATCGGGTGCCGGAAGAGGAAGACCACGACCAGGTCCAGCACCGTCGCCAGGCCGAGGGCGAAGGCGAAGCCCTTCACCGTGCCGACCGAGACGACGTAGAGCACCACGGCGGACATCAGCGTGATGGCGTTCGCCGAGATGATCGTCCGGCGGGCTCGGATCCAGGCACGCGGCACCGCGCTGCGCGGGCTGCGTCCCTCCCGGATCTCGTCCTTGAGCCGCTCGAAGTAGATGACGAAGGAGTCCGCCGCCACACCGAGGGAGACGATCATGCCCGCGATGCCGGCGAGGGTGAGGGTGAAGCCGATCTGCCGGCCGAGCACCACCAGCGCGCCGAAGACCAGCAGCGCCGACAGCACCAGGCTCAGGAAGATCACCGAGCCGAGCAGCCGGTAGTAGAAGAACGAGTAGATGATGACCAGCAGCATGCCGATGCCGGCGGCGAGCAGGCCCGCGCGCAGGTGGCTGTCGCCCAGGGTGGCGGTGACGTTCTGCTGCTCCTGCGGCTCGAAGGTCACCGGCAGCGCGCCGTAGCGCAGCTGGCTGGCCAGCTTGTTGGCGTCGGTGCTGGTGAAGTTGCCGGTGATCTGCGAGTCACCGGTCAGCACGCCCTGGATCTCGGGCGAGGAGACGATCTCGTTGTCCAGGACGACCGCCACCCGGCACTTGCCGTCCTGGCCGAGCGCGGTCTGGTCGCAGGCGCCACCGGTGTTGTTGAACGCCTCGCGGGTCAGCTCGGTCCACTTGTCCTGGCCGTCGCCGGTGAAGTTCAGGCTGACCACCCAGGCGCTGGCCTGGTCGAGCACGGCGTTGGCGTCGTCGACGTCGGTGCCGACCACCTTCGCCACGTCGAGCAGGTACTTGGCCGCGCCGTCCTCACAGGCGACCGCCTGCTGCTTCTCGTCCTTGATCGACGCGGCCGGCCGCTTGTCCAGCTGGGCGCAGGTGATGGTCGGGACGTTGAACTGCATCTGCGGCGTCAGCACCGCGATCTCCTGCGGGGAGAGCGCGCCGAACGGCTTGAGCTTCTCCGCCAGGGACGGGTCGGCGGTGAGGTCGGCCGGGGCCTGCAGGGCGCTCGCGGCGGCCCAGGCCGCCGGTCCCACCTTCTTCTCGACCGCGTTGCGCTGCTCCTGGATGCTCTGCGGCACCGGGGCGGCGGTGGCGCTCGGCGAGGCGGCCGGAGCGCTCGGCGAGGCCGGGGCCGAGGGGGTGGCGCTGGCGCTCGGCGCGGGGGCGCCGCCGCCCTGGCCACCGGCGCTCGGCGACGAGGTGACCTTCGGCGACGCACTGCCCGACGGCTTCGGCGACGCGCTGCCCGAGGGGGCGGGCGAGGCGCTGCCGGAGGGGGCCGGGGTCGCCGTCGGGGCGGTGGCCGCGCCGCTGCCGTCCGCGGCCTTGAGCACCTTGCGGAAGCGCAGCTCCGCCGCGCTGCCGACGTCGGTCAGCTCGCGGTTCTGGCCGGGCAGGGAGATGACGATGTTCCGGTCGCCCTCGGTGACCACCTCGGCCTCGGCCACGCCGTACGCGTTGACCCGGCTCTCGATGATCTGCCGCGCCTCCTCGAGGTTCTCCGAGGTCGGGGGCTTGCCGTCGAGGGTGTTGGTGGCCTCCAGCGTCAGCCGGGTGCCGCCGATCAGGTCCAGGCCGAGCCGGGGCTCCAGCCGGTCCTGCCAGCCGCCCTTGGCGCCGCCCGAGAAGAACACCAAAAGATAGAGGACGACGAAGATGAACCCGAGTACGGCGAGCTGCCGCCCGGGGCGCATCTGTCCCTGAGGTGGTGCCACGGCTGTCCTGTCTCCCTGTAACGGTCGCGCCGCCGGTGGGGGCGGCGAACGTCGGGCCGGGGGTCCGGGCCGACGTGCTCTGCAGGGTCGGCACCCGGCGATCGGCACGGCGTGCCGCCACCGACGCGGGGGCGTCGGTCGGGGGCGCGTGCCGGCGTCGGGCGTCGACCCACCTGTTCAGTTGTCACGGTCCACCCGCCGCTCCGTCAGGAAGGGCGGGCGGGACGTCTCACTCCTTGACGGCGTCTGCCGCTTCCTCGGTGACCGGCTCGGTCGACTCGGTGCGCTCGGCCTGGTTGACCACCCGGGCGATGGCCGGCCGGGCGTACCGGGTCTGGACGCCGGGGGCGACCTCGAGGAGCACGGTGTCGTCACTGACACCGGTGACCGTGCCGTAGAGCCCGCCGATGGTGACGACCTCGTCACCCGGGGCCAGCGCGGACTGCATGGCCTCGGCTTCGCGCCGCCGCTTCTGCTGCGGGCGGATCATCATGAAGTACATGACGCCGAAGAGCAGGGCGATCATGAGGATCGGCGTGAGACCGCCGACTCCCCCGCCGCCCGCTGCTGCGTAAACCACGGTGTGTGACCTTCCCATTGGCCTCCGGACCGGCACGAGGAGTGCCGGAGCGGAGGCGGATTCTCACGTCCTGTACAGACCGCGGCGAGTCTAATCCCTGCACCTGAGAACGCCGAATGCGGTACAGATCACGTTCACATCACGGCTGATCCGGTGCGGCGGAGAACAGATCGGGCACGGACGGGGCCTCGGCACCAAATGTACCATTTGGCGGCGTACGGCCCAGATGATGCCAGGCCGCCTCGGTGGCCACCCGCCCGCGGGGCGTACGCGCGAGCAGACCGGCGCGGACCAGGAACGGCTCGCAGACCTCCTCGACGGTGTCCGGCTGCTCCCCCACCGCCACCGCGAGGGTGGAGAGCCCGACCGGGCCGCCCCGGAACGAGTCCACCAGCGCGGTCAGCACCGCGCGGTCCAGCCGGTCCAGGCCGAGGGCGTCCACGTCGTACACGGTCAGGGCCGCCCGGGCGGTCTCCAGGTTGACCACGCCCTCGGCCCGGACCTCGGCGAAGTCCCGCACCCGGCGCAGCAGCCGGTTGGCGATCCGGGGGGTGCCCCGGGAACGGCCGGCGATCTCGGTGGCCCCGTCGTCGGTGATCGGCACGCCGAGGATCCGCGCCGAACGGTGCAGCAGGGCCTCCAGGTCGGCCGGGGCGTAGAAGTCCAGGTGCGCGACGAAGCCGAATCGGTCCCGCATCGGCCCGGTCAGCAGACCCGAGCGGGTGGTCGCGCCGACCAGGGTGAACGGCTCGACGTCCAGCGGGATCGCGGTGGCGCCGGGGCCCTTGCCCACCACCACGTCGACCCGGAAGTCCTCCATCGCGCTGTAGAGCAGTTCCTCCGCCGGCTTGGCGATCCGGTGGATCTCGTCGATGAAGAGCACGTCGCCCTCGGCGAGGCTGGTCAGGATGGCGGCCAGGTCGCCGGAGCGCTCGATGGCCGGGCCGCTGGTCACCCGGATGCCGGCGCCCAGCTCGGCGGCGACGATATTGGCGAGCGTCGTTTTCCCAAGGCCAGGCGGCCCCGACAGAAGGATGTGGTCCGGCGGGGAGCCGCGCCGCATCGCGCCCTGCAGCAGCAGGTCGAGCTGGTCGCGGACCCGGTGCTGGGCGATGAACTCCGCGAGCCGCTTCGGCCGGACGCTGGCCTCCGCGTCCAGCTCGCCGTCGTTGACGTACGCCGACACCAGGCCGTCGCCGGTCACCGGGCCACCCCCGCCCGCGTGGCCGACTCGGTGGGCGCGCTCATCGGCGACCCAGCAGTCGGATCGCCTGCTTCAGCAGGACCGGCACCGGGGGAGTCTCGCCGTCGACGGTCTCCGCGACCGCCGCCACCGCCTGGTCGGCCTGCCCCGCCGTCCAGCCGAGCCCGACCAGCGCCTGGCGGACCTGATCGGGCCAGGCCCCGCCGGTGACCCCGGCCGCGCCGTCGGCGCCGATCGGCACCGGGCCGATCCGGTCGCGCAGCTCCAGGACCAGGCGTTCGGCGCCCTTCTTGCCGATGCCCGGCACCCGGGTCAGCGCGGCGGTGTCGGCGTTGGCGATGGCCTTGCGGATCGCGTCCGGGGTGTGCACGGCGAGCACCGCCTGGGCCAGCCGGGGACCCACCCCGCTGGCCGTCTGGAGCAGCTCGAACAGCTGCTTGGCGTCGTCCTCCGGGAAGCCGTAGAGGGTGAGCGAGTCCTCCCGGACGACCAGGCTGGTGGCGAGTCGGGCCGGCTGGCCGACCCGCAGGTCGGCGAGGGTGCCGGGGGCGCACTGCACCGCCAGGCCGATCCCGCCCACCTCCACCACCGCGTGGTCCGGACCGGTCGCGGTCACCGTGCCGCGCACGCTGGCGATCATCGCGTTCCTCCTCGTCGTGCCCGGTCGGCGGCTGCGGCGAGCTTCGACCGGGTGCCGCCGCGCCACACGTGACAGATGGCCAGGGCCAGGGCGTCGGCCGCGTCGGCCGGCTTCGGCGGCTCGGGCAGCCGCAGCAGCCGGGTCACCATGGTGGTCATCTGCCGCTTGTCGGCCTGACCGGAACCGGTCACGGCCGCCTTCACCTCGCTCGGGGTGTACGTCTGCACCGGCAGTCCGGCGCGCGCCCCGGCGAGCACGGCGATCCCGCTGGCCTGGGCGGTGCCCATCACGGTGCGGACGTTGTGCTGGCTGAAGACCCGTTCGACGGCGACGGCGTCCGGCCGGTGCTCGGCGACCAGGTCGGTCAGCGACCGGTCCAGGTGCAGCAGGCGCAGCGCCAGCTCGTCGGCCGGGTCGGTGTAGACGACGTAGTAGGCGACCAGGGTGCAGGGCCGTCCCGGCACGCCGTCGACCACGCCGACTCCGCACCGGGTCAGCCCCGGGTCGACGCCGAGCACGCGCACGCCGCCTCCTCCCCCAGCCGCCAGCAGTACGTGTGTTCGACACCCTACTGGTCGGCCGGGCCCGGCATCCCGGGGGACACGCCGGCCGTACCGGCGCGTCGCGGTGGCGTGGGCCATGCCGCTACATCCGGGCGTGGTCGACCTCGACGGCGACGGTGACGACGTCCCCGTCGTCCTTGCCGGCGCGGATCCGCGCCGGCACCGCCAGCAGCCAGCCCGCCGCCCGGTCCCGCCAGACGCTGGTCGACCAGGTGCGGCCGTCCACGGTGGCGGTGACCGGCACCCGGCCGAACGGACCGGCGGCACCGGGCGCGTGGGCGTCGGGCACCGGGGCGAAGACCCACCCGCCCGCGCCCGGCCACCGGACCAGCGTCGCCCGGAAGGCCGGCCCGCCCGTCGGGCCCTCGTCGGGGCCGCCCGGCGGCACGTCCCTCGCCATCCCCACCTCCCGTCCGCCGAGCCGGCGCAGGGGTGGCCGGCCCGGTGCTGTCACCCGCAGTCGAGGGTGCCACCCACCGCCGACAGTTCCGGTACGCGACGGGGCGAGATCGCCTCTTCCCGCGCCGGCGCCGGCGCGCCCACACAGACCGCCGGTGGAGTATGTGTCGCCGCCCCATGTGCCGCCGGCCACACAGCTCGTAACTTCTTGCGCCATGACGGCAGAACCCGTGGCGGTCCCCCACGTCGTACACGTCGACCTCTCCGGTCGTAGCGCCCTGGTGACCGGTGGTGGCAGTGGCATCGGGCGGGCGTGCGCCCTGCGCCTGGCCGAGGCCGGCGCGAAGGTGCTGGTGGTGGACCGCAACCTGGAGGCGGCCAAGGCGGTGGCCGCCGAGGCCGGCGCCCGCGCCGACGGGGTCGACCTGTCCGACCTGGCGGCGGTGGACCGGCTCGACGTCGACGTCGACATCGTGGTCAACAACGCCGGGCTCCAGCACGTCGCGCCCGTGCAGGACTTCCCCACCGAGCGCTTCTCCCACCTGCACCGGGTGATGGTGGAGGCGCCGTTCCAGATCATCCGGCGGGCGCTGCCGCACATGTACGCCCGGGGCTGGGGCCGGATCGTCAACATCTCCTCGGTGCACGGGTTGCGCGCCTCGCCGTACAAGGCGGCGTACGTGTCGGCCAAGCACGCCCTGGAGGGGCTGTCCAAGGTCGTGGCCCTGGAGGGCGCGGCGCACGGGGTCACCGCCAACTGCATCAACCCGGCGTACGTCCGCACCGCCCTGGTGGAGAGCCAGATCGCCGACCAGGCGGCCAGCCACGGCATCGGCGAGGACGAGGTGATCGAGAAGATCATGCTGGCCCGGGCCGCGATCAAGCGGCTGATCGAGCCGGACGAGGTCGCCGAGCTGCTGGCGTACCTCTGCTCGCCGCCGGCGGCCTTCATCACCGGCGCGTCCATCGCCCTCGACGGGGGCTGGACGGCGAACTAGTGGCACCCCGCACAATGAGCGTCATGTCGTCGCCGGTCGAGTTCCTGGAGCTGCTCGCCCGGGAGGCGGCTGCGGTCGAGTTCGAGGGCCCGCTGGTCGCCGCCCGGGCCGCCGGACTGCCCGCCGACCGGCTGGCCGAACTCGAACAGGCCAAGACGGTGGCGCTGCGCGTCCGCGCGTTGCTGGAACGCCGCCGCCGCCGGGAGACCGAGCTCTCCGGCCTGTACGACACCGTCAGCGACCTGGCGGGGCTGCGCGACCTGGACGACGTGCTGCGGGCCATCGTGCACCGGGCCCGGCACCTGCTCGGCGCCGACGTCGCCTACATGACCCTCAACGACGACGAGCGCGGCGACACCTACATGCGGGTCACCGACGGCTCGGTCTCGGCCCGGTTCCAGCGGCTCCGACTCCCGATGGGCGCCGGCCTCGGCGGCCTGGTGGCCCAGTCCGGCGCCCCCTACGTCACCGCCAACTATCCGGAGGACGACCGCTTCCACCACACCGGCGAGATCGACGCCGGGGTGGGCGAGGAGGGGCTGGTGGCCATCCTCGGGGTGCCGCTGCGACTCGGCTCGACCTCGATCGGCGTGCTCTACGCCGCGAACCGCTCGGCCCGCCCGTTCGTCCGCGAGGAGGTGGCCCTGCTGGTGTCGCTGGCCGCGCACGCCGCGGTGGCGATCGACACCGCGCGGCTGCTCGCCGAGACCCGCTCGGCGCTGGAGGAGCTCTCCGCGGCCAACACCACCATCCGGGCGCACAGCAGCTCGGTGGAGCGGGCCGCCGCCGCCCACGACCGGATGACCGCGCTGGTGCTCCGCGGCGGCGGGGTGGAGGACGTCGCGGCGGCGGTCACCGAGGTGCTGGGCGGCGCGCTGCTGGCGCTGGACGCCGAGGGACGGCTGCTGGCCCGGGTCGGCGAGATCGAGGAGCCGGACCGGGCGGACATGGTCGAGGCGGTGGCCGCGTCGCGTACCGAGGGGCGCAGCGTGCGCCGGGGCCCGCTCTGGTACGCCGCCGTGGTCGCCGGCGCGGAGAACCTGGGCGCGCTGGTGCTGCGCCCGGACGACGACCTGGTCGACGCCGACCAGCGCATCCTGGAGCGGGCCGCGCTGGTGACCGCGCTGCTGCTGCTGTTCCGGCGTACGGTCGCCGAGGCCGAGGGACGGGTGCGCGGCGAGCTGCTCGACGACCTGATCGCCCGGCCGCTGCGGGACACCGACGCGCTGCGCAGCCGGGCCCGCCGGCTCGGGATCGACCTGGACGCCCCGCACGTGCTGGTGGCGGTCGGCGATGACGCGATCGCCGCGACCGGGTCGGCCCGGCTGCGCGTGCTCTCCTGGGCCACCACGTACGCCTCGACCCGCGGTGGCCTGGCTGCGGCCCGCGACGGGCGGGTGGTGCTGATGCTGCCCGGCCGGGACGCCGGTGGCAGCGCCCGGTCGGTGGCCCGGGACCTGTCCCGGGTGACCGGCCGCCCGGTGACCGCCGGGGCGAGCGGCCCGGCGTGCGGGCCGACGGCGCTGGCCGCCACGTTCACCGAGGCGGACCGCTGCCTCACCGCGCTGGGTGCGCTGGGCCGGGCCGGTGAGGGGGCGAGCACCGCCGAACTGGGCTTCGTCGGGCTGCTCCTCGGCACGGTCGGCGACCAGGGCGAGCGGGACGTCGCCCGGTTCCTGACCGCCACGGTGGGGCCGGTGCTGGACTACGACGCGCGGCGCGGCACCGCGCTGGTGCGCACGCTGGAGGCGTATTTCGGGGTGGGCGGCAGCCTGGCCCGCGCGGCCGAGCAGCTGCACGTGCACGTCAACACGGTGACCCAGCGCCTGGAACGGGTCGGGCAGCTGCTGGGCGCGGACTGGCAGAAGCCGGAGCGGGCGTTGGAGGTGCAGTTGGCGCTGCGCCTGCACCGGCTGCGCACGCCCGGGAGCTGAGCCGGGGCGGGGCCGACGGGGCGGCGCGGCAGATGATCATGGGGCATGATCGGGCCGTGACCGACCCCGACCAGGAGCCGTTCCGGCGGCTCGCCACGGCCGCCGACCGGGTGTGCCGGCTGGCCGACCACCCGGACGTGCAGGACGAGTACAACCGCAGCGACGAGTACGCGGCGTTCCGGGCGGCCCTGGCGGAGCTCGCCGCGGTGCTGCGCGCGGTGGACCCGGTTTCCCTGCCGTCCTCGCGGCGGGCCCCGACGGTCGCCGACGTGGCGGCCACGGTGCTCGATCTGCCCGGCCTACCGGGACTGCAGGAGGTGGCCGACCGGCTCACCGACGCGCAGGTCGAGCGCGCCCTCATCGCCGCCCTGGCCCTGCCCGACCGGGATCGTCAGGCGGACCTGCTGGTCGCCGTCGCCGCCCGCCTCGACGCCGGGCAGGCGGAGCGGGCGCTGGCGGCGGTGCCCCACCTGGACCGGGCGTCGCAACAGGCCCGGACGGTGACCGCGCTGCTGCCCCGGCTGCCGGACGAGCGGCGGCCCCGGGCGGCCGCGTTCGCGTTGGCCGCCGCGCGCCGGGCACACCCGCCGCTGATCCTGCCCACCATCGGCGACCTGGCGCCCTGGCTGGACGCCACCGGGCGGGCCGAGCTCTACGGGATCGCCGCCGCCGAGCAAGGTCCGGGGTGGCACCTGCACCTGCTGGCCGCGCACCAGCTGCCCGAGCGGCGGGCCGCGGTGCTGGCCACCGCGCTCGCGGACGAGCGCGAGCCCAGCCGGGCCCGGTCGCTGGCCGGGCTGGCGCCCCACCTGGACGATGAGCAGCTCGCCACGGCCGTGGCGGCCGCGCGGGGCATCGGTGACCCGACGTGGCGGGCCACGGCGCTGACCGGGCTGGCCACGGCACTGGCGGGTGAGTTGCGTCGCGCCGCGGTCGACGCCGCGCTCGACGCCGGGGCCCAGGGCGGCCGGCTCGACTGGCCGGAGCTGCTGCCGCTGCTCACGTCGCACCAGTTGGGCGCGGCGCTGGCGGCGGTGGCGTCGTCGCCCTCCCCGGACGGGGCCGCCGCCGCTGTCGGCGGGCTGCTCCCGCTGCTGTCGCCGGCCCGGTTGCCCGCCGCCGTCGCGGCCGCCCACGCGATCCGGGACGACCCGACCCGCGCCGTCGCGCTGGCCGAACTGGTGCCGGCGCTGCCGGCGGAACTACGCGCGACGGCGGTGGCCGCGGCGGTCGACGCGCTGGTGGCGAGCCCGGTGTATGGCTGGTTCAACCCGCTCCGAGCGCTGGGCCCGCACGCCACCCCGGCGCAGCTGGCCCGGCTGTGGGCGGCGGCGCTGGCCGGGGAGGACGACTACCCGCAGGGCGCCCTCGCCGCCCTCGCCCCGTACGTCGACGCGGAGCGGCGCGAGCAGGCGCTACACCTCGCGCTGGGCTATGAGCCCGCGCACCGGGCCGAGGCGTTGGGTGGGCTGGTCCCGCACCTGGACGAGGCGCAGCGGTCGCGGGCGTACCGGGCGGTGTCGGAGATCGACGAGCCGTCCAACCGGGCGGTCGGGCTGGCCGGGCTGGTCGCGTACCTCTCCCCCGCCGACGCCGCCGAGGCGACCGAGGCGGCGCTCACCACGGCCGCCGGCCTGCGCGACCCCGTGGCCCGGACCCGGCTGCTGACCGACCTGGCGCGGCGGCTCGGCGGCCCGGCGCGGGACACGGCGCTGGCCTGGGCGTTCGCCGCCGCCCGCGCGATCGGGGCGGAGCAGCGGGGGCCGCGCTTCCCGGCCCTCACCGACCTGGTCCCGCTGCTCGCCGACGGCTGAGCGGTCAGCGGGCCCGGATGCCCTCCAGCACCGCGTCGACGACCTTCTCGGGCAGGATCAGGTCGTCGAGGTCGGGATGCCAGCGCAGCATCCGCTGGATCAGCATCGGCCCGGTGAGCAGCGCCATCGTCACCTCGACGTCGAGGTCGGCGCGGAGCTCGCCGGTGCGGATCCCGCGTCGCAGCACCTCGCGCATCAACTGCCGGCGCGGCTCGATGATGTTCTGGTAAAGCTGGAAGTGGTCCGGGCTGCGGTTCACCTCGGGCACCAGACAGGGCATGATCTTCGCGGCGCGCGGGTCGATGTTGTGCCCGACGGCGCCGACAATCAGCACCAGGTCGTCGCGGACGGAGTGCCCGGCCGGCTGCGGCAGGACCCCCTTGAGCCGACGCAGCGCGTCGAGCAGCAGCGCGTCCTTGCCCGCCCAGCGCCGGTAGATGGTGGCCTTGCCGACCCCGGCGCGGCTGGCGATCGCCTCGATCGACAGCGCCTCGATGGTGCTGCCCTCGGCGAGCAGATCGAGGGTGGCCTCGATGATGGCCTCGTCCGCGCGGACGCTCCGCGGTCGCCCGGGCGACCGCGGAGCATCTGCGGTGGAAGTCATGTCGGACATTATCGCCGAACCTATGCCGTTCCGGCCAACTCCGGTTCGCCCACCACCGGCGCGGCGGCGGGCGCTCCCGCGGCCCGGCCCGGCATCCACCGCAGCACGATGAGGATGCCGAGGGCGGCCACCACCGCGGACAGCGCCGCCGCCCAGTGCATGGCCGAGACGAACGAGTCGTTGGCCGCCGCGATCAGCTCCGGCGCCGCCGGCCCGAGCTGTCCCGCCGCCGCGTACGCGCCGGAGATGGACTCGTTGGCCGCCTCGCGGGCCGGGGCGGGAAGCCCGTCGACCGCCGAGGCGATGTCGTCCCGGTAGACCGCGGAGAGCACCGAGCCGAGCACGGCCACGCCCAGCGCGCCGGCGACCTGCCGCACCGTGTTGCTGACCGCCGAGCCCACGCCCGCCTTCTCCCGGGGCAGCGCCGACATGATCGACTCGGTGGCCGGCGGCATGATGTTGGCCATCCCGGCGCCCTGGAGGAAGAAGAACACCAGCACCACCCAGATCGGCGTGCTCGCGTCGACGAAGGCGAACGCGCCGAGCGCCAGCACGGTCAGCACCAGCCCGACCACCGCGACCGCCTTGCCGCCGTACCGGCGGACCATGGCGGCGCTGCGCGGCGCGAAGATCAGCTGCGCGCCGGCGAAGGGCAGGAAGAGCAGGCCGGTCTGCAGCGGGCTGTAGCCACGGACCAGCTGGAGATAGAACGAGCTGAAGAACATGACGCCCATCGCGGCGAAGAAGATCAGGCCGACGATGGCCACCGGCGCGGCGAAGCGCGGCACCCGGAACAGCCGGACGTCCAGCGACGGGTGCTCACTGTGCCGCTCATGGGCGACGAACCAGGCCAGCACCGCCAGGCCGCCGACGACGGACGCCCAGACCACCGGCCGGTCGAAGCCGTGCTCGCCGCCGTCGATGATGCCGTAGGTCAGCGCGACCAGACCCACCACCGACAGCAGGACGCCGAGCAGGTCCACCCGACCCGGCCGGGGGTCGCGGGACTCCGGCACCAGCAGCGCCACCAGGACCACCCCGGCCGCCACCACCGGCACGTTGATCAGGAAGACCGAGCCCCACCAGTAGTGCTCCAGCAGGGCGCCGCCCAGGATCGGGCCGATCGCCACGGCGAGGCCGACCGCGCCGGCCCAGACGCCGATCGCCCGGCCCCGCTCGCGCGGGTCGAAGACGTTGGAGATGATCGACAGGGTCACCGGCATGATCGCCGCGCCGCCGACGCCCATCAGGGCGCGGGCCGCGATCAGCTGGCCGGGATCCTGCGCGTACGCCGACAGCAGTGAGGCCAGGCCGAACAGCACCAGCCCGATCAGCAGGAAGCGGCGGCGACCGAAGCGGTCACCGAGCACGCCGAAGGTGAACAGCAGCCCGGCGAAGACCAGCGTGTAGGAGTTGATCGACCACTCCAGCTCGCCCTGACTGGCGCCGAGGCCGTGCACCGGGTCGGCGAGGGTGCGCAGTGCGACGTTGAGGATGGTGTTGTCGAGGACGACGACGAGCAGGCTGATCACCAGCACCGCGAGGATCCCCCACCGCCGCGGATGTCCGGTGTTCTCGTGCGGTTCCATGTGTCCGGTTCTCCCCCCGGCGTGCCCGTACCGTGAATTACGATACGAGTCAGACTCGTAAACGAGCCGAGCGTACGGGTTCGAGTTTCGATACGGAACCGGATCGTTTCGTATGTGTCCGGCGTCACGTTCCCACGCGCTGCGTCACTCGCGGGGTGTGGGGGCATCAGGCATCCATGTCGCCGTCGTGGCGGTGTCGGATCGGCGTGTAGACCGCCATCTCGGCGAAACGGTGTCGATCAAGGTCCGGTTCATGCCCGGATCGGATCCACGATCCCGTGACCGGGGGCACCCTGGCGGCGGAATGGCGGCCGGGCCGGCGTCGTTACATCACCTGGACGATCGCAGCAGCAAGCCCGCTGGCCTGGCCCAATCGAGTGGCCGGCCCGGGATGCGGGCCCCCGGAATGATGGTGGGCCGCCGGTCGTTACCCATGGACCCGGCGCCGAGCCCCCGCTCGTGAAGCCTGCCGGGGCGAAGACTTTCCCCTTGAATTCTTTGAGCGCCGTCGTGGTGCTTGCACCCGCTCGACCCCCATCGAGCCTGGG